>NZ_OX031157.1:320833-641666 GCF_943736995.1 Sporosarcina sp. Marseille-Q4943 | reverse complement strand
GACACTCCTATTCAATAGCGGTACAACTAATGAAATGAAACCGGCCGACTTGAAAAAGGATATGAAAGTGGAAGCTTACTATGATAAAAACAAGCCGATGATCTTGATTTATCCAGCGCAAATTACGCCCGAATTATTCATTGTCATCGATGAAGAAAAGCCTGGCAGTGTGAAAGTTGGTAAATTTGATAAAGACTTCCTAAGCGTGGACAAAGAATTAAAGCTGAATATAGGAGAAGAGACGGCAATCGAAAACCAGCAAGGCGAAAAAATTGAAAAGGCCGATTTGAAAGATAAAGAATTGGTCGTGTTTTACTCAATTACGACGAAAAGCTTGCCGCCACAAACACCTCCAACTAAAATCATTGCGCTCAATCCATTGACCGATGAGGAACAGGGAGAAGAGGCGGAGGAAGCTCCATCAGTTCCAGAGTCTGTTTTAGTCCTGATTGAAAACGACCATTATATGAAAGATGGCGTGAAGATGATTCCATTGCGCAAAGTTGCGGAAGAGCTCGGCTACTACGTACTATCACAGCCAGAAACGAATGGAGCGCTTCTCACGAAGGGGAATGTCACTTTTACCATCACGCGTGGAGAGAAAATGTACGGATACAATAAAAGCCTCCAACAATTCACCGTTGCACCCGAGTTGATCGGCGGTAATAAAACATACGTATCTGAAGACGTCCTTGAAATGCTCCTAGGAAATCAATAAGACGACAAAACCCGGAACCTGCTTGTCATAAGCAGTACTCCGGGCTTTTTTATGGAGATATACAGGGCGAGCTATATTGTACACACTTCTTTGTCAATCAGCTCATACACTGAAATATGATGGGGTAACGTCACTCACCCGAAAAAGGAAGTGTCTGAGTTGTATAAAAGGAATAATAATGAAAATGTCAATTCATCGTATACCCTAAACGATCTATTGAAAGGAAAAGATTTGGAGATCATCGCGGCATCACTTCTATTATTGGGCAAACTAAAAGTGGACTCTGTTGAACTTTACCGTAATAGCCCATCTGTTTCGGTAACATTAATCGGCGCTTTCCAAAATGACTCAAAAAATAATAATAAAATGGCTGATTTCTTAAATGAAAATGGGGATATTACAATCGATGAAATATTTGACGGGATTCAACAACGGATGAATAGAGGACAGGGGAGATAAGAATGTTAGATACAAAAACTTTTTCAGGGACTTCATTCATAAATATAGTCATCTTAATTATCTTATTGCTATTAATCATCTTTGGTTCGACTGACTTAAAAAATTTGACCGGTGCACCTTAACTTTAAAACAATAGTATCATCAGTGTATGAAAAGGGCTGCCAGACTTAACTTCAAAGTCATGGCAACCCTTTTCTATTACGACAAACGCTCTTTAAAGTCCTCATAGCCGAATTCTTTGATCACCTTCGGGCCATTCTCTACAGTATTCAACACGATGGCAGGTAGTTCCATGCCATTGAATGTGTTGTTCTTCACCATGGAATAGTGGGCCATGTCGCAGAAGACAAGCTTATCGCCAGGCATCAACGGCTGATCGAACGAGTAATCTCCGATGACATCCCCCGCAAGGCATGTCGGTCCGCCGAACCGATATGTGATCGCTTTTTCATTCGGCAGCCCCGCACCGACGATTTCGGGACGGTACGGCATTTCTAGAACGTCGGGCATATGGCAGGAAGCCGAAGTATCCAAAATGGCAAGCGGCATACCGTTATGCAACGTATCCAACACAGTGGAGACGAGGAAACCAGTGTTCAAGGCGATTGCTTCACCCGGCTCCAAATAGACATCAAGGCCGTATTTTTCTTTCATGAACAAGATGGATTCGATCAGTGTTTCAATATCATAATCAGGACGTGTAATATGATGGCCGCCTCCGAAATTGATCCACTTCATGTCTTTCAAATACTTGCCGAACTTTTCATCGACGACTTGAATTGTCCGCGCAAGCGTGTCGGAATTCTGCTCGCACATCGTATGGAAATGCAAGCCGCTAATCCCTTCCAGCTCATCCGGTTCGAAATTTTCAAGCGTCACGCCGAAACGTGAAAATGTGAAGCATGGATTATACATATCGACTTCAATCTCCGAGTACTCGGGATTGATCCGAATGCCGCATTCAATCGGCTTCGGGTAGTTTTTCACTTTATCTCTGAAACGTCTCCATTGATCAAATGAGTTGAACACGAGATGATCGGAGTACGAAAGGATTTCTTCAAAATCAGCTTCTGAAAAGGCAGGGGAGTACGTATGCACTTCTTTCCCCATCTCTTCGTATCCTAACTTAGCTTCCAATAATCCGCTTGACGTCACGCCGTCCAAATATTGCCCGATAAGCGGATAGACGGAAAACATCGAAAAGCCCTTTTGGGCCAAAAGAATTTTACAGCCTGTCCTATCGATCACCGACTTCAGCAGTTCAAGGTTTTTAATCAACAGCTTTTCGTCAACTACATACGAAGGGGAGGGGACTGCATGTGGATCGAAATTCAAATTCATTTGTTGCACGCCTCCTATCAATCGATCAGCTCTGGGTTGAAATCTTCCTGCCAAGGCAGACCGTATTCGTTCAATGCTTCCATGAATGGATCCGGATTGAACTCCTCAACGTTATAAACGCCAGGCTTTTTCCATTCGCCTTTCAGCAAGAGCATCGCGCCGATCATCGCTGGCACGCCAGTCGTATAGGAAATCGCTTGGGAACCGACTTCGCGATAGCATTCCTGGTGGTCGGATACGTTATAGACGTAATACGTTTTCTCCTCACCATCTTTCGTTCCTTGGAAAATACATCCGATGTTTGTTTTTCCTTTTGTACGTGGCCCGAGGGAAGCAGGATCTGGAAGAACTGCCTTCAGGAATTGCAATGGAACGATTTCTTGACCTTCGAAATTGATCGGCTCAATCGATGTCATGCCAACATTTTCAAGCACTTTCAAGTGGGTCAAGTAGTTTTGAGAGAACGTCATCCAGAAACGGATTTTCTTAATGCCTTTTATATTTTGTGCAAGTGATTCCAACTCTTCGTGATAGAGAAGGTAAACATCTTTAGGACCGATTTCAGGCAGATCGTATACGCGTTTTTCGGAAAGTGGCGGAGTTTCGATGAACTCACCGTTTTCCCAGTAGCGGCCGTTAGCCGTTATTTCACGGATATTGATTTCCGGGTTGAAGTTTGTTGCGAATGGATAGCCATGGTCTCCCGCATTAGCGTCCACAATATCAATTTGATGGATTTCGTCGAAATAATGCTTTTGCGCATAAGCGGAGAAGACGCCAGTTACACCTGGGTCGAAGCCGCAGCCGAGAATTGCAGTAAGTCCAGCTTCCTCGAACTTCTCGCGATAAGCCCATTGCCATTTATATTCGAATTTCGCTGTATCGAGTGGCTCGTAGTTCGCTGTATCCAAGTAGTGGACACCAGTTGCAAGGCACGCATCCATGATCGTCAAGTCTTGGTACGGCAATGCGACATTGATGACGATGTCCGGCTTGAAGCTGTTGATCAGTTCAACCAACTCATCAACATTGTCTGCATCCACTTGCGCTGTTTGGATTTTTGTGCGGCCGCCATCAAGCTTTTCCTTCAACGCATCACATTTCGATTTTGTACGGCTCGCGATGCAAATTTCTTCAAATACATCAGGTACTTGTACACATTTATGCACAACTACACTTGCTACTCCACCTGCTCCAATGATTAACGCTTTACCCAATCAAAACACCACCAAGTATTATTTTTGTACTGCTAATAAAAGTTCACGAAGTACTTTACAAGCTACTGCTGTCGAAACTCCACTTTGATCATAGATCGGCGACAGTTCGTTGACATCGCAGGCAACTATATTGAGGCCGCTGACTGTCAAAATCGCTTGCAATAGCTCCATGAAACTGACGCCGCCAGCTTCAGGAGTGCCTGTTCCAGGGAAGACCGAAGGATCCAGTACATCCAAATCGATTGTCAGATAAACCGGTTTCCCTTGTAATCTTTCAACGACATCTTCCAATCCATTAAAATTGAATTTGTTTGTGAAAACCCGATCCTTGCCCCATTCAAACTCGCTCCGGTCTCCCGAACGGATACCGAATTGGAAGATTCGATCATCTCCTACAATGTCCCATACACGATGGATGACAGTTGCATGCGATAGTTTTTCATCGAGGTAATCGTCCCGTAAATCCGCATGGGCATCAAATTGGATAATATGCAGGTCAGGATATTGTTCTGCAACAGCTCGGACAGCTCCGAGAGTCACTAAGTGCTCGCCGCCAATCATGCATGGGAGCTTTCCTGCCTGGACGATTTTCCTCGTATACTCCTCAATTTGGTCTAAAGCCTTTACCGTGTTCCCGAAACTTAATTCAAGATCTCCACCGTCATAGACGGGGATGTCTTCTAGATCTTTATCTTGATAAGGACTGTACGTCTCAATACCAAATGATTCACCGCGCATCACCTTGCTTGCGAAGCGTGTTCCAGGACGGTATGAAGTGGTCGAATCGAAAGGTGCCCCGAAAACGACGATGCCCGCTTCTTCAAATTCATTGTCACATCCGATGAACGTTTCAATATTTTTATTCAACATCTTCCAATTGCTCCTTTACGTAGTTCGGCAATGCAAACGAGCCGACGTGGATGTCGGTGTTGTAATACTTCGTTTGCAAGCCGAGCCGATTCCAAGCATCTGCATCCAAATCATTGATAGGATCATATTTTTTGGAGGCGAATCCGAACAGCCAATGTCCCGAAGGATAAGTCGGAATGTGCAACTGGTACACTTTGCATACCGGGAAAAACCCGATAATCCGCTTATGCGCCCGTTGCATACCGAGCGCATCTTCTTCGTAAAAAGGGCTTTCGTGTTGATTGACAAGGATGCCTTCATCGTTCAACGCCTTATAGCAGTTGCCGTAAAACTCCCTTGTGAATAAGCCCTCTCCCGGTCCGAAAGGGTCCGTAGAGTCGACGATGATTAAATCGTACTCATCATTGCGCGAACGGACGAATTTCAAGCCGTCCTCGAAATGGAGATGTACACGCGGATCGTCGAGTTTACTCGCAGTTTGGGGGATGAATTCCCGGCACACGTCGACGACCTTTTCATCGATTTCAACCATATCAATATGCTCGATTGAATCATATTTCGTCAGTTCACGGATTGTGCCGCCGTCACCAGCTCCGATGACGAGCACTTTCTTAATGCCGGGATTGGTTGCCATCGGTACGTGTGTGATCATATCGTGATAAATGAATTCATCCTTTTCAGTGACCATGACGTATCCGTCCAATGTGAGAACGCGGCCGAATTCAGCTGTTTCTAGCACATCGATTTTCTGGAACTCGCTTTTCCCGGTGTACAGATGTTCAATGACCTTCATCGAAAATTGGACATTCGGCGAGTGATTTTCCTTAAACCATAAGTTCATTGCTCAGCCTCCTTCAAGACATTGATATGCTCGATCTTACTATCTTCCGTACCTGTCATGAAGCTTCCTTTATCTTTGCAATACTGGATGTATTGAAGAATTTCGGGGGTGATCCGTTCACCCGGAGCCAAAATCGGTATGCCAGGTGGGTAGGCCATGACGAACTCGCTTGCAATCCGGCCGGCACTGTCGTTGATAGGAAGAGTCTCCTTGGGCGCATAAAACGCTCTTTGGGGCGTATAAACGACTTGTGGTGTAATGTATTCATGATCGAACAATCCACTTTTGTCCTTGCTGTAGCGCCTTTTAATTTCGGCGAGTGCCGAGACGAGCCGTTCGAGATCTAAACGGCGGTCTCCGACTGATATGTAAGCCAGAATGTTGCCGATGTCTCCGAACTCGATTTGAATGTCATATTCATCCCGCAGGATGTCATACACTTCGACGCCAGCCAATCCTAATTCCAGGGTATGGACGGAAAGCTTTGTCGTATCGAAATCGAAAATCGTATCGCCGTTTTTCAACTCCTCCGAAAAAGCATAGTATCCGTCGATCTTGTTGATTTCATCTCGGGTGTACTGCGCCATCTCCCCGACTTTCCGGAAGATTTCCTGGCCGTTTAGGGCGAGGTTTTTCCTCGATATGTCGAGGGAGGAGAGGAGCAAATACGAACCGCTCGTCGTTTGTGTCAAATTGATAATTTGTCTCGTGTAACCTTCACTCACATCGTTATTAATCAACAACAATGAACTTTGGGTCAATGAACCGCCTGATTTATGCATGCTGACAGAAGCCATATCAGCCCCGACCGACATTGCAGAAGCAGGCAGGTCGTCACTGAAATAAAAGTGCGTTCCATGTGCTTCGTCAACAAGGACGAGCATTCCATGTCGATGGGCAAGATCTGTGATTGCCTGCATATTCGAACAGATTCCGTAATACGTCGGGTTGTTGATGAGAATCGCTTTTGCATCTGGATGCTCAAGGATTGCTCTCTCAACGTCTTTCACGGACATTCCTAAAGGAATCCCGAGTTCATTGTTAACACCCGGATTGACATAGACAGGGACAGCTCCGCTTAGGATGAGTGCATTGATAGCACTTCGGTGCACATTCCGGGGCATGATGATCTTTTCGCCTGCCTTGCATGCTGTCATCACCATCGCTTGGACGGCTGAAGTCGTTCCATTCACCATGAAAAAGGCATGCTTCGCTCCGAACGCTTCAGCTGCAAGCTCCTCGGCTTCCCGGATGACAGAAACAGGGTGAATCAAATTATCCAATGGCTTCATAGAGTTGACATCCACTGTCATGCAATTCTCACCTAAAAAAGCGGTCAGTTCCTCGTTTCCTCTGCCACGTTTATGGCCGGGGACATCAAAAGGAACGACCCGCATCTTCTTGTAATTGTTTAGAGCCTCCATAATCGGGGCTTTCTCTTGTGAAAGAATGTTCACCACCGTCCTCTCACTCTTCGTATATGTTGGAACCGCTGAAAATTTCAATCATCTCTTTACGTAAATTGTTTGTGATATTCAGCCTTTCTTTCGGAGGGATTTCGTACACATCCGTATTGAAAAGGTAATTTTGTAAATTGATGTCTTTGATCAGCAGCTTTGTATGGAATATATTTGATTGATATACATTGACATCGATGGCATCATATTTTTGCAACGTCTCACTGTCGATATAATCTTGGATCGACGTCATCTTATGGTCCATAAATAACTTCTTCCCTCTATCATCCCGAGTAAACCCGCGTACGCGATAATCTGTCGTGATAATGTCCGAATCGAAGCTGCCAATTAGGTAATCCAATGCGTTCAATGGGGAAATTTCACCGCAAGTCGATACTTCGATATCGACACGGAAAGTGGCGATTGAATTATCCGGGTGATATTCAGGATACGTATGGACGGTGACATGGCTTTTGTCCAAATGACCAACAACCGAATCCCGGGTCTTCAAAATGTCAATTGCCCCCCGATTGCAAGATTCATCGATCAGCGCGACTGGAAGTGTCTCCTCTGTAATAAGGATGGTGACACTTGCGCCTTGCGGATCATAATCTTGTTTGCTCACATTTAACACATGGGCTCCGATGATTTCCGTGACATGATAGAGAATGTTCGTCAATCGTTCGGAATTGTACTGCTCATCGATATAGGCAATATAATCTTTTTGCTCCCGCTCACTTTTTGCATAGCTCACATCATAGATGTTGAAGCTAAGTGTTTTGGTGAGGTTGTTAAAGCCGTATAACTTCAGCTTATTTTCCAACCCGAATATCACTCCTTTTTTCGACAAAATCGGGAAAATCATTTTAATTATAGAGTAAAAAACTACCTAGTCAAGATAAATTATTTCCGTTTTGCGCTACGGTCAAACAACCTATATAGTAGTACGTAAATAAAGGAGTTAGTGTGCATTTAACGTTAGTATAACTTTGGCACAATATCAAGTAATTGCACCATTCAGAAATATAGGAGGGAGGATACAGAATGTACGAACAAAAAACGAAAGAAACAGACGCGAGTGTTATTGAATTCATTGAAGCTGTAGACAGTTCGAAAAAACGGGAGGACGCTTACCGTTTGTTGGACATCTTCACCGAAACGACCGGCTATGAGGCAAAAATGTGGGGGCCGAGCATCATCGGCTTCGGATCGTACCATTATGTCTATAAAACCGGGCATGAAGGGGACGCACCGTTAGTCGGTTTCTCGCCCCGTAAGGCGAAAATAAGCCTCTACTTCGCTCCGGGGGACACCGAGCGTGAAGCACTCCTCGCCAAATTCGGAAAGCATACTACCGGAAAAGCGTGCGTGTACATTAATAAAGTGGACGATATCGATATCGAAGTGTTGCAACAGCTCATCAACCAATCAATCATATTTCTAAGAAAAACATATCCAGAAAACTGATGCAGGCGTCACTTAAGACTGTAGACAAAGCATTTTTTTCTTTGTCTACAGTCTTTTTAGAGTTTGTAGGAATGAATAGGTGTCTCCTTCAGCTTGGCTTGAAAACGCTTGCCAGACAAGGCGCGAAGTCGAGCGAAGACCCGAATAGAACTATAGTTCATGATGGGACGAGCGAGGCGAGCAACGCAGTATGCGAGCGTTTGTCAACAAGCTGAGGCGGCTAAACGAGTATATTCGTTTAGCCGCTTGTTTTGTAAGGCTCATTTTACAGAGCTTCCCCGCATACAATGATTGAAACCAGGCCCTGAATGGAGGGAAATGAATGGACATTTTACGTAAGTTGGAACATTTCCGTGAAGAAGAGAGCAAGTTGAAGTGGGAAGGTACCTTCGCCGATTACTTAGACATCTTAAGGGAACGTAAAGAAGTCGCGCAAACGGCACATTCGAGAGTGTATGAAATGATCAAGAGCCATGGTGAAACGAAAGAAAACGGTTATACAAAATTCCGCTTTTTCGAAAATGAAATTTACGGTCTTGAGGATACAATTGAGCGGCTTGTGAACGAATACTTTCATCCAGCAGCAAAACGGCTCGATGTACGAAAGAGGATCCTACTACTCATGGGTCCCGTAAGCGGTGGTAAATCGACTATTGTCACACTGTTGAAAAGAGGATTGGAGCAATTTTCAAGGACGGATGAAGGTGCTGTCTATGCCATTAAAGGATGTCCGATGCATGAAGATCCATTACATTTGATTCCGGACTATTTACGTGATGATTTCTACAAAGAATTTGGGATTCGGATTGAAGGTAGCCTCTCGCCGTTAAATACGATGCGCCTCGAAAAAGAATATGACGGACGGATTGAAGACGTCCTCGTTGAGAGAATCTTTTTCTCGGAAGATAAGCGGGTGGGAATCGGAACATTCACACCTTCTGATCCGAAATCCCAAGATATTGCAGATTTGACCGGAAGCATCGACTTTTCGACAATTGCCGAATACGGCTCCGAATCCGATCCCCGCGCTTATCGTTTCGACGGCGAGTTAAACAAGGCGAACCGTGGAATGATGGAATTCCAGGAAATGTTGAAGCTCGATGAAAAGTTCCTATGGCATCTATTATCACTTACGCAAGAAGGGAACTTCAAAGCGGGCAGATTTGCCTTGATCAGTGCGGACGAATTGATCGTCGCGCATACGAATGAAACTGAATATCGAGCCTTCATTTCCAATAAAAAGAACGAGGCCCTACATTCAAGAATCATTGTCATGCCGATTCCTTATAACTTGAAAGTGAGCCAGGAAGAGAAAATCTATGAAAAAATGATACGTGAAAGCGATATGGCGCATGTGCATATCGCCCCGCATGCCCTCCGAGTCGCCGCCATCTTCTCCGTATTGACGCGCTTGAAAATATCGAAGAAGCAAGGCATCGATATCGTGAAGAAAATGCGGTTGTATGACGGCGAAAATGTGGAAGGCTTCAATAGTGCCGACTTGGAAGAGCTGAAAAAGGAATTCCCGAATGAAGGCATGGACGGCATCGATCCGAGATATGTCATCAACCGGATTTCGTCGGCAATCATCCGGAAAGAAGTGGATGCCATCAATGCACTCGATGTACTTCGTTCCTTAAAAGAAGGGTTGGATCAGCATGCTTCCATTTCCAAGGACGATAAAGAAGAATACTTGAATTATATATCGATTGCGCGCAAAGAATTCGATGATATTGCGAAGAAGGAAGTTCAAAAGGCATTCGTCTATTCCTATGAAGAGTCTGCCCGGACATTGATGGATAATTACTTGGATAATGTCGAAGCATTTTGCAATAAACATAAGCTGAAAGATCCTCTTACTGGCGAAGAGATGAATCCGGACGAGAAGCTGATGCGCTCGATTGAAGAGCAGATCGGAATCTCTGAAAACGCGAAGAGGACTTTCCGCGAAGAAATTCTCATCCGTATTTCCGCCTATGCAAGGAAAGGCAAACGGTTCGATTACAAATCCCATGAGCGGCTTCGTGAGGCAATCCAGAAGAAATTATTTGCCGACTTGAAGGATGTTGTCAAAATTACAACTTCATCGGCGATGCCTGACGAGACACACTTGAAAAAAATAAACGAAGTCGTCGCAAGGCTCATTGATGAATATGGCTATAATTCCATTTCGGCAAATGAATTGTTACGGTACGTCGGCAGTCTTTTGAACCGGTAATCGAATCCACCCATATCAAGAACCGCCAGTCGTTGCATATAATAAAAAAATGAGTGGACTGGAGTAGGTGAATAGAAATGCAAGAAGAGCAGAGCGAATCTTTTGTCGTCTCCCAGGAAAACTGGTCGCTTCACCGAAAAGGATATCAGGATCAGAAACGTCATCTGGATAAAGTTAAGAAAGCGATCCACAACAATTTGCCCGAATTGATCAGTGAAGAAAGCATTGTCATGTCGGATGGCAAGGACGTCATAAAAATCCCGATACGATCATTGGATGAATACAAAATCCGTTATAACCATAGCAAGTCGAAGCATGTCGGCCAAGGTGGCGGGGATAGTCAGGTGGGGGACATTGTCGCGAGTGATGGCAGCCAAAGTGCTGGAAAAGGCAAACAGGCAGGCGATAAGCCGGGCCAGGATTACTATGAAGCGGAAGTGTCGATAGCAGAGATCGAAGAGACATTATTCAAAGAGCTTGAACTGCCGAATCTAGAAAAAAGGGAACAAGCGGAAATTACTGAAGAGGACATTCAGTTCAATGACATACGGAAGAAAGGGCTCCTCGGCAATATTGATAAAAAGAGGACGATCATCGCAGCATTCAAACGGAATGCAATGGAAGGCAATGCAGAAATCATGCCGATCTATAATGATGATCTTCGTTTCAAGACGTGGGATGAAGTCGTAAAGCCGCAATCGAAAGCGGTCGTGCTCATGATGATGGATACGAGCGCTTCGATGGGCAATTTTGAAAAATATATGGCGAGAAGCTTCTACTTCTGGATGACGAAGTTTTTGCGGACGAAATATGAAAAAGTGGATATCGAATTCATTGCCCATCATACAATTGCGAAAGTCGTATCGGAAGTCGACTTTTTCTCGAAGGGGGAGAGCGGGGGGACGATTTGCTCGACTGCCTATGAAAAAGCGCTCGAGCTCATTACCCAAAAATATAATCCGTCCCGCTATAATATTTATCCTTTCCATTTCTCGGATGGGGAAAATATGTCTTCGGATAACGGAAAATGCATGTCGTTAGTAGAGCAGCTCATGGAAGTATCGAATATGTTCGGCTACGGGGAAGTGAATGCACATAGCAGATATTCCACGTTAATGAATACGTATCAAAAAATCGACGATCCGAAATTCCGTCATTATGTTCTGAAGGAAAACAAGGATGTCTACTACGCATTGAAAAGGTTCTTCCATAAACAGCTGGAGGGATCCGTATGACACAGCACAAGGCACTTCAATATGCTGTGGAAGAAATTACGGAGATTGCCAAAGGTTTCGGGTTGGATTTCTACCCGATGCGCTACGAAATCTGTCCGGCGGATATCATCTATACATTTGGTGCATATGGAATGCCGACACGGTTTTCACATTGGAGCTTCGGCAAACAGTTCCATAAAATGAAGCTGCAATACGATTTGGGCCTCAGCCAAATATACGAGCTCGTCATCAATTCCAATCCTTGCTATGCATTCCTACTTGAAAGCAATACATTAATCCAAAACAAGCTGATCATCGCACATGTCCTGGCCCATTGCGATTTCTTCAAAAATAATGCCCGGTTCGCGAATACAAGACGGGACATGGTCGAAAGCATGACAGCAACCGCTGAACGGATCGCCCAATATGAAATGGTTTATGGTAACGAAGAGGTTGAACGCTTTTTAGACGCAGTGCTCGCAATCCAGGAGCATATCGACCCTTCACTTGTCAGATGGCGTCATGGGAATGAAGAAGTGGAGCAAGAAGACAATGTGCCGTTGATCCGGAAAACGGAATACGATGATTTATGGGGAATGGACCATAAGAAGCTGAAACCGCCGACGGAAACGAAACGGAAAAAGACGCCTGCCTCCCCTGAGAAGGATATATTGCTGTTCATTTTGGAAAACAGTCGGGAATTGGAAGAATGGCAAAGAGACATTCTGACAATGATCCGTGAAGAGATGCTTTATTTCTGGCCGCAAATGGAAACGAAGATCATGAATGAAGGATGGGCGACGTACTGGCACCAGCGGATTTTAAGGGAAATGGATCTGACAACCGACGAAACGATCGAGTTCGCAAAATTGAACGCGAATGTCATCCAGCCTTCCAGAACGTCAATCAATCCATATTATTTAGGACTGAAGATCTTTGAGGATATCGAGCGGCGGTACGATCATCCGACGGAAGAGATGATTGAATTAGGGGTGAAGCCCGGTTCCGGCAGGGAGAAAATGTTCGAAGTGAGGGAGATGGACTCCGACATTTCGTTCATCCGGAACTACTTGACGAAAGAGCTCGTTCAAAGGGAAGACATGTATATATTCGAGAAAAAAGGAAGTCATTATAAAATTACGGATAAGGAATATCGGAACGTGCAAGACCGCCTCATTGCGCAGCGGGTGAACGGGGGCTTCCCTTATATTGTCGTACATGACGGGGATTACGTTCGAAACGGGGAGCTCTACTTGGTGCATAAATACGAAGAGACGGAGTTGGATGTGCCGTATTTGGAAAACGTCCTCCCGTATATCCACCAACTATGGGGTCGCATCGTTCATTTGGAGACGTACGTGGATAATAAGCAAGTCGTGTTTTCATACGATGGAAAAAAAGTTCACCGCAGATTTGCTTGAATCGGGCCGTCACATTGAAATGGCAATGTGGCGGTTTTTCGCTGTACTTCAGTAGGCCTAAAGTCATTAAATGACGATAAGTTCCGGGAAATGAACGATAACTTTTGGGAAATGATCGATATCTTTGTTGAAAGATAAATGCGGAAGACTATTTGTAAAATTAATACTATTACTTCTCTATTTACTGTAAACTATATTTAATAGTGTCCGAGGGGGAATGACATGAGAATCAGAGAGGCTGTACAAGGTGATGCAGAAGGAATTGCACGTGTCCACGTCGATAGCTGGAGGACAACTTACAAAGGGATTGTTTCCGAGTCCGTTCTTCAAGACTTATCGTACGAACAGCGTGCCGAAAATTGGCGCAGAGGCATTGGGAAAAATGCATTATATGTTGCTGAAAGCGAAAGTGGCAAAATTGTCGGTTTTGCTACAGGAGGCAAAGAACGCACGGGCAAATACGACGCAGATGGGGAGTTATATGCAATTTATTTACTGCATGAAGTTCAAGGCCAGGGGATTGGTAAGAAACTGATGCAAGCAAATGCACAAAACCTGAAAGAACAAGGATTTACTTCGATGCTAGTATGGGTGCTTGAACAAAATACATCAAAAAAGTTCTATGAATCACTTGGCGGACAACCTATTGATGAGGCGTTGATCGATATAGGGGGAGAAGAATTTAAGGAGATTGCTTATTTCTGGGACAGTCTCGATGCGATAGGAGAAAGGGGTTGAGAAGGTGATTCTTCACACATCCGTTTACGGAGAAGGACACCCAGTAATCTTCTTGCATACCGGACTTCAAACTGGGGAAACGGATTTCGTATACCAACGTAAACAGCTACAAGAAACGTATAAAGTCGTCCTTCCCGATTTGCGGGGGCATGGCAAATCTATGATTGAAGAATTGGATATCCATAGCTACTTTGAAGACACGGCCAACGACTTGCTCGAAACTATGCTCCATTTGAACATCCAACAGGCACATATTGTCGGGTGCTCATTAGGAGCGCTAGTCGGACTAGTATTTGCGAAGAGATTTCCGGATTACGTCAAAAGCCTCACGTTATCGGGCATCATGCCTCAGAAACCAGTTAATTGGAATGAATTAAGAAAAGCTGATATGGCAATGCAATACGGAATATTAGAAAACGTGGAGGCAGTTCAATACTTTAATTCAATCCATCAGTCAGACTGGAAGGATTTTTTGAGGAAATCAATCGAGCAAGATTGGTATCCATTTCACGAGACTGAAACTGTAGAAGAGCTTCGTTGCAGGACGCTTCTTATAGTCGGTGAGGAAAAGGAGCATGAATTGCTTGGTACAACCCTCTATCCAAAACAAAACGAGAAGATCCGTATTGCCGTCGTACCGTATGCGGGACACTTAGTGCATAGTGAGCAACCGGTAATTTACACAAAAATCCTTGAGCTATTTTTAAATGAAAGTAGATAACCTACATGAACATACCTATTTCATTTCAAGAAAAAATCATCAACTGTTTTGGAGAGCAAGGGGATGTGTGGTTACAATCGTTGGAGTGCAAAGTGAACAGCATTGCGGAAAACTGGGGTTTGACACTGGAAAGCCCCGTCACGAATCTTTCCTATAACTACGTCGTACACGTTACCGACCAAAACAACGACCCATACATATTGAAGATGGGAGTGCCGGGATTCGATTTTACAAACGAAATTCGGACAGTGCAGCACTACGACGGACAAGGGTGTGCGGTGCTCGTAAAAGCTGATGCCGAACAGGGGGCTATGCTACTCGAAAAGCTGCAACCCGGAACAATGCTTAGTACAGAAACAGACGAAGAAGTTGTCATTCAAAACTTTTGTCACGTTTGGAAACAAATTCGACGACCGTTGCCGATAGACGGCGACTTTCCAACGGTCCTTGACTGGGCAACTGCATTTACGAAATATCAGGGCAATTTCAAAGAAAACGACGGTCCGATTCCAAATGAATGGGTCAAGACGGCAAATGACTACTTGCATGAAATTCAGCATTCATCAGCAGACAACGAACTGCTGCATGGCGACCTGCACCATGAGAATATATTATTTTCAAGCGAAAGAGGCTGGCTTGCGATCGATCCGAAAGGTGTTGCCGGCAGTCCGTACTTTGACGTCGTTTCATTCCTCATCAATCACCTATTCACAAAGCCGAATCCAGAAGTATTGTTGAAGAAGCGAGTGGACCTGCTCAGTGATTCTTTGGACTTGGACCGCGAAAAACTGTTAAAAGCTGCCGTTTCGATGTCGACTTTGTATGCTTGCTGGGGAGTTGATGACAAGGATCCTGATTGGGATAAAACCTATCAATGTACAAAATGGTTCGAGAAATTACTAGAAGAAATCTAGTAAAATGCTTGTCATCACTTGGACGAATGAATCAATTCATATCCTCTTGCATAACATAGCTTGAGGAGTGATGAGATTTGGAACGACCGTCATACCGGGGAAGCTTCAAACCATGGATTTCCCCCCTTGACCCGTGTCCGCCCATTAGGGTGAAGAAGTTTGTACTGCCACCTCAACTGTTCATCAATTTTCAACCACCAGGACTGCCACAGTTCACACCCGAGCAGGCGCTCCGCCATGGAACACTTTGGCCGATACTTGCAGATGGATTTTCTCGGGAGGAGGGTATTTCGTGAATGCATTCGATGAAGAACGTCAAATGATGCAACGCGTGCAGGAGGCCGATTTTGTCGTCGTCGAACTGACGCTGTACACGAATACGCATCCCGATGACCAAGAAGCATTGGACCAATGGAGAGCAGCCATTAAAGAGGCCGCCCGCCTCAGACGTCAATATGAAAATCGATACGGACCCCTTTCACTCTATTCCATACCTTCCGAACAGGCAATCGAATCAGGCTGGCGTTGGAATCAACCACCGTGGCCATGGCAAAAGTGAAAGGGGGAGACTGAATGTGGGTCTATGAAAAAAAGCTTTTATATCCAGTTGAAGTGACGACGTGTAATCCGAAATTGGCTAGGTATATCATGGAGCAATACGGCGGAGCGGACGGCGAGCTCGCAGCAGCCCTACGCTATATGAATCAGCGGTACACCGTTCCTGACAAAGTGATCGGCGTGTTGAATGACATTGCTACTGAAGAGTTCTCCCACTTGGAAATGCTAGCAACGATGATATATAAACTAACGAAAGATGCCACACCACAACAATTGGAAGAGGCCGGCCTAGCAGGGCATTTCGCTAACCACGGCCATGCACTTTTCTATGAGAATGCGAACGGCGTCCCATTCACATCGACATACATTCAAGCGAAAGGCGATCCGATCGCTGATTTGTATGAGGATATTGCTGCGGAAGAGAAAGCGCGGGCGACATACCAATGGCTCATTGACCTTTCAGATGACCCGGGGTTAACCGATGCACTGAGATTCCTCCGGGAAAGGGAGAATGTCCATTCCTTGCGGTTCCGCGAATCTGTCCAGATTCTAATGGAAGAAAGAGATCGAAAGAAGATATTTTAGAATTAGAACCTGTATCTCTGCGGAGGTACAGGTTTTTTGATTTCTCAATTTTCATTAACTGTCAGATAGGGTAGTGAATAAGTAAATGAATCTTATAGCCATACTATCCGTATAAGTAAGTAGATGAAAAGTGAGGAAGGTGATCCAGATGAGTCAACGATGGATGTCGGACGAGCAGTTTGACAAAATCTTCGAAGAGAAATCATCGGAAATCAACGAACAATTGGAAAGTGAAATACTGATCGCCATGATTGGTGATGTGAATGCCGGCAAATCTTCGACGATCAATCGTCTAATGGGAGATGAGGTGGCGCAAGTCGGTGCGAAGCCAGGAGAAACGCAGGAAATTAAGAGATTCAGTTATAAAGAAAAGATCATCTTCGTCGATACACCTGGACTGGACGATATTTATAGTGATCATTCCGAAGAAACGATGAAATTTTATAAGCAGGCGGATTTGGTCTTATTCTTTTTAAATGCGGCAGGGACGGTATTATCAGATACGGAACTCAAATCATTAAAGAAGATCGCTAAAGTGAACAAAGATATCATTCTTGTATTGAACAAAATAGATGCCGCTGAGGACATACCGAGCCTCGTGAAATATGTGCAAGACCATACAGGTTACGAATATCCTGTCACACCGATTTCCTCCCGGACGGGGGAAAATATCGGCATGTTGCAAAAAGAAGTGCTCACATTATTGGAAACCAAAAAAAAAGATATATTAATGGCCGCAAACATGGCCGATAAATCTGCGGTCGCCAATCGTTGGATCCTTGCAGCAGGAGCATCCGCTGCTACAATCGGAGCCGTTCCGATCCCTGGATCCGACTTCGTACCGTTAACTGCATTGCAAGTCAGTCTCATGTTGAAACTCTCAACCTTGTACGGCAAACCAATTTCAAAAGATAATGCAAAAGAATTAATTATCGCGACGATTGTCGGAAATATAGGAAAGACGGTTTTTAGGCAAATCGTGAAGTTAGTTCCTGGTGCCGGCATGGTCGCGGGAGCAAGTGTAGCCGGTGCAATGACAATCGCGTTAGGACATGCAATTAAGTATGCGCATGAAAATGATATCGAGTTGACACCGAAATCTTTGAAACCGATTTATCAACAGTTCCTGAAAAAGGCCAACAAAAAATAGGGGAAAATAGTACTCTTTTAACGGACATAGTTTGTTCAAAAATCTACTCTTGGATTTCTTATCTAGCAAGCCTGTAAAAGAGGTAAAAAATGGGTAAAATTAGTTTAAAAGATTCAATTTATTGTTGTCATTACAGGATTCTTCTATTCTTTTAAAAAAAATTTTAGGTGGATAAAATCCCTCTATATCAAGTGTTAGGATGATATTTTGGTTTTATATCCAATTAATTCCTCTATCATTTTATAAAAATATGATTAATAATGTGAGTCGAGGGTATATGTATATGGGATGCAGTGCTCTCAATTATTTAGTTCATCTCAGAGGAGGAAATATATTTATGGGTAACAACCAACCAAAAAAATATCGTAATTTCATGATCGGTGCAGCTTCAGCAGCATTAGTAGCAACAGCAGTAGCACCAGTGGCTAGCGCAGCACAATTTACTGATGTGAAAGAAGACAGCACACACGCACCAGCTATCAATGCATTAGTAGAGGCTGGAGTTATCAACGGCTATACTGACGGTACATTCCAACCGAATAAAACATTGACTCGCTCTGACGTTGTCAAAATGATGGGTAAATGGCTTGTATCACTAGGCTATGAAGTGCCAACAGATTACAAGACTAACCCACGTTTCAAAGATCACACGTCTAAAACAAACGACGAACTTCTTAAATACGCTGCACTAGTAAAAGACAATGGCGTATTTAACGGTTATCCAGATGGCACACTCGGTGCAGGATACGATATCACACGTGAAAACATGGCAATCGTTCTTGTAAGAGCATACGACGCTATCCATAAAACAGACCTAGTAACTCTAGTAAAAGAAACAGAATTCGACAAAGATGTAACTGACCTTGCAAAAGCAAAAGCAGAAGCTCGTCCGTACATCGACGTACTAGACTACTTCGACATCACGAACCCAGTTGCACCGCAATTCAACCCTAAAAACACAACAACACGCGGTCAATTCGCTTCATTCCTCTACAAAACTTCTATCGTTGAGCTAGAAGCAGAAGTAGACACTGAAGCACCAAAACTAGTTTACGATGGCGAAAAAACGCTTAACGTAGAATACGGTGCAGAATTCACAGCTCCAAAAGTAACTGCAACTGACAACGTTGACGAAGAAATCGAAGTCACTTCAGTTATCACAAACGAAGCTGGTGAAAGACTAACTGCTATCGACACTAAAGTACCTGGTACTTACAAAGTGACTTACAGCGCGGTTGACGCAGCAGGAAACAACGCTGAGGAACTTGTAGTTACGGTTGTAGTTGCTGAGCCAGCTAACCTTGAAGTTGCATCCGTTGAAGGAATTAACGCTACACAAGTTGAAGTCAAATTCAACCTTCCAGTTGATAAAGCAACATTGTTTGCAGATGGTAAAAGCGGAGAGTTTAAAGCTAATGTTGTATCACTAACATCACTTGACAATGTACAGCCGGGAGATCTTGCGGGTGAGTTGTCGAATGATGGAAAAACACTTACGATCACAGCGGCAAACGTACTTTCGAAACGTTACGATGTTGTTATTGACGGCTTGAAATCATACAACGGAAAAGACATCGTAAAGTATGAGAAAATGGTTACAATCGCAGCTGATGAAAAGGCTCCAACAATCACTGGTACAGAACAAATTTCTGCCAACAAAGTAAAAATTAACTTCTCGGAACCAGTTAAAGCTTATTCTGGTGCTACATTAAAATATGCTGACGGTACAACTGTAACTGGAGCTTCTGTAACTGTGGATGCTGGTGCTACATCAGTAATTGTTGACCTATCTAGTGATTCAGTAGAAGTTAACAAACAAATCACTATTACATTTATCGGTCTTCAAGACCAAGCTGGTAACCTTCTAACTCCAAACCCAGCTACTGTAACAGTCGTGAAGCAACAAGTTGATGGTATTAAACCAACAGTTTCTAATGTAACTCAAACTGGTGCTAAAACGTTTAATGTTAAGTTCACTAAAGATGTAGTATTACCAACAACTCAAGGTGTTATTGATGTTAATAACTTAACAGTATCTGGCTACGATGTGTCTAAAATTGAAAAAGTATCTGACAGCGAGTATAAAGTTACTGTTACTACTAATCTAGATGGATTACAAAATGTAACGGTAAATGCTGGTTATAAAGACTTGGCTGGTCAAACTGGTGAAGCTATAACTAAGGTAGTAACGTTCGTTAAAGATGCTGCCGCTCCGAAAGCAACTTCTGTAAAGGTAGTAAATGTTGATGGCGTTGAATACCTAGAATTAAATTTCGATAAAGATGTAACAGAAGGTGATATTACAGTAAGTGGTTCATATACTAAAGATTATGTAACTACTCCTGTTGGTAGCAAAACTGTAGCTGCTACTTATGCTTCAACTTCTAACAAGAAAGTAGTACGTACTCCACTTAACGGGTTTGCTTCAGTGGAAGGAGGCGTTTATACTTTAGATGTAGTTTCTTCTACAGTAAACAGCCTTTCAGGTATTGCTTTTGATAAAACTTCTACATCATTCACTCGTGGTAAAGATGTAGCATCTAACAAAACTAAATTAGCTGCTCCAGTTATTACACAATCTAGTAATGATACAGTAACAGTTACATTTACTGGTCAAGTAGATGGTGCTTCAGCAACTGATGTCGCTAACTATAAAGTTGACGGTGCTGAAGTTGAATCAGCAACATTAGGTACATTTGATGCTGAAGCTAATAAGCAAGTAGTTACATTAAAACTTAAAGCTGACTCAAATAAATTTACAGGAACACGTAATATTTCAGTACAAAATGTTAAAGCATTAGGGTCTTCTGTAACAATGGATAAATATATTGAAAACACAGTTTCATTGACTGAAAATGTTCGTCCAACAGTTACAAAAGCAGTACTTACAGCAAATAATGAAATTACATTAACATTCTCTGAAAATGTTTATGATGCAACAAATGAAGCTGCTGCTGACTTCGAACTATATATCGGAGAAAATAAAGTAACTGCAACAACTTTAGCAACTGAAAATGTAGCAAAAGACGGTGCTAAAAATACATTGAAATTAACAGTAAGTGGTACTGCTTTAACAGCTGCTGACATTGCAAAAGGGTTAACAGTTAAAGCAGCAAGTACTATCGATGTTAAAGATGAAAAAGACAATGCATTAAACTTTACGTCTGTTACAGTATCTCAATAATAATTTATTGTTTGATGCAAGGGCACACAATCTAATAACATTGGTTATACATGGAAAGGCTCTGTGGAGAAAAATCTCTGCAGAGCTTTTCTATTTCTGACAATAATAATTGTAACCTGTATACTATCCATAAAAGCGAAAGGACTGATCCCCATAAAAATAGGTCTAATCGGTAAAGGAAATTTAGGTACATATCTCCTTAAAAAGATAAACAAAGTACAAGTCCTACCAAACACTAAAATCACGTCAATCTTAGACGAGCGAGAGAAAGCTAGAGTTGAATTGCCTTCATTGGCTGCAGAATATGGATGCGAAGCATTCCGTGACATCAATTCATTCTTGCAATCTGACATCGATATTGTAGTCGAATGCTCAAACATTGATGTTGCCAAATCGTATGCACTCAAAACCATCGAAAAGAAGAATCTAATGATTATCAGTATAGGTGCGTTCGCCGATCCATCCTTTGTTGAACGTATAGAAAGGGCGGCACAAGAAAGCGGACGCCGAATCTACTTACCGTCCGGTGCAATAGGCGGATTGGATGCCCTGAAGGCGGCCAAGTTGGCTGGCGGACTTGATTCTGTCACACTGACGACCAGAAAACCCGCCCATTCTCTAACCACAGACCAAATTTCTGCGGAGCAAACATTGTTCGAAGGCTCAGCCCGTGACGCGATTGAACAATTCCCTAAAAATGCGAATGTCGCAATCGTGTTATCGTTAGCTGGTATTGGCGTAGAGAAGACGCGTGTACGTATCATTGCCGATCCGAATGTTACGCAAAACATTCATCATATCGAAGCAAGCGGCTCTTTTGGCGAATTTGATATGACAATAAAAAACAATCCGTCTCCGGATAATCCGAAGACGAGTCATATAACGGGAGCCAGCATATTGGCGGCGCTTGCGAACATCAACAATGCAGTAGTAGTAGGTTCATAGAAACCTATTACTCCTGCACTCTTTCTTTTGCCGGGTTGCAATCAGGGTCGGGCGTACCTGCCGACTCTGCGAGTTTCATTAAATAGTAGCATTCCTCGCGTGCCATATGATCGGCCATCAGTGGGGTGAAAACTCCTAACGTCTCTTTTTTTAATCCCATTTCCTCAAGTTCACCCAAGAACGTTTTGAAAATCATCATCTCCAAGTAAACGTCGTTATGGAACTTATCCAGGGCGGGAAATCTCGACACGTTCGTCCGCAAAAATCCGGCCAGCTCAACCGCCTTCAAGTAGAATGCTTCCCAATCTTTTACGAATTTCCTACTTTTCTTCTTCAGCTGTTTTTCCACGCGGTCCAAGTTCGCGTCAATTGCTCCGGCGTGGCCTGCCGCATCAAGCAGCCATAACAGATCATGGTGAAGCGGATGAACCGGGGGAGGCGATTCGCCCTTTTCCAAGTAGGAAAGGATGCGGATCGCTTCTTCAACTTCATTAACCATATGATTAACGAATGGGGGTGGCAATGAAATTTTGATGTTGCCGACCAATTGCTCTTTAAGAATGGCGAGTTTCAATTCCCGGCTTGCTTCACTCTCCGTTTTAGAAAGACTGGCCAATGACAGCAATTCGGTTTGATTCAGCGATTGTTTCGATCGGTCCAATAGTTTATCGAACCGATCAATGAAAGCTGTGGCAGTGTCAATCCAAGCAGTCTGCCCAGGAGCAAGTGAATCGTGAATGAAGCGGCTATGATCGCCTAATATTTGCAGCCAAAAACGCAGCTCTTTATAAGCTTCTTCTTGGAATGAATTATCCAAAACATCACCTCCTGCTATACTACTTACCATTCTATGTACGAAAAAATAATCTAGAATGTTTTGATTACGAGGTTCCACTTCATTGTAGACTATGGTTAAATAGTAGTAGGTTAAAATATTCTGAACAATAAAGATAAGTCAGTTCTCGGTATGGAGGGGGAGAAATGGTGAGACAGGTGGTTGAGCAAGTAACGGACGATCATGTTGTGAAGGCGCTTGAAAAGAACCTTGCAATCATCAGGTATGGTTTGGATCATAAAATTGCATATGTGAATGAAATATTTGCGAACGCAATGGGGTACACGAAAGATGAACTGATCGGCGTCCGCCATGAAGATCTTTGTTTCAAAGAATATGTGAGAAGCGTCAAATACGACAAGTTTTGGCGGGAGCTGCTTCGGGGCATTAGCCAACATGGGAAAATTGAAATGAAGGATAAGAATGGCGAGAAAGTTTGGCTCGAGGCAACGTATATGCCGGTATTCAGTCACGATGGCAGAAAGGTGATCAGCATTTCCAAGGTCGCTTCGAACATTACGAAACGGCAAGCTTCCATCACTTCGGTTGTCGAAGAATTGAGTCGGATGTCAGAAGGGTTGACCGAGCGTGCGGATATCGGGATTGAACGGAGCAAGGAATTATTGGCAATCATCGAAGATATCGCGGCAATCTCACATGACAATACGAAAACACTCGGGAATTTGCAGCTGCACGCAGAAAGCATTCAACATATCGTGAAGACGATAAGGGAAATTGCGGCTCAAACGAATTTGCTAGCTTTGAATGCGGCGATTGAAGCAGCGCGGGCAGGAGAACATGGGAGAGGCTTTGACGTCGTCGCGAAAGAGGTCCGCAAATTATCGGCAAACGTGGAAAAGTCGATCGTGGAGGTCCGCGAAGGGGTCGAAGCGATTACGACGGAAATAAAAAACATTTCCAAAGGGACGACGTTGGCACAGGAAAACGTTGATCGTTGTCAGAAACGGATCGAAGTGGCAATGGAAGATTTCCTTGCGATTGCTTCATCCGCATCCGAATTGGACAATCAATCGAAGAAAGTGTCGAGTATCATATGAAAAAAGAGGCTGTCCAGAAAGTAAAATTTCTGTGACAGCCCCTCAATATTTGATAACAATGTCCAAAGCAGGTCATTCCGCGTTCAAAGTGAGTCATCGTGCGTCCAATGTTTACCATTCTACGTCCACAGCGAATCCTTTCGCGCCCAAAGCAGGCCGTTCCACGTCCAAAGCTAGCCTTCGCGCGTACAAAGCAATCCACTTCGAACACTACTTAAAGATTCCCGGCACCAAAAGTATCTCCTTCTTCAAGATTTCCAGCCTCAAATCCTCGATAAAACCATTTCTTCCTCTGTTCTGAAGTTCCGTGCGTGAAGCTATCTGGTACGACATAGCCGCGCGCCCTTTTCTGGATCGTATCGTCCCCGACAGCGCTCGCTGCATTCAGTGCTTCCTCCAAGTCACCTTTCTCCAGGACGCCCATTCCTTGCGCATGGTGAGCCCATACGCCTGCAAGATAGTCCGCCTGCAATTCCAGTTTTACGGAGTATTTATTATACTCTTCCTCGCTCACTTGGCTGCGTATTCTCGCCATATCGTCGGTGATGCCCAATAGCTTTTGGACATGGTGGCCGACTTCGTGAGCAATGACGTAGGCCATCGCAAAGTCACCGGGCGCATTGAACTGCGTCTGCAATTCATTGTAAAAGCTCAAATCGATATATAATTTCTCGTCTGCTGGACAATAAAAGGGACCGACAGCTGAACCTGCCATCCCGCAAGCCGATTGGACACTTCCTGAATAGAGTACGAGGGTCGGTTCGCGATACTCCATTCCTTCCTTCTCGAAGACCTCTGTCCACACATCTTCCGTATCCGCTAAAACGACGGAGACGAATTCGGCAAGCTCCTTATCCTGTTCCGTTTCTACATATTCTGTACTTGAAGGGGAGGTCGTCAAATTGTTTAAGATATCTCCCGGATCACCTCCGAGAAACATGACGATGAGCAGCATGACGATGCCGCCGATACCACCGCCAACGAGGGTTTTACCTCCCATCCCTCTTCGGTCTTCCACATTTCTACTGCCTCTTCTACCTTTCCATTCCATTAAAATATCCTCCTTGAAAACATCATTGCATATATTACTGATTTACTTATGCTTTACCCTGTTTCTTTGATTTATAGGCAAACATAGAAAAAGATATCGAAATCCTTTCGGAATCCGATATCTATGCGTTATTTGGAGAACATGATTTCTTTGCTGTCATATCCTTTGAATTTAACTTCCAACCTTATCATTTTATATTCTTTGAATCCAAATGCCTCCGCGGCGTTTTTGATCAATTCGGTCTCTTCCGCTTCCGGGTCAGGTTGCATCTTTTCGAACGCTTCCGTTATTTTTTTTAGCGCCTTTTTGCCATGTAGAGCGACATCTTCTTTCTTATTCTTATATTCCGCTTCAGATCTTTCCTTTTTTTCAGTAAAACTTGCTTTCAGCGCCTCTGGCTTTTCATTTGTATCAATCGTCACGGTAAATGAGGTGATGCCATATGTATCGACGACATTGCTCGCTTCGGTTTTCGGAACAAGATTTTGGTTGCTGCACCCACTCATGATAATGAAACAGCATGCCAAAATGAAAGAAATCCATTTCTTCATATCCGATCATTCATCCTTTCGCTTCCACTATTTCTAACATAACCGGCAATTTGGTCAGATATACTATGGTAGGATGGATTGTACACATTATTACAGCATAGAGATAGTAAGGGAGTGAGAAGCTTGCAGAAAGAAAAAACGATGTCATTGAAAGATTGGATTATTACGCTAATTCTAGTATGTTTGCCGATTGTCGGCCTCGTCATGCTTATCATTTGGGCGACCGATAAGGAGGACCCGCGGAATATATTTGCAAAAGCATACTTAATTGTAGCAGGTGGTATATTTGCCCTCATTTTATTAATGTATATATTTATTTTCCTCTTTATTTTATTTATTGGTATTTTGGCTTCGTGAATACGGAGCTTTTTTCATTTTCAGTCCAGTTTTGAATAAAATGTGTCAATCCGAAAAGGAAATATGTGAATATCCAATGAAAAATCCAGAAACCTTTAAATTCTGCCGGATGAAATGATATGATAGAAGGGATGAAACTTTACAGAAATACCTCTGAGGAGCGTATATAGATATGACAAAAGAAATTGAAATTACTTATACTGAAAATAGCACAATCATAGATGAGAAAAGTTCAGGCACTATCATTGCGGATATAAAATCGCTTTTTAAAGGTCCTGTTCTGCTTGCTAATGCATTGCCTGTTTTTGTCGGCTTTTGGCTTGCCCTTCATTTCACTGGGGGATCCTTGCTTGCGAACGGCAAATTATTTTGGCTGACAATCATCGGAAGCACCATTTTGATGGGTGGAGCACTTGTCCTGAACAACTGGTATGACGTTGATATTGACACGGTGATGAAAAGGACTCAAAAACGTCCGACCGTAACTGGAAATATCTCGTTGAAGACCGTGTTGGGAATCGGTATATCACTGTCGGCGATAGGGATGATCATGCTGCTGTTCACAACGCTAGAAGCAGCAATCTACGGATTTGTCGGGTGGTTCACATATGTCATTATGTATACGATGTGGACGAAGCGTAAATACACGTTGAATACGGTTATTGGAAGTATTTCGGGAGCCGTCACGCCGATGATCGGGTGGGCCGCTATTGCGCCATCATGGCATATCGTTCCGATCTTGCTATTCATTATTTTGTTCATCTGGCAAATGCCTCATACGTTTGCAATCGCGATGCGTAAGTACGATGAATACAAAGCTGCCAACGTAGCGATGTTGCCGGTCGTCCGTGGATTTAAAATGACGAAGCGTCAAATGTTTGTCTACATTGCATGCCTTCTCCCATTGCCGTTTTACTTAGGATCATTGGGAATGGTATTCATCGTGCTTGCTACGATTTTGAATGTCGGGTTCCTGATTGTCTCCATCCGTGGCTTTTTCACGAAAGACGATGATCGATGGGCATATGTGATGTTCATCTACTCTGTCAATTATATTGCGATTTTATTCTTATTGATGGTAGCTGTGACGCTGCCGATTTTCTAAAAACTGCTCCGTTCGTCGAAAGTTGACGACGGAGCGTTTTTTTGTGCGTGGATGATTGAAGTTTCACTATTGGGCTTCAATTAAAAATATTCAGTTGTGAATGAAAACGTTTTCGTATATAATCTATTAAAGTATCAATCAATTCTGTAAATTGAGAGAAACATAAGGGGGAGTCAAAATGGAGAAATCGGTTAAACGTTTTCTGGTAGGGATTGCATTATTGTGCACATCCATTTTTCTGATTGGATGCGGAGCGAGTTCTACAAAAACGAGCGGTTCAGGCGGGGATGATACAAATGGGAAACGGAAATTAGTCGTCGGAACGGATGCGACATATGCACCGATGGAGTATATGGACGAAAAAGGGAATATTGTTGGGATCGATATCGATATTGTGAATGCTATTGCGGAGGCTGCCGGTTTCGAAGTGGAATATAAGAACTATGGGTGGGAGCCATTATTCCCGGCAGTTGATAACGGAGAAGTCGATTTTGCGGTTTCTTCCATTACAATCACTCCGGAAAGGGAGCAATCATACGATTTCTCCGATCCATATTTCGTGGCGAATCAATTGATTCTCGTGCCGGAAGATTCGGATGTCGATTCATTCGATGATTTGGCGGATAAGCGGGTTTCGGTTCAAATCAATACGACAGGGCATATTGTCGTTGCGGATCTATTAGGAAAGACAAGTTCAAAAATCGTTGCAGCTGAAACAATGCCGCTTGCCATCACTGAAATGATCAATGGAAATGCGGATGCTTCTGTTGGTGATAATGCCGTCATCATTGATTACAAGGCAAATAATCCGAACGTGAAAGTGAAAACGGTCGAAGACGACAGCTTTGAAAAAGAATATTATGGATTGATGGTGAAAAAGGGAAATCAGGAAGTGCTCGATTTGTTAAACGAAGGAATCAAAAAGATTAAGGAAAATGGAAAGTTGAAGGAAATCACCGGCTTTGATGTGGAGTGATCTTTTTAAGCAACACCTATACACATCTTGGAGGTGATAATTTTGGAGTTTTTAGGTTTACGACTTGAAATGTTCGAAAACATATGGAGTTACCGTGAACTGTTCATCCGGGGGATTTGGGTGACCCTCGGGTTGACAGCGGTGGGATATATTGGAGGATTCGTTTTAGGCTTGATTGTCGGGATGGGAAAGTTGTCAAAACGGAAATGGATCCACTACCCTGCAAAATTCTATGTAGACTTTTTCCGGGGAACTCCATTATTGGTGCAAATTCTATTGATTCATACCGCATTAATTCCTAGTATGTTTGGGCATTCACTAGGATATTTTGTTTCCGGTGCATTGGCACTTATGCTTAACAGTGCCGCTTATAACGCAGAAATTATCCGTGCAGGAATCCAATCGCTTGATAAGGGGCAGATGGAAGCCGCGCGATCTCTTGGGATGCCGCATAAAATCGCCATGAAATTGATTATCCTCCCACAAGCATTCAGGCGGATGATTCCACCGCTCGGTAATGAATTGATCGCGTTGCTTAAGGATTCATCACTCGTCACTGTCATTGCTGCGAGCGATTTGCTTTACGCTGGAAAAGTAGTCGCTGGCGCTTATTCGAGATTCTGGGAGCCGTATTTAACGGTCGCCGTCCTTTATCTCATTTTGACATTTATCTGCGGGAAGCTCATCAATTATATCGAAAAAAGGTTTAGTAATAGCTATGTCCCTTCCTCAAGAAAAACTATTTTTTCTATGAGACGCTCGGAACCGGGAGTGAGATTGTGATGATAAAAGTAAGAGATTTGCACAAGTCGTTCGGACAATTGGAAGTGCTGAGAGGCATTGACTATGACATCAAGGAGAAGGAAGTCATCTGTGTCATCGGTCCAAGTGGATCGGGGAAAAGCACATTTTTGAGATGTATCAATCTTCTTGAGGAAATTACTGCGGGCGAAGTGTTCATAGATGGCGTGAAAATCAACGACCCGAAAACGGATATCAATAGTATCCGGAGGGAAGTCGGAATGGTCTTTCAACAATTCAACTTGTTTCCTCATATGCGTGTCATTGACAATATTACAATATCACCTATCAAAATCCGGAAAATGAATCAACAGGATGCGGAAGAGTTGGCGCGGCAGCTTCTTGAAAAGGTCGGGCTGTCCGATAAGGCAAACGCTTATCCTGAACAATTATCCGGTGGACAAATGCAACGGGTTGCCATCGCGAGAGCGCTTGCGATGAAGCCGAAAGTCATGCTATTCGATGAGCCGACGTCAGCACTCGATCCGGAAATGGTGAAGGAAGTGCTGGACGTAATGAAACAGCTGGCCATTGAAGGAATGACGATGGTCGTCGTCACCCATGAAATGGGGTTCGCGAAGGAAATGGGAGATCGGGTGTTGTTTCTGGACCAAGGCTTACTTGTCGAAGAAGGAACTCCTGATGAAATCTTTTTGAATCCGAAACATGAAAGAACGAAGGCTTTTTTCAGTAAGATTCTATAATCCGAAAGCGCCTATGACTGTTATCAGTCATAGGCGCCTTTTTCAATTGCATACAATTGAGAAGAACAATCGGGAAGAGGGGGAGAGGAAATATATTATCCTATTATGCACCAACAAGTGAAACGGGCGTCCAGGAAGATCATCGTCATCGGAAACGGAGAAATTGCGGTTGAACCGAATATCGCGACGGTGCAATTGGAAGTCGTCACGATGGATGAACAACTGAGCGTTGCACAGCAGGAAAATGCCGTAACGATGAATAACGTCATCCAATCGCTATTGCGCTTAGGTATTCCACAGGAAAATATTAAAACGGTATCGTATACCATATCGCCGAGATATGATTACATCGATGGACAACAAGTTTTTAGAGGATATGAAGTTAGCAATGCTATTTCGGTAAAGATTACAGATATTCAACAAGTTGGACGCGTTATTGATACAGCTGTGGAAAATGGGGCGAATCGGGTTTCGAATATACAATTTACTGTGGAGGACGCCGAGCGTTATAGGCAGGAAGCGATTGTTCAAGCTTTGCGGAATGCTCAAATGAAAGCCCGGACAATTGCTACTGAATTGCAAGTGCAAGTCGAGCCACACCCAGTGAAAATACTTGAGGAAGAACTAGGAGGACAACCGGTTCCGTTACAATCATTTGCGAGAACAGATCAAGTGACAACTCCAATAGAAGGTGGACAGATCGTCATCGCTGCAAAGTTACGAGTTCAATTTCAATATTGAAAGGGAAAGCCGGATCCAGAAAAGGATTTCCGGCTTTTCTTTCAAATTTGCAGGTATTTTCAAACATTTTGTTGAATGTACTAATAAGTATGGAAATTGAGGGGGAATAGCAAATGGAATACGCTGTGGAACGGGTAGAAGACTTGCGTTCATTGGATATTACAAAACTGGTAAAGGAAAGTGAAGAAGAGGGCTATCGTTTCGTCACCCGCCTCGTAAATGAGTTTGAGGATGGCACCAATACATTTAATAAGCCCGGAGAAGTATTGTACTGTGTCAAAAATAATGAAGGTTCCGTAGTGGCAATTGGCGGCATCAATCAATCCCCATTTTCAGAAGAAGCAGATGTGGGACGTCTACGAAGATTTTACGTGCTGGATGAAGTCCGCCGGGAAGGGGTCGGTACGTTATTGCTACAATCGATCATTGAACAAGCGAAACATCATTTCAATGAAATTACCGTTCGGACGGATTCGGCGAAGGCGGATGCTTTTTATCGCGCGGGCGGTTTTTCATTCGACGATTCTGCTTCTGAAACGACACATATACTACGGTTCAGTTGAGGGGAAATCGATTTGAATAAGTATTGATATACGGCAATAGAGAAGGACGGCTCCTCGTGTTCATTCACGGGGGAAATACATAAGGGTTAAAGGGGAAGAGTGAGTTGCGAAAGTGGAAAGTGCTGCATTCTGAATATTATTTTACATCTCCATTCGGCAATTTAAGAAGAGATACATGTCGAATGTCTGATGGAACAATTATCGAAGATTATTATGTGAATGAGTATGCGGATTGGGTGAACGCAATCGTATTGACAGAGGGTGATGAAATCGTTCTTGTAGAGCAATATCGTCATCCTGGAAAAGGTTTTTATCTTGAAATACCTGCGGGGAAAGTGGAAGATGGCGAATCGAATGAGGATGCAATTCGACGTGAAGTCCGGGAAGAGACTGGCTATGTCTCGGAGCAGGAGCTGATTCTTCTAGGGGAGTTCATGGTCAATCCCGCCACCCAGACGAATAAGGTAATTACTTTTTTAATGACCGATGCAAAACGTACACATGAACAAGCTTTGGATGAGAAAGAAGTTCTGGAAGTAAGACGTTTTCCTTTTGTAGACATAGGAGAAATGATTCGGAACAAGGAAATTACTCAGTTGTTTACAATCACGGCTTACCATTTAGCTAAAGAATTCATTAAAAATGGAAAAGATATAGATTGAAAAGGAAATATAACCACGCACTCGTCATTGGCGGTACAGGCATGCTTGCGGGATTATCGATGTTCTTGGCGAAGGAAGGATATTCTGTTTCCGTCATAGGAAGGACAGCTGCGAAGTTTGAACGATTAATAGACGTTTGTCCCCCTAACACAATTTTTCCGCTCCAAGTTGATTACTATTCAGAAGCGCTCTTTTCAGAAGTTAAGGAAGTAATTTCAGAACGGGGTCCGTTTGATTTAATTGTAAGCTGGACACCGAATTACCGTGCACTTGAACGAATTTGTGAAATGAATGAGCAAGCAACATCATTCCGCCTCATTCATGTAAAAGGAAGTCGGCGGTATTTTGAAGATGAGGAAATTAAAATATCATCCAATTGTATATATGAAAAAGTGTTCCTTGGATTTGTAATAGAGGAAGGAACTTCAAGATGGCTAAAGCATGAGGAAATTGCTGGTGGAGTTATCCAACAAATTGTCGAAAAAACGAATGATAGGATAATTGGTCAACTCCATCCATACAGTGAGAGGCCGAGCTAGGGGGATTTATTATGTTAAAGCGCAAATTCGGCAGTAGGTATGATTGGAAACGGATTGTGGAGAGAGGATATGTAGAAAAATATATTTCAACATCACAATTTGAAGGGTATATCACTTTGCTTCAAATCCACAATGTGACCGAGCCGCTTTATAAAAATTATAGAGGTCGGTCAGTTTGCATTGCTGACAAAGGCTACAGCTGGCTTCAGCATTTTCCCGATGGAAAGCAATTTTCGGTGACGACGATGTTTGATTCAACTGGCCAAATTGTCCAATGGTATATCGATATTTGCAGGAAGAATGGCTATTGTTCGACGAATGGTCCATGGATGGATGATTTATTTTTGGATCTGATCGTGCTGCCAAGTGGCGAAATAATAGAGAAAGATATTGACGAATTAGGAGCTGCGCTCGACAGTCAAATAATAACTTATGATGAATTTGAGCTTGCATGGACGGAGTTTGATCGAATTAAAACGATGGTAGCCGAAAACAGCTTTGAACTACTTGAAATGACTCATGAGCATCTATTACTAGTAAGGGGGGATTAGAAGGGTGACAATCATGGATAATCTATCAAAAGCTATCGTGCTACGTAGCGAAGGAAAACTCACAGAATCGAATGAAATTCTACAGGCATTGGCAAAGGATGATCCGAGAAGTGCCGAAATCAACTACCAATGTGCATGTAGCTTTGACGTTTTAGGAAAGGAAGCGGAAGCCGTCCCTTATTATGAAAAAGCGCTTCAATTGGGATTGAATGACGAAGATGCCTTAGGTGCAATTATTGGACTCGGAAGTACATACCGAACATTGGGTAAATATAAAAAGTCAAAGACTGTCTTTGAAAGTGGGTTAGTGCGTTTTCCCGAAAACAATGCATTGAAGACTTTCTATGCCATGACTTTATATAACGTTGGGGAACATGTAGAGGCGATGGAGATTCTTCTCGCATGCCTTGTCCAAACTACTAACGATCCGGATATTAAATCTTATGAGAGAGCAATTAGTTTCTATTCAGACAAACTGGACAAGACATGGTAGTTGTGTAGAAAAAGAACAAAAGGAATGATTAATATGAAAGAGAGATTTCATGTTACTGAAATAGAAAGAGAGAAAGTGTTAAAAAGTTATTTTAGAAAAGGATTAGATGGTCCGCTTGATACGTTTCCAAGCAAAGACAAAAGAAAGTATATCATTGCCCAAGAAATAATTCGGCGATTCGAAGTTGGTAAAGTGTATTTGGAAAAGGAGATAAATGCGATTCTTAAAGAGATTTATCCAGACTTTGCAACCATTCGACGCTTCTTTATCGACTCTGGGTTCATGCATCGTACCGATGATGGGAAGGAGTATTGGATTGATGGTTAATCATGCTAGAGGAGCATATTCATGAGATTCACCATAAATAACTCTTTATTTACGAAGATTGTTTCCGAACTCCATAAATTATGTTCGAATAAAACTCTGCTCCCGATCCTGTCTGGAATAAAAATAGAAGCAAACAAAGACGGCGCTGTTTTAACTGGCGGAAATTCAGAAGTGTTTATTGAAAAGAAAATCCCTTTGCAGATAAATGGAGAAACAGTCGTTGAAGTGCATGAAGCTGGAAGCGTTGTTGTATTGTCAAAGCATTTTATGAATCTCCTAAAAAAACTGCCTGATGACATTGAGATCTCATCTGACAATATGCAGTCAGTACTCATTAGGTCTGGTGATATTATAACGAGACTGAATGGCTTAGCTGCAGTCGAGTATCCAAAACTGCCGGAGATCAAAATACTTTATTCTGTTGAGGCTGATTTTTCCTCGTTAAGAGAAGTGGTCAAACAGACGATATTTGCTGTCTCTAAAAGTGAAGCGAAGCCGGTGCTAACAGGTGTGAAGATGGAGTTTGAAAAGAATAAGCTTATTTGTACTGCAACTGACTCTCATCGCCTGTCGCGTAGCGAGATACGAATCACTAACAGTGAAGGGTCTCATTCATTCGTTGTTCCAAGTAAAAGCTTAATGGAACTATTACATTTGAAAGAATCCGGCTTTGCTACAGTACATATTTCGATAGCGAAGAATATGATTGTGTTTTCAACAGGAAACACGATCTTGTATTCTGTATTAATTGAAGGGAACTATCCGAACACCAAATCATTAATTCCGACCGGCATTGTGACGAAGATGACGTTGAACACAAAGGCGTTGATAGCAGGGATTGACCGGGCTTGCGTCTTTTCTGAGGAATGGAAGCATAACAATGTGCACTTGTCGATGATTGAGACTAATGTTTTGAAAATAGCAACACTCTCAACAGGAATCGGAATGATCGAAGAAAAACAAAGATTAAGCAGGGTAGAAGGGATCCCAGCTATTGATATGACCTTCGACGGTAGATTTTTACTTGAAGCGTTAAAAGAGATACAGGAAGAACAGGTGACAATCAGTTTTTGTGGATTGATGAAACCGGCTGTCATTGAGCCGGAAGGTAATTCGTCGTACGTGCAGTTGATTTCACCATTGCGAACATAACCTAAGGGGGCTTTGAAATGGGGTATATAGAAGATCTACGAAAAATTGTTGGACATCGGCCACTAATATTTGTCGGTTCGGTCGTAGTCATTGTTGATGAACAGGGAAGACTATTGCTGCAACAGCGGAGATTTCCCGAAGGTGCTTGGGGAATTCCTGGCGGATTAATGGAATTAGGGGAATCGACGGAGGATGTGGCGAGACGTGAGCTATTCGAGGAGACTCAGCTGCTAGTGGATGAATTGAAATTGATCAATGTTTATTCCGGCCCAGAACATTTCGTTCGAGCCGCAAATGGGGATGAATTCTTTGTAGTGACAACCGCTTATTATGCGGAAAATACAAAAGGGGACTTAGTGGTCGATCAGGGTGAATCCATTCAATTTAACTATTTTCATCCTCATGAGTTGCCTGAGAATATCGTGAAAAGTCATAGGGAGATATTGGACGAATTTCTTTTAAAACATTATTCATTTTTGAGTACCGTTAACTAGTTGTCAAGAAAAGGAGATGTTTATATGAAGCAGTGGACGAAGGAAATTGTGATTGATGCGCCGATTGAGCATGTTTGGAAGTACCTTGACGGCTCATTGGAAAACATGCAAAAGATTATGCCGCAAGTCGTCTCGAATGAACCCGTCACCCTTACAGAAGAAAAGGTTGGAAGTATTTATTTACAAAAGTATAAAGAAGGCAAGCGAGTCATGGAGTATGAGGTTGAAACACTCGACTATTTAGATGCTCCAAGCGAAAAAAAGATGAAAGTCGGCTTTACGCTTGGTGGAATGTTTGAGATAACGGCTGGATATGACCTTGTAAAGGTTGATGATGATAAAACTAGATTTATATATACAACAACTAACAGACCGTTGAAATGGTTCGTAAAGTTATTTTTACTGTTTGCAAATGATAAAGTTGTTGTCGATTTTGTTCAGCGAGTAAAAAGGGTTGCGGAAGAAGAGGGGAGACAACAATGAATCAAGCTGCAAAGGACTATTGGAATCAATTTTGGGGTGAGAAAGAACGACCTGGATTAGTCAGTGCATGGATGTTTGGAGAAGCAGCGGATGAGTTAGCTCAATCGGTGATTGAAGGGAGGAAGACCGCGACTTGTTCAGCGCATGTACTTTATGAAATGGAGAATGAACCTATTCCAACCGTGGATGAGTACAGCATCATCCTCAATAGTCATGAAGAGCCGGTTGCAATTATTAAAACGGTGGATATTTCCGTTATACCAATGAATGAAGTGACGGAAGAGTTTGCTTTGGCGGAAGGTGATGGGTCTTATCGGAATTGGAAGGAGATTCATGAACGCTACTTCAAACGGGAACTCGGCAAAGTTGGATTAGAGTTCACCGAAGATATGTTGCTAGTCTGTGAACGCTTTGAGTTAGTTGATGTGAAACATAAAGTCGAGCGAGTGAACCCTAAATTACTTAGGGTTGGCACTATGTATATTCCTGTATTCAATGTTGAACGGGCAGCCTCTTGGTACGTTGATAAGTTAGATGCACAATTGACTTATCAGGATCAAGACAAGGCGATATTGAATTTGGCCGATCAAAGTTTCTTTTTGGTGCATGCAAAAGAAAATGAGACTGCTAACTTCTCAGATGTGTACGGGAATGAGCGCTTTTCCCTCACTTTTGAAGTCGATGGGGAAGAGGCTTTAAAAATGCTTCATGAAGAATTAATGGAGCGGGATGTGAAGGTAGGAGAGATTGAAAAAAGAGGACATGCAGGTATCAATTTTGTATTCTCGGATGTAGACGGAAATCGATTTGATGTGTGGAGCGAGTTAAGTCCTGCATTTAAAAGAGATTGATAGAAGTTAGGAGTATCGTATGGGACATGTAAGTGAATTGAGAAACCTAATTGGTTCACGGCCAATTATCTTGGTTGGTGCGAATGTAATTGTAGTTGATTCAGAGAATCGAATCCTTTTACAACTTCGGACGGATAATAACTGCTGGGGGTTACCCGGGGGTTCAATGGATTTCGGAGAATCCTTGGAAGATGTGGCAAAGCGGGAGCTCTATGAGGAAACGAATCTAATTGCAAACGAATTATTATTTTTCAACGTCTATTCTGGAAAGGAACTTTATTATCGATATCCACATGGTGATAAAGTGTATAACGTTGTAGCTACATTCGTTTGCCGGTGTTTCCAAGGGGAATTGAAATGTGATGAAAATGAAGGTGTGAAGCTGAATTTCTTTCATTGCAAAGACCTTCCTGAGAATTTAAGTAATCCAGATAAACCAATGATAAGGGACTTTGTTCGAAAATTGAACACTGAAATTCCCATACAAGGTGGAGGGGGATGGAAATGAAGATAATCCGTTTGGACGAACTAGAGGGGAAAAACATCACACAGTATGATTCAAGAATGATCATGAGAAAAATCCTGATGACTGAAAAGCCATCACATGTCGGGATAATGGATTTACCCAAAAATGGATTAGTTGGATATCACGAAGCATCGGTCCCTCAAATGGTGATCATTCTTGAAGGCGAAGGCTGGGTCCGGACAGGTAATGAAGAAAAGGTGAAGGTCTCGGCAGGGGATGTCGTCTTATGGGGAAAAGGGGAAGGCCATGAAACGACAACGGAAAATGGAATGAAAGCAATTATCATTGAATCTGAAGGATTGGATATTGGCTCGTTTTAGTCGATAATGGGGGATGAGAGAATGGAATGTTTCATTTGCAAAAAACATCGGGGAGAATTACAAACGGATGGCATCACAATCTATGAAGATGAGTTTGTATACGTTGGCCATATTGACAATAATGGACAACCCGGTTATCTAGGACATCTGATGATTGACCTAAAAAGACATGCGCCAACACTTGGAGATATGAATGAGGAAGAAGCGAAGGCGTTTGGAAGTATAATAGCACGAGTGAGCAAGGCACTCATGGTGACTGAAGGGGCGGAGCATATTTACTCTATCGTATCTGGAAATTCTGTCCCTCACTTGCATATGCATATTGTTCCGCGCTATCCGGGTACCCCCGAACAATTTTGGGGACCAATGGCAGTCCGTGAATGGTTCGAAGCACCAATTGGAGGGAATCGCGAGATAATCAAGTTATGTGAACGTATCCGCTCGTACTTGGTGGGAGCCGATGCATAATAGGTTTTCCTGGGTGGGAAGTGAAAAGGATTTTATTGACGAGAAAGATGTTCAATTGGTTGAGCGCTTGGTGGTTGGTCGGTTTGGTGGAAATTCCTCCGCCGGTCAATATAAAAATGAGGATGGCTGCGTTGTTTGGGTAGGAGCTGATTGGGAATTTGCAACGATTTTAGACGCGCATTATAGTGCCGAAAGTGCTGAACTGATCATTCGGACATTAGAAGAGTTCGAACATGAACTTATAAGATTGATATTGTTGCCGGGATTTCACCATGTGAAAGAAAAGCTTCTATCCATCTTCCAAAGTGCCGAATTTCTTGATCAATGCAAGAGGGTCAAAGGAGAGACGGCTTGTCTGATCTGTATCCGTAAAGAAAACTATCTATGGTGGTTCTCTGTCGGAGATTGCGTAGTGTACGTTTTTCATCCTGATTTAATTGGGCTGAATCAATTCCAGTTGAATCAGAGGCAGTTCTATGAGTGGATTGGCAATGTAAATACGTTTGGAAAAGCCATCCCATGCTTCTCTTCAGGAGTTCGGGAATTACGGGAAGGGGTCAATCGCATCTTTATTACGACGGATGGCTTACTTGAATGTCCGGGTGAACCCTTTTCGAATTCAATGGAGCTAGTAAATATATTGGATGCCGGCCAACTTAAAACTGCCTTCTCTTTAATTCAGAATAAAATTGAAGAGTGCAATGTAAGAGACAGTACGACCATGATTGGCTGGACGGTGAAAATATCGAAACAAGGCAGCATTCCAAGCGACCTTGTTGAAGTTAAGTGAACTAATTGATCAAAGCCTAATTCCTTCCTTGCAGCGGAGATATTAGGCTTATTTTAATGAAAAAGATTTCCTACGAAAAAAGTTTAAGAACAATAGCAGTTATCGATTATTTCCCATGAGTTGTCAATCAATTCAAAAGAGTTATCGATCACCAGGCGACGTAATGCCTTAAAATCCGAGCAAAACTTTATGGTACATCAAAAAAATACCCCTACATCGGACAAAGGATGTAGGGGCATACTATTTAAAGTCATTTATTGTTTTTTCTTTTTCGCCTTACGCAGCTCGGCAAATTCCTTCGCGATCTCTTCATTCATATCACCAGGTTTGATTTTCTGGTTTTTTGGCGTTTGTGGCAAGGAATTTTTGTTGTTTCCGCCTGTTTTATTATTATGGTTATCTCTTCCCATCGTTGTCGCTCCTTTCAATTTGCTATCCTACATACTATGGCTTTCGAACATTGTTTTATGCCGAATCGGGCACATTTCACGTCACGTTGAATATGCTGAACATGAACGTCAAAAATGTTTGGAGGCTAAAATTGAATGAATAACATTAACGAAACGAATAACGTGAATCCTAATTGGGAAGGCAACTGGCAAAATCCAAGATTCCGCCGAATCTCAATGGTTCGGGCAATAGAGATTGCGTTGCAGCGTGTGCCTGGTGAAGCCATCAAGGCCGAATTGGAATTTGATGACGGTGTTTTGCAATATGAAATTGAAATCCGGACAAATCAAGGCGCTAAATATGAAGTGAGAGTAGATGCAGTAACCGGGCAAGTTCTGAGGGTGAAATTGGATTAAACCTACCGACGTATTACTGAACCTCCCGTTTTAGATTGGTGGGGAAAGGGTATGTTATAAAGAAGCATACTATAAGGAGGTTCGGGATATATGTCACTAAGTGAAGAACTGAAGAAATTGAAGGAATTCGAATGTGATTCTCGCTGTGTGTTGAGTGTGTACTTAAATACGAACCCTGCAGACCCGGAACAACAAAATGGAGCATGGAAAATCCATTTGAAGAACGGTTTGAAGCGCATCCACGAGTATTTAGAAGCGTCCAAAGATGAAAAAGAAATTAAAGCGTATAAAAAACTGAAGGAAAAAGTAACGAAGGAAATCGAAAACAATCAAAACGACTTGAATAAAGGGGTCGTTATTTTTGCGTCTTTAGATCCTGAATTATGGTCAGTTCATTATGTGCAAGTGCAAGTAAAGACAAGCTTCCACTGGGAAGACCATCCGGTAGTTGAAGAAATGGAGTATATGTTAAAGGCTTATCCAGAGGCGGGCATCATCCTACCGAGCTTTGGAGATGTGCGTATTTTGGATACGGCGATGGGATTTGTGAATGACGAGAAGACTTATGAATTCGACTCGGGTCTAGAAGTGTGGAAAGAGCAACAAAGCGTGCGTTCATCATTACAACGCGGTGCTGGAGGAGGCCAGAGTGATGGCCTCGATGATCGTCTACGAGAAAATCTTGAACGTTTTTATAAAGAACTTGGCGTAACCGTCGAAAAGATGCGGAAAGATCGTAACTGGAAGGAATTATACGTAGTCGGCGAAGCGGAATTAGCAAACTCATTTGCCAAAACGCTTCGAACTAAGCCGAACAACTGCATTTATAAGAACCTGAACAATGTCGAATCCAAAAAAGTGCTCCATCAAGTTTTTGAAAAATAGCATACAATTGAACCGTCTCTATGTTGGGGACGGTTTTTATTATTGTACGAATACACGCCCGTCAACATATCATAAAGAAAACGGTTGATGGGAGGTTGAACTATGGGATTGTTTTTTAATAAAAAGAATCACTCGGATCTTTACAAAGGCGATAACATTGCAGAAAGAAATCAGGCCATCTATCGAACTGATTCGTTGTCACAGTCGATGCATGAACAAAAGAAAGCATTCGACATGATGAATGAAAAGTATAACGAAATGGAAAAACAACTACAAAAACAAAGAAGAATCCAATCCGATCGGTGGAAATCGACAGGGAAACGCTTCGATGAACTACTGGATTATCAATCGCAACATCGCCAGTTTGAACGGGAAGCGATGGAAACATTGGAACGTCTAGATCGAAAACATATTGAGCTTCAAAAAATGATTGAAAACAAAAGGAGAATAAACGAAGAGCTTGTTGATCAAATCAATATACTGAACCAATCAAATGCTGAAATTGCAGAACGGTTGGAGAAATTCGATACCGACCAAGAGAAACTCCTTACGAAAATGGACGCCCAAATCGAAAAGCAGGATCAATTCTCCCTTTCATTGGAAGAGCAGAAGACGGCTCAAATTGAAATTGTGGAACGGATTGAGCAGCATGAAGGGTTAATTGAAAAATTGTTAAGGCAAATGGATTTTCTAAGGTCGGTCATTTTTGAACGGTCGAATTTTCTAGCAGAGAAAATTGACAAAAGCTACCGACTTACAACGACTTATATTGGCAGCTTGAGGGGGAAATCCAATCATTCCGACTCCAACTGATTTGAAGACCAGTCTGTTTGCATTTTGCAAACGGACTTTTTTGACGATTTCCCCCTCTATAGCCTATAGCAGGCATCATTCTTACAACAGCTCAATATAATAGGAGGGAAAGGAGGTCACAATGAATTGAATGAAAATGAAAAGGAAAAACCGCAAGAAAAGACTAATCAACCTGCCAAAGCTGAAGGCAACAAAACCTCTATCGGATTAACAGAGAACGTGGGAGGATTGCTTTGCTATATTTTTATCATCGGTCTCATTTTTCTGTTTGTGGAAAAAGAAAACCGTTTCATCCGATTCCACGCTTTGCAATCCGTATTTATGTCAATTGTAATTCTTTTGATCAGCATTGTATTGGGCTTCATTCCATTCTTCGGTGCCTTTGCAAGCCTGTTATTAAGTCCGCTCGCATTTGTGCTTATGATCTTTATGATGTATCAAGCTTATCAAGGAAACTATTATAAGCTTCCGTTCATTGGAGACGTAGTGGAGAATCAATTGGAAAAGCCATAATGAAAAGCCGCTAAAGATGGTGTACATCAAAGCGGCTTACTTTTTGTAATAACTTAATAGTTCAGGCCTCCTGCTAGAAAAATAAATATCCAAAAGAAGACTTTCATCGCCAACGTGATGCTTCCTAAAATAATCCCTGCAACCGCCATCCCTTTACCAATCTGTTTTTCCTTCCCTGCGACACCAAAGATGATCGCTAGAATACCCAATAGATAAGGAATGAGAGGTATAAGATTCAACACGACTCCTAAAATCCCCAATACAAGCGAACTGACCGCCATCCCGTTTGTTTGTTGATGTTCACCTTCCACGATATCACCCCCACTTTCTCAGCGTATGCAAAAGTCGGGGACAAATTGAATGAATACACATTAAGAATGTAAATGTTCTAATAAGATAGTAAAATATCATTCTATCATCAATTTGGAAATGATATACTATACATTGGATAGAGAAGCGCATAGTACCTGAGGAGGGAAATCATGATACATTTTGCAAAACCGACTGTGGAGCAATTTTTCAGAACGTACACAATTACGAATTTCGCTGTGAACAAGGATGAAACGAAGCTCATTTTCAATTCCAATCTAAACGGCAAGATGAATTTATGGGCGATGGACTTGCCTGGTTCTTACCCGTATTTGTTTGCTCATCGGGACGAGTCATGCAATTTTATCAAGTTCGATTCGGACAATCGGTATGTGTTGGCGGGGTATGACAATAACGGAGACGAAAACTATCAAATTTACGCCATTCCGTTTGAGGGGGGACTTCCCCAACCGCTAATTACAGGAGAAGCGGACGAGAAATATTATTTCAGTCATTTAAGTGACGATGGAAACCGAATCTATTATGTGACATCTGTCGATAATCCATCATTTTTGAATACGCATATGCACAACTTGGAAAGCGGCATCGATACATTGTTGAATCTTGGGGAGACGTCACCGACCGAACTAGCTGCAGTATCGGATGATGAAACGGCATTCGTCTACTCGCAAGCGTACGCAAATACGTATGTCGTCAGCTTCGTGAAAGTCGGGGAAGAAACATTTCACTTGACGCCGGATCCGAAGAAAGTACATGTCGCCTATGACCCTGTATTTACGGATGATAACACGATTCTTTTCGTGACGGACTATGAGAGTGATCAAACCTACATTGCGAAATTTGATGTGGCGACGAAATCCTTTTCGAAAGTGTTGGAAGTGGAAGGGGAGAGTGTCCGAACGATCAAATGGAATAAAGAAACGGGAGACATCCATTTCCTTACGATTAAAGGTGTAGTTGACAAATACTATCGCACTGATGTAAATGGTGGAAAGCTAGAAGAATGCTCCTTGCCAGTCGATGTCGTCGATCAAATCCGTATTGCAAAGTCCGGCAACGTTTACATTTTAGGTAGGAGTGCTACAGTTCCTCATAATATCTACAAATCGGAGGACGGGAGCGAGTGGACAAGACTTACTGAAAACAGAGTGCTCGGCGTGAGTGAAGAAGGCATGGTTGAACCTGACGTCGTTTCCTATACTTCGTTTGATGGTTTGGAAATCGAGGCTCTTTTATTCAAAGCGAAAGAAGAGAATGCGAATGGATACACCATCTTCTGGCCGCACGGCGGTCCGCAGTCGTCCGAACGCAAAATGTTCCGTTCGATGTTCCAATGTTTCCTGAATAGAGGCTATAACATTTTTGCACCGAACTTCCGAGGAAGCACGGGCTATGGCTCGGAATTCACGAAAATGGTCGAGCGGGATTGGGGAGAAGGCCCACGCCTGGACTGTCTGGCAGGAATCGAGTGGTTGTTCGACAATGGCATCACAGACCGGGACCGCCTATTCCTCGTAGGTGGCAGCTATGGCGGCTATATGGCGTTGCTGCTGCACGGTCGTCATGCAGAATACTTCAAGGCGGTAGTGGACATTTTTGGAGTGTCCGATTTATTTACATTCGTCAATTCCGTTCCGCCTCACTGGAAGCCGATGATGGATCGATGGTTAGGCGACCCGGAGCGGGATAAGGAGCGCTTCATCAAAGATTCACCTGTCACGTATCTCGACGGTATGGTGAAGCCGATGTTGGTCATCCAAGGTGCGAAGGATCCGCGTGTCGTGAAAGAAGAATCTGACCAGATTGTCGCGAAGTTGTCCGAATTACGACGCGATGTTGAATATCTGGTATTGGATGACGAAGGGCATGGGTTCTCGAAGAAAGAAAATGAAGTAAACGTGTATAGCCGCATGCTGGAGTTTTTGGAGAAGCATCAAAACTGAGTGGAATTTGAAAAGCTGTCCGCTGACATTGACTGGCGGACAGCTTTTTTCAATCTCTGCAAGTGATCATAAACCCAGAAAAGTGATCAATCCCAATCCTGCCTCTGCATATCTTCCGCAACGAGTTGCAAATCGTCAGCAGAAATCGTCAGCACATCATAATCGCTCGTCTCAGCAAATTTCACAGCCATCTTCTTCATAAACTTCGGGGAACCTTCATTTTCTTCGTCATAGACAATCAGGATCGCATCCGAATTCCGCAGCAGAAACTTATCGCGCTCGATGAATTGCCATGGGGCTTCATAAGGGCGTTTCGTTAAACTCACAGAGTAATCCGCATGGGCAAGGATGAATTGATAAGTTTCCTTTTTCGCCTCGTTCCAATTCTTCTCCTGTTCCTGAAAGGGAGTGATAACGGCGAACTTCAAATCCGGATAGGTCTCTTGCAAGTCGATCACTGTTTCCGCAGCCCACGTCTCCACTCCCGGTTGCCCGCTGATGATTACCCATTCGAGGCCGCTATCGAGTAGGGGAGTCAATCGGTTTTCCAACGCCTTTTTTATGATGCCGATGCCTGGGTGCTTATCATTGAAGATGCCTAATTCATGCGCTTTATAGCCTGTTATAACAAGTCTTTTTATCATTTGCTCATGTCCTCGATCACGGCATTCGCCAGTTTTGAAATGACCATATCACCCATAGGCGGGTTATGCAATCCTGCCCGGACATACCGGTAGGGAAAAGCGGTAAGTTTTTCCGTCTGTTCAGCAGATCCCCGTATTGTATTTTCGAGCTTGCTTAATTTATCCATCCATTCCCTTTGTAGATCAGTTGTGATGAAAAGCTCCTTTGACATAAAGACACATCCTTTATTCAACGTTTAAGTTATGTCTATTATACGTGACGATCCATAGTTTGTTGGAAAAATGGTCTGTTAGGTTTTGTGATCAAAATATAATTATTAATCTATCAATTCCTGAAATTTCGGTCTACAATAAACAGTAATACGTTCATTGAAACAGGGGGATGAAACATGGAGATAAGAGAGTTAGGTCCGCAAGATGCTGAAGCCTATTTTCAAATTCGATTAGAGGCTTTGTATACGAATCCAGAAGCATTTGGATCAAGTTATGAAGAGGAGAAGAAGCAAACAGCTGATAAGTATAGAGAAAGGTTTCAAGCTGCTGATTCCTTCACATTCGGCGCTTTTGCTGAGTCGAAACTAATCGGAGTCATCACGCTATTGACGGAGAAGACGATGAAATTAAAACATCGTTCAACAATCGTTGCGATGTACGTGACACCTGAAAAGCGAGGGGAGGGCGTCGCAAAGGCGCTTATGAATGAAGCGATCAATAAGGCAAGATCCTTGGAAAGGATAGAACAAGTGTATCTGACGGTTGTAAGTTCAAATGTAGCTGCAAAAAGTCTATATACTTCGCTCGGTTTCGAAGTGTACGGCACTGAGAAAAGAGCATTGAAACTCGATAACACTTACTTGGATGAAGATTTGATGGTTCTGTTTTTACACGAATAGAACTTGAACTGACTCTTACGTTCCCAGATGTTTAGTTTTCCTTCAATTTAGGAACAGTTAGAGGAGACAACAAATGAGGAGTGATGCAGATGGGTGCAAAAGAAACAGCACGTAAAATCTTGGACGAGAGCTATGTCGGAACGATGGCGACTGTCCAACAAGGCAAGCCTTTCAGTAGGTACATGACATTTTTCAACGAGGACTTCACGCTTTACACGGCGACTTCAAAAAAGACCGATAAAGTGGAAGAGCTTGAGCGGAATCCGAATACGCATATTTTGATTGGCTATGAAGGGGAAGGTTTCGGGGATGCGTATTTGGAAATCATGGGAACCGTAATGATTTCCGATGAGGAAAGCTTGAAAGAGAAGGTCTGGAATGAACATATGAAACCATGGTTTACTGGGCCTGACGATCCGAACCTCGTCATCCTGAAAGTTACACCCGACGCCATGCGACTTATGAATAAAAAGGGAGAACAACCTCAGGATATTCAATTTTAATAGTAAATGAAGGATCCCTTGCCGATGTTATGGCAAGGGATTTTTCTGGCATTCAGTCGTTCACGTTCTCATTTAAAAGTACCAATGTACTACCTCCTAATTATGTACATAGTTACCTTTAACCAATAAATAAAACAAAAAACAGACAAAAGTAGGCGGAATAATAAAAAAAGTATTGATTGTATTCATGATAAGGTATAATGATAAAAATTCAGTGGAGACACTAGGAATAGAAGTGAGTGATTGAATGAAACAACGTGAACAATGGACATCGAAAATCGGATTTGTATTGGCGGCTGCCGGCAGTGCCATCGGGTTGGGCGCCATATGGAAGTTTCCTTATATGGCAGGAACGAATGGTGGAAGTGTTTTTGTGTTGCTATTCATTATTTGTACATTGGCAATCGGATTGCCGATCCTGCTTGCTGAATTTGTCATCGGGAGAAGGGGACAGCAAGATGCCGTCACTTCTTTACAAAACTTGGCGCCAGGACGGCCGTGGTTTTTGATCGGATGGATGGGGTTGCTAAGTTCCTTCATCCTATTATCATTTTATAGTGTTGTGGGCGGGTGGATTCTTTCTTACTTGGCAAGAGCATTACTGTTTCGTCTGGATACTTCCGATTATGCTGGGCTTTTCAATGCCATTATAGCGAGCCCGGGAGAAGTGCTCATCGCTCAGGCGGTGTTCATGATTTTGACGATCTGGATTGTCCAAAGCGGTATTCGTGGTGGAATTGAGCGTGCGAGCCGCTGGATGATGCCTTTGCTCTTCATCTTCTTCATCGTCTTGGCGATACGGTCTTTGACACTTGATGGAGCAATGGAAGGGATCCGCTTCCTATTCGTGCCGGATTGGTCGTATTTGACCGGGAAGACGTTATTGCTAGCACTCGGACAGGCATTCTTCTCGTTAAGCGTCGGTGTCACAGCGATGATGACTTACGCATCCTATTTACCTAAAGAGGAGCGTCTAGGACAATCCGCTTTCAATGTGTCTATCTTGAATATTTTCATCTCTTTATTAGCGGGTATCGTCATTTTTCCAGCGGTATTTGCGCTCGGACAATCGCCTGCAGAAGGACCGGGATTGATCTTTGTCGTATTGCCGGCCATCTTCAATGAAATCCCGTTTGGCGGATTCTTTTTGATTCTGTTCTTTATTTTATTATTGTTTGCGACGTTGACGTCATCGATTTCCATGTTGGAGATTGTCGTTTCGACGGGGATTCGTAAGAAACTTGAAAAGAGACGCACAGCCGCATGGGTGTTTGGATTGTTGATTTTCATCGTAGGTATTCCAAGTGCATTGTCATTCGGGGTATTATCCGATGTGAAGATGCCTGGAGGAACTTTCTTCGATTTCGCGGATATTTTGACGAGCAGGATCGGACTCCCGATAGGGGCGCTCCTCATTTCTATATTTGCAGGTCATGTGTTATCGACTGCTGATACAGATGATGAGCTGCGAATGAATAGTGGGCTGAATAAAGCATGGAAGTTTATCGTCCGCTTCATTGCACCGCTAGCCATCATTATCATTTTCATTGCATCGTTTGTTCAGTAATAACTTTTGAAAGCATTTCTTCGTAATGAAGAGTGCTTTTTTCTTTTGTGGATTGAATTTCCCCCTTTTCATTCTCACTAAAAGGAAGGAATACCAAAACAAATGGAGAATTTTAATTGGAAAGAGAATTAAAGGAGAGATCATATGGAAGTAAAAACGATTGCGACTTTTGAATGTGAATTGATCAAAAAAGAGTACCGATTGATTGGGCAAAGTATAACAGCGAAATTTCCGGAGTCGTTCCCGGACGCTGCCATGAAGGTTCAAATGAATTTTGAAAAGCGGATAGATGAAGTCGTAAATTGCAAGAATAGGCATGTCTTAATCAGTCCGTATATGTGCAACGATATTGTTGCCACTTATTTCGCATGTGTGGAAGTTGACGAACTTACTCATATTCCTGAAGGGATGATTGAATTTACAATTCCGATGATGGAATATGCAAAAATCAGCTGTTCCAATAAAACAATCGATCAAGGGTATTCGAAGTTATTTGCGTGGGTGAGCGAGAATGGATATAAGCAAAAGTGGTATGACAAATCATTTCCTATCGAAATCTTCTATCTTGAAGAGGGAGCTGAGGAAGAAGTAGTTGAAATCTTACTACCTATACAATGATTGGAGAACCGGCTATCTTGAAAATGAGCCGGTTTTTTCACTTGCATATATAAGCATATAATTATATGATACTGACGGGGAGTGATGATAAATGAAAACAATTGGGTCGATTGATTTGCAAAAAGCATCTCAAATATTAAAGCTTCTCGGGGATAAGACGAGACTGACGATGATGAAATTGCTTGAGTCACATGATTGCTGCGTGTGTGAATTTGTCGAAATCTTTAAGATGAGCCAGCCGGCGATCAGTCAACATCTACGAAAATTAAGGGATATCGAATTGGTGAAAGAGGAGCGTAGGGGACAGTGGATCTTTTATTCAATTAATCAGGAACACGAAGACTATCCTTTGATTTCAAGCATCCTTCATCATTTGCCGGATCAAGGAAACTCCATTGAAGAGTTGGAAGCGCAAGGATTGCGCATTTGTTGTAAGTAAGGAGGAACTAAAGTTTTGTATTCAGTCATTACTGCGTCACTGATTTTTATTATTACGCTCATTTTTGTCATTTGGCAGCCTAGAAACCTTTCGATTGGATGGTCGGCATGTGCCGGGGCGATCATTGCGTTGCTGCTAGGTGTCGTTGACTATACGGATGTGCTCGATGTCACGGGCATCGTTTGGAATGCGACACTCGCTTTCATTGCAATCATCATCATCTCTTTAATACTAGATGAAATCGGCTTTTTCGAATGGTCTGCCTTACATATGGCCCGATTAGCCAAGGGAAGCGGGCTGCGTATGTTCGTGTATGTCAGCCTCCTTGGCGCGATCGTGGCGGCGTTGTTCGCGAATGACGGCGCGGCGTTGATTTTGACGCCGATTGTATTGGCGATGGTTCGGAATTTGAAGTTTAGCGATAAAATGATATTTCCATTCATTATTGCAAGTGGTTTTATCGCAGATACGACATCGTTGCCGTTAGTCGTGAGCAACTTGGTCAATATCGTTTCCGCTGACTTTTTCGGCATCGGTTTTGTGGAATATGCTTCACGGATGATCGTTCCGAACTTATTTTCATTAGTCGCGAGTATTGTTGTTTTGTATTTGTTTTTTAGAAAGAGCATTCCTGGAAATTATGACGTGTCCGAATTGAAACAACCGAAAGAAGCCATCAAAGATCACAAGATGTTCCGGTTAGCATGGGGAGTCCTCGGCATATTGCTCATTGGGTACTTCTCCAGTGAATTCATTGGGCTGCCGGTTTCGTTCATCGCTGGAATTGTAGCCATCTTCTTTTTAATCATGGCGAAACGAAGTCCTGCTGTACACACGAAACAAGTGTTGAAAGGGGCGCCTTGGGCAATCGTCTTCTTCTCGATTGGCATGTATGTCGTTGTGTACGGGTTGAAAAACGCGGGGTTAACGGCAGTGTTGGCGGATGTAATTCAACTAGCTGCGGACCAAGGCCTCTTCGTCGCCACGGTTTCAATGGGCTTCATTGCAGCATTTTTATCATCAATCATGAACAATATGCCAACTGTCATGATTGATGCACTCGCAATTGCGGAAACGAGTACGTCAGGACCGATTCGGGAAGCGCTCATCTATGCGAACGTCATCGGGTCGGATTTAGGCCCGAAAATTACACCGATTGGTTCCCTCGCCACATTACTCTGGTTGCATGTCCTCTCGCAAAAAGGAGTGAAAATCGGCTGGGGAACATACTTTAAAGTCGGAATCATTCTGACGATCCCTACGCTTTTCATCACCCTAGTCGGATTGTACGTATGGTTATTGATTATCTAATAAAGATAAAGGAAGTGGTAAATATGGAGAAAAAGATTATTTACTTCCTCTGTACCGGCAACTCTTGCCGTAGCCAAATGGCTGAAGGATGGGGGAAAAGGATTCTCGGTGATGAATGGGATGTTAAAAGCGCCGGCATTGAAGCACACGGAGTCAATCCGAACGCAATAAAAGCGATGCGTGAAGTCGGAATCGACATTTCAAATCAGACGTCAGATCTTATTGATATGCACATACTGAACAATGCCGATTTTATCGTCACACTATGCGGAGACGCCGCTGATAATTGCCCGTTGACACCGCCCCATAGTAAACGTGCTCACTGGGGATTCGATGATCCAGCAAAAGCAACGGGAACGGAAGAGGAGAAGTGGACATTCTTCCAGCGGGTGCGAGACGAAATTGGTCGGAGAATTGAACGATTCAACGAAACTGGGGAATGAGCAGGAATTAAATGCTTTGTTAACGGCCGCCAACGTTATCTTCTAAAATTATTACATGTGAACATCATTTGAACGCGTAAATAATTGTAGAGGATACGTGCATGTCGTCCCATTTGTGTGTCTTCATATAAATAGGGATGTAAACGTCGAAGTAATTCATGATCGCAATGGCAACGATCCCCGTATAGGCGATAACATTTATCGTGCGCTTTACACGCGGCATCGACTTCGTTAACTGGCTCGCCTGGTCCGTTGCAACGCGGACCACACCAATTATATCCCGGAAATAGACAGAATCGAAAACCTCTATTTTCCTTGCGTAGCAAAATATAAACCTCCTTTTTTAGTTGTTTTCACAATAAATGACCATTATTGTATTTTATTCCGCTATATGCGATAACACATAAGCAGGAACCTATGGAATAACAAAATCCCTTAGCGCTATTTTCGTAGCGTAAAGGGATTTTTTTAACGGTTTACCAGCATGTAGAATTGTTCTGTAGCGTTCATTTTGGCGAATTTCCCCGAGACGTGCTATTATTTCCATCTTCCAAAGTGAACAATGAAAAACTGTATAAACATAGGAAGAATATAAACCTTAATTGGAATAAAATCTTCCTTTTTTTGTTACATCGTGCTCTTACAGAAAGAATAAAAAAGAGCGACCAATCCTTTCATAAGAAGTGATTTGGGAGATTGGAATGTTCGAGACTGATTACTATGAAAACAATAACTTCCTTGTTTGATAACCAAATGACTTAATCTGAAAAATAATTTATTTTTATTACTTATTTATAAAATTTGACTATCTGACGTAGAAAATGTGACAGTTATATAACTGTTTATTGAACGGTTTGTGACGGGATTCCTCTTTTTTAGATAAAGTTTTTATGAAGTGTGCACTTACTAATTGTTTTTCGCATTTTATTATATTAAGATAAACCTCTAGTTCAAGGAACTGCTAAATACGATAATTTCAAATGCTGTTTCTATAGCTTATAGAACGCAAGAAAGGGGTACTTCCATGAAAAGGAATTGGACGCTTTTAAGCCTAGTTGTCGGTATTCTTGCATTGTTGGCGGGTTGTGAACCGGTAATGGTGTTAGATCCGAAAGGGCCTCAAGCTGAAACAATATCCAATGTAATTTGGATTTCAATTGCAACGATGGCGATTGTTGTTATTGCTGTCTTCGCTTTGTTGGTATATGTCGTTGTGAAATATCGAGCTTCGAAACAAGATGCGGATTATGAACCGCCGCATATCGAAGGAAATCCAATCGTTGAATCGATTATCGTCGGTATACCAATTATCATTATCATTTTCCTATCTATCGTCACTGTAAAGTCCACTTATGAAGTGGAGGCGACACCGAAAGGATATGAAGATCAGAAACCATTGGTTGTTTACGCTTCTTCCTCTGACTGGAAATGGCATTTCAGTTATCCAGAAGAAAATATTGAAACGGTGAACTATTTGTATATCCCGACTGATCGAGCATTGGAATTTAGACTTTACTCATACGGTCCGATTACAAGCTTCTGGATTCCACAACTGGGCGGACAGAAATATGCGATGTCCGATATGATCACCACTTTGCATTTGGCAGCTGATGTGCCTGGCGAATATATGGGAAGAAACGCGAACTTCAGCGGGAAAGGCTTCGCTGAAAACATCTTCCATGTAGAGGCAATGCCAGCAGACGAATTCGATAAGTGGGTCGAAGAAGTGAAGACGACTGCCGAACCTCTAACAGAAGAGAAGTTCACTGAGTTGCTGAAACCGGGCCATCTTGGGCAAATGACATTCAGTGGAACCCACTTGGAGTTTTTGCCGCCGCCAGAAGGGCACAATCATGGATCAAGTCAATCTGAAGAGCATGCACATCATTCAGATGACGCTCATGGCGATGTTGAGAAGGATCATTCGGACCATTAATGAATTTTACTAGAATCCACATTTCTAACTTTATCTGTCACGAAATAAATTTCCGAAAGGAGCACAACAAGTATGGATTACTTTGATCGATTTGCCATACCTCATCCTAGTCCTGCAATTTACGCGTCTATGGTAGCCATTGGTCTCACCGTGATTGCGATTCTTATAGGCTTGACATATTTTAAAAAATGGGGCTATTTATGGCGTGAATGGTTGACAACTGTTGACCATAAACGTATCGGCATCATGTATATCATTGCCGCATTGCTCATGTTATTCCGAGGCGGCGTAGATGCGCTTATGATGCGGGCGCAAACTGCAGTGCCTGACAACAAATTGTTAGATGCACAACATTACAACGAAGTTTTCACGACCCACGGGGTTGTCATGATTATCTTCATGGCGATGCCATTCATTTATGCGCTAATGAACTTCGTTGTGCCTTTGCAAATCGGGGCGCGTGACGTAGCGTTTCCTCGTTTGAATGCACTCAGTTTTTGGTTGTTCTTTATGGGTGCGATGTTATTCAATATCTCATTCGTCATCGGTGGTTCTCCTGACGCCGGCTGGACTTCATACTTCCCGCTTGCTGGGAATGACTTCAGTCAATCTGTCGGAACGAATTATTATTTGATGTCGATTCAAATTGCCGGAATTGGTACGTTGATTTCGGGCATTAACTTCATTACAACAATCTTCAAGATGAGAGCACCCGGCATGAAATTGATGAAAATGCCGATGTTCACGTGGACTGCTTTAATAACGAATGCAATCGTAGTTTTCGCATTCCCAGTCCTTACAGTTACACTTTTGCTAGGGACGATGGACCGTCTATTTGGAACTCATATCTTCTCGATGACAAATGGCGGAATGGATATGCTTTGGGCGAACTTGTTCTGGGTTTGGGGACATCCGGAAGTATATATCCTCATTTTGCCGGCATTCGGTATATATAGTGAAATCATTTCCACGTTTTCACGTCGTAACCTTTACGGTTATACATCGATGGTTGCTTCAATTGTGATCATTTCCTTCTTCTCATTCTTAGTTTGGACTCACCACTTCTTTACGATGGGGCAAGGACCTTTGACTAATAGTATTTTCTCCATTACGACAATGGCGATTGCGATTCCGACGGGAATTAAGATCTTTAACTGGCTGTTGACGATGCGGAAAGGGAAAATTGAATTTACAGTTCCGATGTTGTATTCAGTAGGGTTCATCCCGATCTTCACAATCGGCGGAGTGACAGGAGTTATGCTCGGTATGGCGAGTGCCGATTATCAATACCATAATACGATGTTCTTGGTAGCGCATTTCCATTACACGATCATTCCAGGTGTTGTATTTGCAATGTTGGCCGGTCTTACGTATTGGTGGCCGAAAATGTTCGGCTTCATGCTCAATGAACGAATCGGAAAATGGGCATTCTGGTTTATCGCAATCGGCTTTAACGTGACATTCTTCCCGATGTTCTTCACTGGATTGGATGGGCAAGCGCGCCGACTGTACACGTATTCTGAAGCAACTGGATATGGTCCGTTGAACATGCTTTCCTTCGTGGGAGCTGTTGGTTTGGCGATTGGCTTCGCGTTAATCGTCTATAACGTCTATTACAGCACGCGCCATTCTTCAAGAAACATCGGTTCCGATCCGTGGGATGCTCGTACGCTAGAATGGGCGACACAGACTCCCGTTCAATCGTATAACTTTGCGAGAACACCACATGTCGATTCCATTGAAGCATTCTGGGATCATAAGAAAAATGGCCAACCTATATTCAAAGGGGATATTGAAAAGATTCATATGCCGAATAACAGTGGAGTGCCGTTTATTATGAGTTGCATCTTCTTTGTTTGGGGCTTCTCGTTCGTATTCAGCATGTGGATTCCAGCGATCATTACGACGATTGCAATCTTTGCATGCATGGCTCACCGTTCATTTGAAAAAGACGACGGTCATTACATTTCCGTCAAAGAAATTGAAGAGACAGAAAAAGATAGCGAGGTGTTAGCATATGAAAATAGATAACTCACTTCCGCTCGAATATGGTACAGAACAGAATAAATTGAACATACTTGGTTTCTGGATCTTCCTAGGAGCCGAAGTGATGCTGTTTGCAACGCTTTTTGCGACTTATTTCACATTGGAGAATCGGATCGGAAACGGACCGGCTGGTGCGGAGATTTTCGAACTCACGCCGGTGCTTATTGAAACGATTTTGCTGTTAACAAGTAGCTTTACAATCGGCCTTGGCGTACATGCGATGCGGCTCGGTAGAAAAAATGCGATGATGACATTCTTTGCAATTACATTGCTTCTAGGTTTGGCGTTCCTGGGTGTGGAGATTTATGAGTTCACACATTACGTCCATGTTGGCGCAGGCCTTCAAGTGAGTGCGTTCACAGGCATCCTTCTGACAACGTTAGGGACGCATGGTGCGCACGTGACACTCGGTCTCTTCTGGGGATTGTTCATCATCATGCAAGTGAAAAAACGTGGTTTAACGCCAGAAACGGCCAATAAATCATTCATCTTCTCGCTTTACTGGCATTTCTTAGATGTCGTCTGGATTTTCATCTTCAGCTTCATCTACTTGAAAGGAATGATGTAAAATGAGCGAATTATTCCCACGTAAACAAGTAATGGGATTTGTCTTTTCGTTAGTTCTGACTGCTGCAGCACTGACGGTCTATTTCTTGGATCTGTCGTTTGCTGTAGGAATGACGATACTTTTGGCCACTGCCTTCATACAAGCGGCAGTACAGCTTGTCGGCTTTATGCATGCTGGTGAGTCGGAAGACAAAGTGGCGATTTACGCAAATATTTATTACGGAATCGCTATCGCACTCGTCACCATCTTCGGAACGTTGTTAATCTTGGTTTGGGATATGTAATAAAAAAGAAAGGAGCGCCTCTATGGGTGCTCCTTTCTTTTTTTTATTGAATGCTTCGCATACCTTTATCCGTCTTTTCCAGCATTTCTTCCGTGGCGACAAAGAAGACCCCCATTAGGAAGATAAAAATAGCTCCCATTACAGTTCCAATTCCGATGCCGGTGATTGCGCTGTAATCGCTTACAAAGAAACCGTACAAGAAAATGGAGATTCCGATGGCTAGCACTGTAAGACCGACAACCTTAACGGCATTCAACATCTTAAATTTGGATTCCATTACCAACACCCCTTTTCTCTATTATTGACGTTGTTCACAAAGTTGTCAAACTTTTTTGGTGTTTTATTCTAGAAACTTAGCTGTTTATTCTAATTTTAGTTGTTCGGGATTCTTAAGGACGTTTTTAAACATGCAACATATGATAATAGAGATTAGAGAAGGGACTGAGAAAATGTATTATTATCCTTACGGGTATTTATATCAAAACCCTAATTGTTGTAATACGTCAATGTATAACTACGGTAGAGACCCAAACTACTTATCCTATCCTTACGGGATAAATCATGGTAACCGTGTGTTTAATGGTAATGAAAAAGGAATGTTAAAAGATTATGGAGCTAATCCTTTTGTCATTAATATTAACGAAGCAACTAAGCAAAACGATACGTATCGAACCGCTTTATGGACGGGAACACATTTACAAGTTACGTTAATGAGTCTCGGTGTAGGTGAAGATATCGGTTTGGAAATGCATCCTGATGTCGATCAATTCCTTCGTATCGAACAGGGGCAAGGGATTACCCAAATGGGTAAGAGTAAAGGTGATTTAAATTTCAGAAGAAATGTCTATGATGATTCTGCCATCTTTGTACCCGCTGGCACATGGCATAACTTAACGAATACAGGTGATATCCCATTAAAACTTTATTCGATATATGCCCCGCCTAATCATCCATTTGGAACTGTTCACCGGACCAAAGCAGATGCAATGAGTGAAGAGCGAGGTAACGGTCGTCATAATGGGAAGACCGTTGTTTCAGGCAAGACTCCCGATGAATGGGTCCGATACACCGAGTTACTCGTGAACGAAGGATTGGAGGATGTAAAGAGGGGAATAAATGCTACCCATATCCTTCAAGAGTTTATTCTAATGGGGGTTCTAGTAGGAAAAGGATATACTCCGGAAAAAGCATATGAGACAGTGGAAGAATGGGAAAGAACTGGGGAATCCAAACTTCTCCAACAAAGTAAGAACTTAACTATAGGCAGGTCTTTATAATGCACCTTGGAAAGCCATGTTATAGAAGTTTTCCAGTGGGATTAGTCATTTTTCTTTGAAATCCCCCTTAAAAACAGACCCTGGCTAAGCTTACCGGGTCTGTTTATTGAGAAGGAGTTTTCTTTTTGAAGGGAAGAGTCATTATTTTGGTGAAAGAATATATCTTTACTGTTTTAGGGGGAGTTTAGACGATGTTTCGAAGTGAACACTTGTCCTGATTAATTTTATTCGAATTTTCGAGTATGTTTTGCTACTGTGAATCTTACTTAATATCCTCCTTTGAAGAAGGAAGCACCTACAATAATTAAGAGAATGAACAGAACTACGATTAATGCGAAGCTGCTGCCATATCCATATCCATATCCATATCCACCTGTACCTGCACCCATAATATAACACCTCCCTCATGAATAGTAATACATTATATGTGGCAGTTTTGTGGAGGATTGGACATACATCAGGCGCATAAGAAAAAATAGGACAATTAGTTAGTCTTCAGAAGTCTGTCATATCTAAGTCGTCAGTGCAATTTTGAACACAAAAAAAACAGCCCCTAGGCATCCGGCCTAATAGGACTGTTTTGGAGAAGGTTGTTGTTCCGACAACCTTCCTACGGGTTTGGCACCCAATGATTCCGACTGGGCTCGAACCAGCGACCTCTACCCTGTCAAGGTAGCGCTCTCCCAGCTGAGCTACGGAATCGGGAATGTCGTGCTTGCTTACTGCACATTTATTATTATAGCTTGTTTGCGATAGAAGTCAACACTTTTTCTAAAAGTTTTTTAAAGCAACGAAAAAAAGGTAGAATATGAAGAAAAGAGGTGATCATAATCGATACACAATTTTCGCTTCCGTTTACGTATGACTTTGATAGAGCGCTGGAAAGATTGGCGAGTGATCCCGTGAATGCCGTCGATTTGAAGAAACGTGAAATTCGCATTCCGATGGAAGAAGGGAATATCGTCAGTCTATGTAGTGTGGGCTCGACGGAATCTCCAACCTTCATACTGAGAGATGCAATTGGTGATAAACAGGTTGATAAGATCCGCTCTATTTTTCATTTTGACCGACCGTTGGATACGATTGCAAACCATTTCGTAGGTACCGATCTTGAACAGCTCTTTAAGGATCATGCCGGAACGCCTCTCATCCGAAGTTTTTCACTTTACGGTACGTTAATGAAAAACATTATCCATCAACAGTTGAACCTAGCGTTCTCCCATGTACTGACGTTGCGCTTCGTAGAATCGTTCGGCACCCGGCAGGAGGGAGTTTGGAGATATCCAGATCCCGAAACGATTGCCGCTCTCGATGTGGAGGATTTGCGAAAGCTTCAATTCAGCGGACGGAAAGCGGAATATGTCATCGGCCTGTCGCGGTCGATCGTGGACGGAGAGTTGGATTTGTCGAAGTTTTCGCAGATGGACGATGATGAAGTGACGAAAGAAATGGTCAAGCATCGCGGAGTTGGCCCGTGGACTGCTCAAAACTTCCTTATGTTCGGGTTAGGTCGGCCGAATTTATTTCCATTAGCGGATATCGGTCTTCAGAATGCTTTAAAACGTTTGTGGGATCTCGCCCGTAAACCGACCGCTGAAGAAATGATGGCCCGCTTTCCGTCATGGTCGCCGTTCTTAAGTTATGCTGCGCTATATTTATGGAGAAGCATTGAATAACAAATAGTATAAGCTATCCGAAGCTGAGCATAAAAAAGCTTCCCGTTAAAAGGGAAGCCTGGTCAATTAATGTGTATGCGTTTGGTTTGAATTTTGTTCCATTTCATGTTGTTGGTCAAAGTAGAGGAAAGTTTCATTGTCTAGGTCTGTAATTCGCTCCTTGTTGAGACCTAATGAAAGATTTCCTTCAAAAATTGTTTCCCACCAAGTATCTGTTGTTGTCATGTTCATTTCCTCCATTTCATTCCTTGTTGGTTTTGGCTATGTGATATGTCTTTACCCTCGAAAGAGAAGGACTAAAACGCTTACTTCCGAAAAGGAACCATTAGACCTATTGCTTGTTGACTCGTTTAGCATGCCGTTTTTCATTGATTCCACAAGCTAAAGTATTCAAATATCGGGACCAAAATAATGAATTATGTAATCATAGTATATGTTGGGACCCATTTCCCCAAACTGCGTAATTGGTCGGAATTTGTAGAAATGAATTCAGTTCTTTTGCTATATTGACAATTAAAATTGTTGAAGGAGGATGATTGCTGTGGGAATTGCTCAAAAAATCGACTCAATAATCGCTTTTCAGCACAATTTTTATTATTCCGGGGCAACGAAACATGTTGAATTCCGGTTGGAAATGTTGGAACGATTAAAGAAAGCAATTGAATTAAGAGAAAAAGAAATATTTGAGGCGTTACAAAAGGATTTAGGAAAAAGTCCATTTGAATCGTATGTGACGGAAGTAGGCTTCGTGTTATCAAGCATTTCTTTCATGATGAAACATTTAAAGGAATGGATGGTGCCGGAACGTGTGAAAACACCTGTACATCTACAGCCGGCAAAAAGTTTCATCTTGCGGGAGCCATATGGTTCGGTATTGATTGTTGGGCCATTTAACTACCCATTTCAATTAATTATGGACCCGTTAGTTGGCGCTCTTGCAGCAGGGAATTGTGCTGTCGTTAAACCGTCTGAAGCTACTGTGCATACCGCGAAAGTCATAAAAGAAATAGTAACGGAAATTTATCCGCAAGATTATGTACAAGTCGTCGAAGGAGGGGTCGAAGAAACATCTGCGCTTATCCATGCACCTTTCGATTACATCTTTTTCACTGGTAGTGCAGCAGTCGGGAAGATTGTCATGAAGGCAGCAGCAGAACGGCTGACGCCGGTCACGTTGGAACTAGGTGGCAAGAGTCCTGTCATCGTCGATCAGACGGCGATTATTAAAAGGGCAGCGGAACGGATTGTTTGGGGGAAATTCATAAATAACGGCCAAACTTGTGTCGCTCCTGACTATGTCCTCGTCCATGAGACCGTGAAGAAAAAACTTCTTAAGGAAATCATCAGTTGCATCCGCGGTTTCTATGGAGAAGATAGTGCCGAAAGTGAGGATTATGGCAGAATTGTAAATGAAAAGCATTTTGATCGACTAACCGAGATGATCAATAAGGAAAAGAGCCATATTATCTTTGGTGGAAAATCGGACCGTGATGATCTATACATAAGTCCAACGTTATTGGATGGCGTTTCATGGGACGGTCCTGCTATGCGGGAGGAAATATTTGGTCCGATTCTTCCTATATTGACGTATCAAAATTTAGGTGAGGTAATTCACCGGATCCGTCAAATGCCAAAACCGTTGGCAGCCTATTTTTTCTCGGAAAACGAAGAGGCACAGGAATATTTCTTGGAACATCTATCATTTGGCGGAGGATGCATCAATGATACTATTTCCCATGTGGGGAACATCCATCTGCCCTTTGGTGGAGTTGGGGCATCCGGCATGAATGCCTATCATGGAAAAGCTAGCTTTGAGCTGTTCACACATTCGAAATCAATTTTGAAGAAAAGTACAACAGTGCCAATACGACTCGGATATCCACCATACGGCAATAAACTTTCAATTGTAAAACAACTGTTGCGTTGAACTGAAATAAAGTAACGTGCGAAGTGATGTAGGAAAAACTTCTTCGCACGTTTAGTATGGTTAATATATTGGCCGTCAGTCCGCAATTTTAGCAAGACCGTTACTTCTATGAAGCGAATAAATCGGGAAAGTAACGGTCAATTCAGTGCCGTTCTTCCTGAGTCTGTTAAACTCAATATTCCCTCCATGATCCAGCACGATTTTTTTTGTAATGACGAGCCCCAGCCCTGTAGCCCCTTCTTTCGTCGTAAAGAACGGCATGAATATTTGACTAAATGTCTCTGGCTCCATACTATAGCCGTTGTCGCTCAACGTAATGGAAATCGAATTATTAATGATCGAATTGAAAAACGTGATGCTACCGCCGTCCTGTACTGCCTCTATTGAGTTTTTCATCAGGTTGATGAATACTTGTTTCAAGCTTTCTTCATTCCCGAAAACAGATGACGGATACTCCGCTAAAAATAGCGAGCAATTAATTTGTCGCATCTTCAGCTCCGAGTTGAATAGTTCAATTACTCCAATGATCGTGTTTTCTACATCTATTTCTTGCCGCTTTTTAATATTCGGTTTTGATAAAATTAGGAATTCATTCGCGATTAAATTGATCCTCTCGATTTCACTTTCCATTATTTCTGTGTAAGCGCGATAAGGGTTTTCCGGGTCTTCATTCATCAGTTGCACGAATCCATTTACCGAAGTCATCGGATTTCGTACTTCATGGGCGACAGTCGCAGCAATTTCACCGATGGCATTCAGCTTTATCGCTTCGATTTTCATGCGCTCTGCTTGGAGTTTTTCCGTTATATCACGGGTGATGAGGGATAATGCTACGATTTCCTTGTTTTTATCATAGATCGGTGCAACGGTCGTTTCAGCTTCAAATATAGTCCCGTCTTTACGAAGCTCTTTTGAACGTATATTTTTAAAGCTTCTTCCTTGTAAAAGGTATTTTTGACGATTTGCGATTACTTCGAATTCCGATGGCGGGGTCAGTTGAATGGATTTGCCGACACACTCTTCTTTTTTCCATCCGTACATATCTTCAAATGCAGGGTTGACAGCAAGCAGCTTTTCGTCAAGACTGAACACTGCAATCGCATCTTGAGCGTGCTCGAAGAACAAATCCAAATAACCCTCCTTAGATGAGAGCGTCTTGCTCATCACTTCCTTTTCAATGAGCAGCTTTTTCATTTGCGGGCCGATTTTCACCGAGAAAATAAATAGAAGCGACATAATGATGACGAATAGAAAGCTATAATGGATAACCATTTTTGCATCTGTGACTGGGTTGAAGTATGGACCTAATACTTGGAATAATACGGTCAATTCGATTGTCGTGAATACTAGCATTGTTACATGTAAGTATTTATCGCTATACAGATGAGATATGATAATTGGAAAAAGTAAAAAGAAAAGATAAGGGAAATCAGCGTTTATGAATAGCAAGGAAAGAATATAAAAATTGCTTCCGAAGACGATGAGCCAACTAATTATTTTTTGATCAAGCTTGCCGTAATGCAGAAGTCCAAAGAGGCTGAGGTTGAAGAGTGCACCGGCTGCAATTGGCAATATATATGATTGTTGTTCAAAAAAAGGTGAAGCAATCAATTGAACGAAGACGATAATACTGAAAGAAATGATGAGGTATTTATTTTTCGATTGAATACATTGACCGTTTTCCATTGATGCACCTCGGAAAGTAGTAGTAATATAAGTATCATAACTCATTTGATTTAATTTGGAAACAGAAATTTCAGAAAAAGAAAAGAGGGAAATGGAGTATGCATCTGTTTAATGAAACAAGTACGATTGGGTTGCTGAAAAAGTTAGTGGAAACGCCAAGTCCATCCGGTTTTACAGAAAGAGTCATGCAAGTCATCACTGATGAACTTGGAGACATCGGAGTTCCGTTCAAACGGACGAATAAAGGTGCGGTGATCGCGACCTTGAAAGGTAAGGATGATTCACGCCACCGGCTGTTGACCGCCCATACAGATACACTTGGAGCAATGGTGAAAGAAATCAAAAGCAATGGAAGATTGAAATTAACGATGATTGGCGGATTTAACTGGAACGCGGTTGAAGGTGAGTATTGCCATATACATACTGCTGCCGGCAAGGAAGTTCGCGGGACGATTTTAATGCACCAAACGACGGTGCACGTATACCGCAATTCGGGAAGCGCAGAGAGAAATGCGGACAATATCGAAGTCCGTATCGATGAAAAAGTGACGAATGCAGCTGAAACGAGGGCGCTTGGTATTGAGGTGGGGGACTTCGTTTCATTTGATCCAAGATTTGAAGTGACGCCGACCGGCTTTATCAAATCAAGGCATCTTGACGATAAAGCGAGCACTGCACTTCTTTTGGAACTGATCCGTTCATTGAAGGAAAATGGTACGGAACTGCCGAATACGACCCATTTTTACATTTCGAACAATGAAGAGATCGGTTATGGGGGAAATTCGAATATACCGGAAGAAACTGTTGAGTATATAGCTGTTGATATGGGTGCGATTGGTGATGGACAAGCTTCCGATGAGTACACCGTATCCATCTGTGCGAAAGATTCAAGCGGTCCTTACCATTATGCACTTACGAGGCATTTGACGGCTCTTTGTGAAAAAGGGAGCATTCCGTTTAAGCTTGATATTTACCCTTATTATGGATCGGATGCATCCGCTGCAATCCGTGCGGGCTTCGATGTCCGACATGCGTTGTTTGGCCCTGGCATCGAATCGTCCCATGCATTGGAGAGGACGCACGTCGATTCCTTGAAAGCGACAGCACAATTATTGCATGCATATGTAACATCCGAGATGATGGATTAAAGGAGATCTAGTTATGGAGACCGGTTATTTATTTTCAAGTTTACCAATAAAGAAGGTGGAGGGTACTCTGCCTGAAACAGTTACGGACCTCGCAGTCGATTCGCGTTCTGTCAATGCGGGTGGTGTTTTCGTCTGTATAAAAGGGTTCACCGTAGATGGACATGCATTCGTTTCAAAAGCGATTGATAATGGGGCAAGAGTGATCGTGGCGTCACATCCTGTTGAAGTCGATTTGGACAAGGTGGCGGTCGTCTATGTGGAAGACACATCAAAGGCGATCTCTTTGCTTGCGCCCCGTTTTATGAACTATCCTTCCAAACGGATGACGATGATCGGTGTTACGGGAACGAACGGGAAAACGAGCGTCAGCAATATGCTCCATTCCGTTTTACGCTACGTGGGCGAGAAGTCTGCAGTGACAGGAACGATTGGATTCAATTTAGACGGCGTCTTATTTGAAACCGAGAATACGACCGCGGACGTGCTGACGACACAACAAATGATTAAGCAAGCGGCTGATGCCGGATGCTCGACGATGACGATGGAAGTCTCTTCACACGGACTTGTGGAAGGAAGATTGGCGGGTACTGAATTTGATATTGCAATCTTCACGAACTTATCTCATGACCATTTGGACTACCATGGAACGATGGAACATTATGGCCATGCAAAAGGGCTTTTATTCGCGCAGCTTGGACAAGACCTGGAACAGTCGAAATTCGGTATAGTCAATGTGGACGATCCGTGGGGAGAGCGGATGGAAGAAATGACTTCCTTCCCGGTGTTGACATATGGTGTCCACAATCATGCAGATTTCCGTGCAACGGATATTAAGCTGACGGTGGACAGCACTTCGTTCCGCTTAGATTCACCGGCAGGAGGCTTCGACGTCACGATGGAGCTGATTGGTGAATTCAATGTATACAATGCTCTAGCGGTCATCGCGGCCTTGTATGCGAAAGGGATTGAGATCGACGTGATTCTCGAGGGGCTTGCGGTCATTCCTTCCGCTAAAGGTCGGATGGAGAAGGTCGAAACGGATTTGCCACTGACAATCTACATCGATTACGCTCATTCGCCTGATGCAATTGAAAAGGCGATTCAAGCGGTTCTTCCTTATAAAGATGCGAAGAGTAAATTGATTTTCGTCATCGGGACAGGAGGCAACAGGGATCGCATCAAGCGTCCGATCATGGCAGAAAAAGCGTCAATCGCCGATTATGTCGTATTGACGACGGATGATCCGAGAGATGAGGCGTACGAGACGATCTTGTCTGAGCTCGAAGCAGGGATGCAACACGACAAGTACGCGTGCATCGGAGATCGAGAGGAAGCTGTCCGACATGCAGTTTCAGTCGCGGGTGAAGGAGATATTATCATCTTTGCAGGAAAAGGTCATGAAGACTTTCAAATCGTCGGCAGGGAAAAGCTACCCCATTCCGACGCCTCCATTGCCTTGGACGAAGCTGAAAAGAAATTTGGAAAAGGATATATAGAGAAATAAGAGGATAAAGAGCTGTCATTTGGGCGGCTCTTTTACTTTTTGCAAAAGACTTTACACAATGAAGAAAAAATTGTTGAAAATGATTTGCAATCTGTCTATGCTTAGAAAAGCGGAAAAGAAGGAGTTCAGACAAAATGCAAAAACCTATACATGAAGAAATTGCATCACGGCGCACGTTTGCGATCATTTCCCATCCTGACGCTGGGAAAACGACAATGACGGAAAAACTGCTCTATTTTGGCGGTGCCATCCGTGACGCAGGTACAGTAAAAGGGAAGAAGACAGGCAAATACGCGACATCCGACTGGATGGAAATCGAAAAGCAACGTGGAATTTCAGTAACATCCTCAGTGCTGCAATTCGACTACGACGGCAAGCGTGTCAATATTTTGGACACACCGGGACACGAAGACTTCAGTGAAGACACATACCGTACACTGATGGCGGTTGATGCCGCAGTCATGATGGTAGACTCGGCGAAAGGAATCGAGCCCCAGACAATCAAACTTTTCAAAGTATGCCGGATGAGAGGCATACCGATTTTTACGTTCATGAACAAAATGGACCGTCAAGGGAAAGAACCCCTTGAGTTGATGGAAGAATTGGAAGAAGTATTGGAAATTGAATCATACGCGATGAATTACCCGATTGGTATGGGGAAAGAATTCATCGGCGTCTACGACCGATACAATAACCGCATCGAGCAAGCGCGTGTTGAAGGGGACAGCCATTTCCTTCCGTTGAACGAAGAAGGCGAGCTGGCAGTCGAGCACCCGATGACGGAAACGTCCTATTATCAGCAAGCGCTTGAAGACGTTTTGCTCCTGAATGAAGCTGGCAATGAGTTCGATGTGGAACGGGTTGCAAAAGGTGAATTGACGCCTGTATTTTTCGGAAGCGCATTGACTAATTTCGGCGTACAGACATTTTTGGAGACATTCCTTCAATTTGCACCTGCTCCACAACCGAGAAAAACGAAGGATGACCAACTTGTCGATCCGAATTCCGAGGAATTTTCAGGCTTCATTTTCAAAATCCAAGCGAATATGAACCCTGCTCACCGTGACCGTATCGCGTTTGTCCGGATTGTTTCCGGCGGGTTCGAAAGAGGAATGTCGGTAACCGTTCCTCGTATTTCGAAAACGATCAAATTATCTCAGACGACCCAATTCCTCGCGGATGACCGTGAAACGGTTAACGAGGCGGTCGCAGGCGACATCATCGGTTTGTATGATACAGGGAACTATCAAATCGGCGACACTGTCGTCGGAGGGAAGTCGAACTTCCAATTCGAAGCACTGCCGCAATTCACGCCTGAGCTGTTCGTCCGTGTCACAGCGAAAAACGTTATGAAATCGAAGCATTTCCATAAAGGGATTCTTCAGTTGGTCCAAGAAGGCGCCATCCAGTATTACAAAACATTGCACACGGAAGAAGTCTTATTAGGTGCTGTCGGCCAACTCCAATTCGAAGTGTTCGAGCACCGTATGAAAAACGAATACAATGTGGACGTCCATATGGAGCACATCGGTTCCAAAGTAGCCCGCTGGATTGAAAATGAGAGCGACGTGAAAGAGTCGATGACGGGTCAGCGTTCCATGCTCGTGAAGGACCGTTATGACAATCTCGTATTCCTTTTCGAAAACGACTTTGCGCTACGTTGGTTCGGCGACAAATATCCGGACATCCGTCTGTACAGCCTATTATAATTATTACCTCACCGGAAGACTTAACATATCAAGTCACTCCGGTTTTTTATATAGCTCGCGATTGATGTTAAATGCGACTTTCAATATGATAGAAGTAAGCGTTTGTTTCACGAAAGGGATGTGCAAATGAAAATCAGCAATTTTTCCATAAGACGACCTGTCTTTACGATTGTGACAATGTTCTTAGTCATCATCCTAGGGGCAGTTTCCTTCTTCAAAATTCCGGTGACACTCATTCCTGAGTTGAATCCGCCGGTAGCTGTCGTCGTTACTAACTATCCAGGAGCTTCCTCCACCGAAGTGAGTGAGAAACTGACGAAGCCGCTGGAGGCAAGTTTATCTACCGCGCCTGGCTTAAAATCAATGCAATCGTCTTCACAGGAAGGCGCAAACTTCATTCTTCTCATGTTTGACTGGTCCACTAAAATCGATGATGTACAACTGGACATCATGCAACGCATCGACCAAGTGCCGGTTCCTGAAGGCGCGAATGCTCCTAGATTCATGAAGTTCGACCCTGCCCAATTCCCGGTCATTCAGTTATCGCTTCGGACGAGCTCGGAAGAAGCGGATATACGAGATATTGCCGAAAGGCTCGAAACTGAGCTAAGGCGGACGAAGGGAGTCGCGAGCGTCACAGTTACAGGTAAACTGGTAGAAGAAGTTCAAGTCATCCTTGATCAGAAAAAGCTTGAGAATTTTGGGCTAGTTCAGTCGGATATTGTTCAGGCGATCCAAGCGAACAATGTATCGATGCCTGGTGAACCGATTGAAACAAACGACGGAAAGCAACTGACAACGAGGATCATTAGTGCACTGACGACAATAACTGACATCAGGAATGTCGCCGTCGGTGTCAATCCGCTGACTGACGGCAAAGTGAGAATTGCAGATGTTGCAGACGTTGCGATGCTTGAAGCAAAATCGAGTTCTGAAACGAGGGCAAATGATCAGCAGGCTGTCCTCATGTCGGTGCTGCAGGAATCTGGTGCAAATACAGCAACGGTTTCAACAGCATTCAAGGATGCGTTGGATAAGTTACTTGCACAAGAGGAATATAAAGGTGTCGAAGCGGATATTCTGTTCGACCAAGGTGACTATGTGAAGCTCGCCGTTGGAAATATAGGACAATCATTGTTGCTTGGCGGATTATTTGCGATGATCGTTCTATTCTTATTCCTAAGGGGAATTAAAAGCCCAATCATTATCGGCATCGCCATTCCCTATTCGGTCATCGTCACGTTTGTGCTTATGTTTTTTGCCGATTTTTCGCTCAACATCATGACGCTTGGCGCGTTGGCGCTAGGAATCGGGATGTTGGTCGATAACGCGATTGTTGTTATTGAAAACATCGAACGGCATATAGCGATGGGGAAAGATAGGGTAGAAGCGGCAAGGGATGGTGCTAAAGAGATTAGCGGCGCTATTACCGCTTCGACATTGACAACACTTGCTGTGTTTGTCCCCGTCATTTTCATAAGTGGTTTGATTGGGCAGATTTTCACGGAATTCGCATTGACGATTTCGTTCAGTCTTTTTGCGTCCCTCGTCGTTGCATTGACAGTAGTGCCGATGATGGCAAGCCGGATGCTTACGCGGCCACGAAAAAATATCGAAGCGAGAAGACGCCGTTCAAAGACGTTGAACAGATTTGAACGATCTGTTAAATGGTCGCTCAGGCACCGTGCTGTCATACTGCTTTTGACGGTCGTCCTTCTTGCCGGGAGCGGTTTCGGTTTATTCAAGGTTGGCACTGAATTTCTTCCCCCGACGGATGAGGGCTTCTTCAGCATCTCTATTAAGATGCCGAATGGGTCATCGCTATCTTCCACAAATGACGTCGTGAAAAAGATAGAGAGCAGGTTGAAAGAGGAAAAAGATATCGATGTTTATGTCAGTCTTATCGGAGGGACGCAGCAAAGTATGGCGCAAGGCGGATCGGAATCAGATCGTGCCGAAATGTACGTCAAGCTCGCACCTCTTGCCGAAAGGAATCGTTCAGTATTCGAGTTTGTTGATGACGTACAACCCGATGTGCTGAGTCTAGTAGGAGAAGATGCAAGCGTCAGCTTTGACATGCAGACTGCAGCGGGATCCAGTCCGAATACATTATCTTTTACATTGAAAGATACGAACGAGGCAAGACTGAACGAATCGGTAGCTAAACTCGATGCAGAACTGCGGAAATTGGATTCGGTACTTGAAATTTCGAATAATCTTCAAGATACGGTCGAAGAGATCCATATTGATGTAAATCGAGAGAAGGCATCCGACCTTGGACTCGCGCCTTATCAAATCGCGCAAACTGTGAATTCAATAACACGCGGTCAATTTGCTTCGCAATTCGTTGATAAGAAGGAGAATGTTGTCTCAATCGTCGTACAATACGATGAAAGGTACCGGAACAGCATTGAGAAACTGAAGCAGCTCAAATTGAGAGCGCCGTCTGGTGCATTCATTGCACTACGTGACGTCGCAAAGATTTCCATTGAGGAAGGGCCTGTTTCCATCCAGCGTGTCGACCAAGCCCACTCGGTCACCTTCAATGTAAAATATGAATCGTCTAGATCACTAGGCGACATGACTACCAAAGTGAATGAAATCGTGGAGCGCATCGATCTGCCTGATGAGACGGAAATGTCCTATGGCGGCGATCGGGAACTGTTCGAGAGTGCCATCAATGACATGCTCATGGCGATCGTCCTTGCAGTTGTCCTCGTCTACATCGTCATGGCGGCGCAGTTCGAGTCATTCAAGTATCCGTTCGTCATCATGTTCTCCGTGCCGCTAATGGTAATCGGGGTGGCAATCGGCTTATTTGTGACGAACACGCCGATCAGCGTGACTGCGGTCATCGGCATTCTCGTGCTCGTCGGTATCGTCGTCAATAACGGAATCGTCCTCGTCGATTATATAAATCAGCGGAAAGAGGCGGGCATGTCTTCGTATGACGCTATTATCGCATCAGTGCGGGATCGTGTCCGGCCAATTTTGATGACAGCCTTGACGACGATTCTAGGATTGTTGCCATTGGCGCTCGGCATCGGTGAAGGGACGGAAATGAACCAGCCGATGGGGATTGCTGTTATCGGAGGATTGATCAGTTCCACCTTCCTGACGCTGTATATCGTTCCAATCATCTATAGCTTGTTCGACCGGCAAACGAGAAGACGAGCCGTTGAAATAAATAAATAAAAGCTTCATGCCCGGAGATGCAAAATGTCTCTGGGTTCTCTTTAATTTCAAATAGTATGAATGATTATATGAATCTGTTTATTATAGTGCTATAATGGATGAAAAAGAGGAGAAACTATGCGAACTCATTTTTTTACAGGATTTCCAGGGTTCATTGCAACTGAGCTCATTAAAGAGTTAATCCGTCAGGACGAGGCTGAAAAGATTTATGTGCTAGTCTTGCAGCATGAAGCTGAAAATGCGCAGCAAAAGATTCGTGACATTATGAAAGAGGTTGGCGAAGAGGTTCCTGTAGAAATTATTATCGGCGATATTACAGAGCCAGATCTTGCGTTGTCGAAGGAAAGTCTTTCAGAAATACGTAGGTTTAGGCTGACCATATGGCATTTGGCCGCTATTTACGACCTCGCTGTAAAACCCGACATTGCTTGGAAGGTGAACGTTGAAGGAACACGTCGAGTGAATGAGTTTGTTGAGGGACATCCGTTGATAGACCGATACATGTATTTCAGCACAGCGTATGTCGCTGGTTTGAGAGAAGGTCTTTTATTGGAAACGGAACTTATTCGCCCGGAAGCTTTTAAAAACCATTATGAGGAGACGAAATTTGAGGCGGAGCTCCTTGTTGAAGATCTTAAAAGCAAAAAGCCGACCACGGTTATCCGACCGGGAATTGTCCGTGGACATTCCGTGACGGGGGAAACGATAAAGTTTGATGGACCTTATTTTTTCATGAATATGATAGACCGTTTACGATGGTTGCCTTTCATTCCGTACGTTGGAAAGACGCAATCCCGCATCAATGTCGTCCCGGTCGATTATATTCTCAAAGCTTCAATCTACCTCTCCAGTAAAGAAGAAGCGGTTGGCATGACAGTCCATTTGACAGATCCTTCGCCACACCCTGTTGAAGAAGTTTTCAGGGCAATGACAATTGCGTTAACCGGTAGGAAGCCAAAAGGAAGAGTACCTCAGAAGATTGTTGAATTGGCGCTTACACCTACTCTTGTTCAGCGGAAGCTGGGGGTTGAAATCGAGACATTGGATTATTTACATTGGAATTCCCATTTTGATACATCGGTAGCCGAAAAGCTTCTCGGAGGCAGCTTAATCGTCTGCCCGGATTTCATAAAAACAATCCCGTCCATGGCGAAATACTATGAGAAACATAAGCGTAACATCAATTTTCACATCAAAATAGGTGAATAAATTGTGTCCGGAAATATTTGATGGTATAATCACTACAGAATCACTCAACAACTCAATAATTCTTTTGACAGTTGTCAAAGGGGAGTAGCTATAGGGCAACCTATTTCATAGTCGTCAATACATGGCAAGCGCCATCGGTTATGATAGCAGGATTTTGACTACATAAAGTGAAACTTCAATCAGTGGAGGCTTTTACCACTGATTGTTAGTTGAACCGATCGGGCATTTACTGTCTGATGATACCCGATAGCGGGTATTTTACAGACAGTTAATGCGGGATAAATTTCTGACTTAGCGAGACCTTTGCCTTTTATTAGGTGAGGGTTTTTTTATTTGGAGAAATAAGGAGGAAATAAGTTGGAAGCAATATTATTGGAATACGCATGGGTACTAGTTGTATTGATTGCACTCGAAGGATTGTTAGCTGCGGATAATGCTGTTGTCATGGCTGTTATGGTGAAACACCTTCCGAAGCCGCAACAGAAAAAAGCATTATTCTATGGGCTGCTCGGGGCATTTGTCTTCCGTTTCGCTGCGTTGTTCATGATTACGTTTTTAGTGAATATTTGGCAAATACAAGCGTTAGGGGCGGCGTATCTATTATTCATATCGATCAAAGCCTTATTAGATAGAGGGAAAGATGATCATGATGATGTGAAAAAACAGCGAAAGCAATCCGGCTTCTGGATGACGGTGTTTAAGGTGGAGCTTGCAGATATCGCATTCGCCCTCGATTCGATGCTTGCTGCAGTCGCTTTAGCAGTGACATTGCCGGAGCTTGGTGACTTTCATATCGGTGGCATCAACGGAGGACAATTCGTCGTCATGTTGCTCGGCGGAATCATCGGTCTCGTCATTATCCGCTTTGCTGCAAGACAGTTCGTTGTGCTTCTTGAGAAATACCCATCCCTAGAAACAGCGGCATTTCTCATTGTCGGCTGGGTAGGGGTTAAATTGGTCGTGTTGACATTGTCGCATCCTAAACTTCAGATTATCGATGAGGCGTTTCCACATTCGACAATTTGGAAGTCAATCTTCTGGGTAGTCCTTTTGGCAATTGCTGTAGGCGGTTACTTGACAGCCATGGCGAAAAATCGAAAAAAAGCGTGATGCACATTGACCGGTACATGATAAATGTACCGGTCAAAGTTTTTTCATTGTAGTTTTCTTTCCTTTTTCAGAGAAGTTCACTAAAATGGGAAGATGATTCCCTCTTTTTAGAAAGGTCTGATCTTATGAAATTCACAAGGGAAAATCTCCATCGGTTTACACCTGCACAAGTTATTGTGTTTTATTATTTCTTGGCTATCGGATTTTCCTTCTTATTGTTGAATTTGCCGGGTGTTTATTTGCCGGGCGTCGACGTCAGCTTCATAGATAGTCTGTTCACAGCTGTAAGTGCGGTGAGTGTGACTGGACTGACTCCTATTAGCATAGGGGACACCTATTCGGTCTTCGGGTTATGCATGCTCATGCTCGTCCTTCAATTAGGCGGCATCGGTATCATGTCGATCGGGACCTTTTTCTGGCTATTGGTCAAGAAGCGAATCGGACTTCGTGAACGTCAGCTTATTATGGTGGACCATAACCAATATTCGCTAGCCGGAGTTGTCGAGCTCATTAAACAAATTGTTCGGATTATCTTTTTGATTGAAATCACTGGTGGAATTATACTGACATTGTATATCATGAAGTATTACGACTCGTTCCGTGAAGCATTGTTGAATGGGATGTTCATGTCGGTATCCGCAACGACGAATGCCGGTTTCGATATTACCGGATCCTCGTTGCACCCTTATTTCAATGACTACTTCGTGCAAACTGTCACGATGATTTTAATTGTCCTTGGCGCCATCGGTTTTCCGGTCCTCATCGAAGTGAAGAGCTTTTTCTCGAAGAAAGTGCCCAATTTCAGGTTTTCTCTCTTCACGAAAATTACGACGGTCACTTTCGGTCTACTTCTTTTATGGGGGGCTTTGCTCATATTCATCCTGGAGTCATTCCACTCTTTCAAAGGGCTCGCATGGCATGAAAAAATCTTTGCATCATTGTTTCACTCTGTCTCTTCACGGTCCGCCGGATTGACGACGTATGATATTACGCAGTTCAGTGAGGCGACTGACATTTTCATTTCTTCCTTGATGTTCATCGGGGCTTCCCCGAGTTCGGTAGGTGGGGGGATTCGGACGACAACATTCGCCATCGCGTTGCTGTTCCTATTCAACTTTGCCCAGGGCAATAATGTCATCAACATATTCCGACGTGAAATTAAGCTTATAGACGTCTACCGCTCTTATGCAGTCATTTTGCTTGCGGCGGTTATGGTTATGACAGCTTTGCTTATTTTGCTCCTTACTGAAAAGGACGTGCCGGTCGTCGCACTATTATTTGAAATTACTTCTGCATTCGGTACTTGCGGCATGTCGCTCGGGATTACATCCGACTTGTCTGTTATCGGTAAATTAATCATTATGGTACTTATGTTTATTGGACGGGTCGGACTTATTTCGTTCCTGTATACATTAGGCGGGAAGACGAACAAAAAGCCTTTTTCCTATCCTAAAGAACGTGTCATTATCGGATGAAAAAGCATCTTTCCTTCAATGAGAGGAAAGATGCTTCAGACTGTAGATAAAGGGGTTGGAAATCATAGATTTCCAACCCTTTTGCTTATACATCTACATTTTAACTGTCAGTAGACTGAAATAACGTTGATTTCCGTTCCGGGCGGACGCTTTCCGGGGGGCTTGCCCTCAGCCTCCTCGTCGCTTCGCTCCTGCGGGGTCTTCACGCTACGCTAATCCCCCAGGAGTCGCCGCCCTGCACTCCAATCAACTGGAAATCCTTTAAGACAGGGGTATCATTTCAGCCTCCATAGCCGGCGCTCTCCACGTCCAACTGGCCAGCTTCTTCAAATTTATGGCAGAAAAAGTTAGCATCGCCTGCATGGATATTTTTTTATGTCCCCGGAGGGGTAGTTCTTCCCGAACGTGGAGAAGTGAGGAACCTCTGTATGAAAGCCAAAGCCTAGGAACCAGCGATATGCCACGTTCGTTTCAATTTCCTTGATTGTCTGACGCATGGAGCGGATGCCGAATGTATACTGAATGAATGTCATCTTGATCAGTACCACAGAATCTATGCTGGGTCTCCCAATGGATGAGTAAAGATCTTCAACTAATGGATAGATAAAGGAAAAATCAATGGCTACATCCAGTTTGCGCACCAGAGTATTGAGGAACTAACTCTTCTATTGTCAGCATTTCCGGCTTTTCGCGTTCATTAATTTGATTATTCGTCAACATATCCATCACCTCATTCATTTAATAGGAAACATCGTTGATTGAAGCGGAGAGCGGCGACTCCTGCGGGAACAGCACGAGCTGAAGACCCTGGACTGAGCGTAGCGAGGGAAGCGGCTGAAGCCGTGTCCGCGGAAAGCGTCCGCTCGAAGCGGAAATCAACACTTTTAGCTTTATGTCTATTTTAAAAGAAAAAAGACTGTAGGCAAACCCGAAAATTCAGGGTGTTTGTCTACAGTCTGAGGCATCTTCCCTTCAAAGAGAGGAAAGATGCTTTTTATTAATTAATTAACAATCTTAATTTGGTCTCTTAAAAAATGAAATTGCGGATTTTGCCCTTTGCAGAAGAAGGTGACGAGATAGCCGTCTTCCTTAGCGAAATCCTGTACAGATGCTGCCTTTGGCCGGACAGCGACAGGGGTGATGAATGTATGCTTTCGGATGTTTCTTTCAGTAAGGCGTGTCGGCGTCGCCATTTTGTCTAGCAGGTCTTTGTCATCCAAGATCGACCGCTCGATAGCTGCCAATGCTTCCGGCTCCAAGTCGTCAGTCCACCAAATATGACGAGGCTGGAACGTGTGATGGGCCAAATAATCGATTTTCATGAGGCTTCTGACAATGTTCATATCCGCTTTCCCATATTCGAGGAGGAACTCTTCCAGCCTTGTATATAAATCTTGAAGTTGGTGGCCGATTCTGGACCAACCCTTCGTTTCCCAAAACGTGCCGAATTGCTGGAAAAAGTCGAAAGGCGTTTCAAACACTTCCGATACGAGATACTCAACCGTCCGAGGCATACGGTTGTCATTCCAATACTTTTCGAGTACGTCTTCGGTCTGCTTGATCCGTAAAATGTCATCGAATGTCAGGACGTTATTGGATAGTATTTCGTATGGGGCCTCATCGATATATGTGTACCCGAATTGTTCTGCCTGGATTCGCAATCCAGTCCCTCTTAATAGCTTGAGGAAGCCTAACTGCAGCTCTTCAGGACGCATGGCAAAAACATCGTTGAATGTATCTCTAAATGAATCATAATCCTCTTCCGGCAGTCCGGCGATCAAATCAAGATGCTGCGCAATCTTCCCGCCTTCTTTCACCATAGTGACAGTTCTGGACAGCTTTTCGAAATTCTGTCTCCGTTGCACAAGCTCATTCGTCAGGTCATTCGTCGATTGGACACCGATTTCAAAACGGAAGATGCCGGCGGGAGCGTTTTCGTTTAAAAAGTCGATTACTTCCGGACGCATGATGTCTCCCGTAATTTCAAATTGGAACACTGTTCCAGGAAGATGTTCATCGATTAGGAATTGGAACATCTCCATCGCATAGCTCCTGCTAATATTGAAGGTGCGGTCAACGAACTTGATTGTCTTTGCCCCATTCTTCATCAAGTAACGAATGTCATCTTTAACCGCATCCCGATTAAAATAACGGACACCGACTTCGATCGAGGACAGACAGAATTGGCAAGAGAACGGACAGCCTCTACTCGTCTCGATGTATGTCACCCGATTGGACAGGTGGGGGACATCTTCAGGAAATCGGAAAGGGGAGGGCAGCTCACGCAAGTCGAGTTTTGGACCGGGGGCAGTGGATTTCATCTTGCCATCTTCCATATAGGCGATTCCTTGCACTTCATGAAGGCCAATTTTTCCCGAATGGTAATCAAGTAATTGTTTAAAGGTCCTTTCCCCTTCGCCAAGTACGATGAAATCGATTTCAGGCACTTTTTCCAACCACTTGTCAAAGTCGTAGGTCACTTCGGGTCCTCCAGCTACAATGACCATCTCAGGATTCGTTTTCTTTAATATCCTGATGACTTTGATCGACTCTTCAATATTCCATATGTACAAACTGAATCCGACAATATTTGGCTTTTTTTGATAAATGTCTGATACAATATTTAAAGTCGGATCTTTGATTGTATACTCAGCCAAGATAGGTTCGTATTCGGGCATTGCATACGATTTTAAATATCGTATTGCGAGATTCGTGTGAATATATTTTGCATTTAATGTTGTAAGGACTATGTTCATTTTCCTACTCCTTTGGTATAATACTCATTATTAGTTATGATTTTTAGTCTTTTTGAACTATTTTATTACGACTGACAATATGAAATAATCAGAATTGAAGGTTCTTTACTTAAATTAATTTCCGATTATTTCCGATTCATTCGCATGAAATCTTGTCGTTTCACATACTGTTTGGTAATAGGCACAGGAGGTATCAAATTGAGTGATTTCGATAATATGAGAAAAAACTTGTCATTTCTAGTGGATGATAGTTTTCGACCAAGTTTGATTTTGCATTTAAATGGAGACATTTATTATGAAAATGAGCCGTTTAAGATGCAATTCGACATAAAAAACAAGAAAAATATCAATGAAATCATCGATTCGACTTCCATGCATGATTGGACAGCGTTTTCTGAGCGAGCGGGGAAATCGGAACAAATGTTAATGGAAAAAATGTCGATTAATTTATGTTTCAACGAAAAATGCCAAGGTCATATGCAATTATTCTATATTCCTGATAGCAAGAAGATCATTGCCAAGTTTGACATGCAGAATCCTTGCGATATACCTTTTTTAAAAACATATTTTAACGCGTTCAGGCAATCGTCCAATTTCTTGCTGTTGGTCGATCATAATGGAAAAATTCGCGATGTGAACGAAATGCATACTATTTTTATCAATCAACCGAAAAAAGAATTGGTTGGTCATTGCATAAGCAAAGTACTATCTATAGTTGATCCGAACCATGACGAACCTGTTCAGGATATCCTTGAAAAGGTAAAAGGTCATGGGTTTGTTGAATCCATTAAAACGTATCAAAGATCATTGGAGGATACAAGATACTATCATATTACAACTTCCTATGATAAAGAAACAAATATGTTTTTCGTCCAAATGTCCGATTCAACAGAGAAAGAGAATCTCCAAGTTCAGTTGGCCCATTCGGGTTCATTATCTGCAGTTGGTCAGATTGCAGCAAGCATAGCCCATGAAATAAGAAATCCCATCACAACATTAAAAGGATTTACACAGCTGTTGAAAGTATCGGCTACAGAGGACTCGATCCGTTATATTTCTGTAATTGAGGATGAAATCGAGAGAATGGAGTCCATCCTTGGGGAGATGCTTGTCCTATCGAAACCCTCAGGAAAGAAGAAATCCGTCTTCTCCCTCGAAGTATTAGTAGGAGATATGGTTTCAATCCTATCCCCGAAAGCTGTCATGGATGGTATTGAAGTTGTTCAGCAAGTGGAACTAAGCAGTAATCCTCTCATGTTTGGCGATCCTGATAAGATAAAGCAAGTGCTTTTAAATTTATTTAAAAATGCATTGGAGTCGATGCAAATCGGGGGGACGCTTTCCATTCATCTTGCCGAGTCTGATGGGAAATTGATCCTTTCCATATCGGATACGGGAAAAGGAATGACACGCCATCAAGTGAGCCAGGTGTTCATGCCTTTCTTCAGCTCAAAGCCCGGCGGTACAGGTTTGGGTCTGCCATTCGTCCTCAAAACGGTTGAAGATCACGGCGGTGCAATTGGTGTGGAAAGTCAAATCGGCATCGGTACGAAATTCACATTATCCTTTCCTAGGGCGAAGGAAGGTGTGAACAATTCTTTGCCAAGCAAACAGTCCATCGTCTCTTGAAACGATTCGTTTTGACACATTCGTCCATTTATATATATAATAGTGTCGAGTCGTTGACAGGAAAATAAAAGGTGGATCCGAACAATGGTAAATGATACAGAGCGTGCTTTGAAATTATTCATCGTCCTTTCAAGGGCAAGCAAAGTTGTCCTGGAAGAGGCGAATAAACTGATTGAGTCCTATAAGCTGAATCCTACAGAATTTGCTGTCCTCGAACTTTTATACCATAAAGGTAGGCAGCCGATTCAAAAAATCGGTCAAAAAATATTGCTGAGCAGTGGCTCAATGACATATGTAGTCGATAAGCTCGAAAAAAAAGGTCTTCTTGAACGCGTGTTTTGCAAGGAAGATAAAAGGGTTACGTATATGTCCATCACTGATGCAGGCAAGGAATTGATCGAAGAAATTTTTCCGTCCCATGAAGAAAAGATCAATGAATTGATGTCCGTCCTTTCGGAATCAGAACAGGAAACGGCAATCGAGCTGTTGAGGAAATTAGGGTTATCCATAAAGAATCTGTCATAATTTCATTCCATAAAAACGCCGAACAGGATCAACCTGTTCGGCTTTTATACGTTTATTGTATCGTCTGTCCCATATTCAAGAAGTCATCTTTGTATTTTTCGTCCGGTGTGTCAAACACAGTAAGTCTTACGACCATACCATCTTTTTCAAAAACGACTCCCGTAACTGGGCCTGTTTCTGTATCCACCTTGAACGCTTTAACGTTTTCGATTCCTTTATCAGCCACGTCTGAATAGACATCTGTCAATTCCTCAGGCTCTCCGCCATTGCTAGCAGCTTTCAACACTTCTTGCATATTTTCCAATAAATAATCATACGATCCATCTTCAGCAGGTTGAGTTTCAATCCGCATAAAAGCGTTTGAATTCTCCTCAGCATACAAGCTGTCCCGTCCAGGCTCTTCACTTGTCAACGTATAACCTGGCAATACTTCGATTGCATATGATTGCTCATCACTTTCCGTCAATACAGCATCAGCCATCTTATCTGGAGACTCTTCGACGCCTTCGCTACTTGAACCAGACTTCGACTCGGAATCTGCTGACGTACCGTCCGTGGAGCTGCCATTTGTCTCGTCGACAACTTGTTCTGCGTTATCGGGGTTTGCCCCTTCTTTTTGTTCCGCATTATCAGTTCCACAAGCTGTAAGGAGAATCGCAGCTGCAAATCCTGTGCACACTATTTTCCAATTGAATTTCATTGAAAATCCCTCCTATTCAATAATTGGACGAACGAAGGTGAAAAATGTTTCATTCATCGCTTCCGTGGATGATCGTATACCGTTTATGATTGACGACTGTCTTTTCCTCGAGTTCCAATTCATCGAAGTTTTCCATATAAGTTAAATCAACGATGACGGAGTTCTCATTCACTTTCTCTACGATTCCTTGCAAACCATCTTTAAACTCTATAATATTGCCAACCTCTGCAATCTTCATCTTAAAACACTCCTTAAACAGATTATCTTTTATAGTTTGCCTGAAAAAGCGTAATACGTAAAGTGTTTCATACTAAATAAAAGCGTTTTCATTTGTCGGAAAATGTCGTAAATTGAATTTCTATTTTTGTATAGAATGCTGTATAATAGTCTTTTAGGTATATCTATACACGGGAGGTATTGCGCATGAAGCGGAAATTGGAAGCTGAAATCGAGTCGACGCGCATGGAATTGATCATAATTGCTGGTCAAAAGGGCTACTCGTCAATGGAAACATTAAAGATAAGCCAAGTGCTCGATCGCTTGATCAATGAATACAATTCTCGTGAAGGAATGCCTGGACAGTTGGAATGGACAGAGAACTAGAAAGGGTGGGGTTACATTGGTAACAATTAAAGACTTTCGAGAAGAATTGAACAAAGCTGTCATTGGAAGAGAGAAAGAATTCGATTTGATGCTCATCGCTTTATTGCAGCAGGGACATGTATTGCTTGAAAGTGTGCCCGGCTCCGGTAAGACAATGATGGCCAAGAGCTTTGCGAATGCTTTTAAAGGGGACTTCAAACGTGTCCAATTTACTCCGGATGTGTTGCCTTCGGATGTGACTGGCATTCGTTATTATAACCCGCAGTCGCAGGAGTTCATCCTGAAAGCTGGTCCGGTCTCAACAAATATCTTATTGGCAGATGAAATAAACAGGGCAACTCCTCGAACACAATCAAGCTTGTTGGAATCAATGGAAGAGAGGCAAGTGACAATTGATGGGGAAACTGTTGAATTGCCGACACCTTTCATGGTCATTGCGACACAAAACCCGATTGAATCGCAGCAAGGGACGTTCCCGTTGCCGGCAGCGCAGTTGGATCGGTTTCTATTCAAGCTGAACATCGATTACCCGTCGTTGGAAGAGGAGCACGAGATTTTGCGTCAATACGGCAAGAATCCTGGCAAAATCATGACAGAAGAAATCATCGATGCTGAAACGGTCGGTAAATGGGCTGCTGAGGCCGCTGAAGTGACGGTGCATGAAGATGTTGAAAAATATATATTGAAGATTGTCCGGGCAACGAGGGAGCATCCTTACTTAGAACTTGGCTTAAGTTCCCGTGCCGCTCTTGCAATTCTTCAGGCTGCGAGGACGAAAGCTTATATTGAAGGCAGGGATTATGTCACTCCGGATGACGTCAAATATATTCTTCCTCCAGCCGCATTGCATCGGATGGAACTTTCGACGGAAGGGGTATTGACGAAAACGATCGAAGAAGTGCTTGACGAAATAGCAAATTCCATCACAGCACCGCTTGAGGCGACTGTCTAATGAAGTGGATACGTTATGAACACGGATTTAAATTGATTCACCAAGGGATGACCATTACGGCAGTTTTTTTCTTATTCGCCTTCATTTATTTGCAAGTGTGGCTTGCCGCTTGCTTTGCGGCAGTATTTGCGATGCTCGCATTCCAAAACATCTACTTTTCAAAAGTAGGGAATGGTCTGTCAGTCGCTTTTCGTGCAAAGCAGAAGCGGATTTTGATCGGCGAAACGGAAGAGCTCGTCATGGAGTTCAAGAATGGAACCGTGCCTATATGGAATGGAACATTGACTCTCTCACTTGAAGATGCTGTTGCTCCAAGCACGGATGATAAGAAGCATTATAGTGGAATCTATGATTTGACGGTCCCTTTTGCTATAGGCGGGAATAAAAAAGTGGAGATCCGAATTCCTCTTGAAGGTAAAAAAAGGGGGATGTCGAGAGTAACAAGGGTCATGTTAGAAATCCCTCATCTCTTTGGCGATGGATTTGTCACTATGGAACTGAATGAGCCGATATATTATCAAAGCTTAGTGTATCCTAGGGTAACTCCGCTTGGTAGGGAATTGAAATCTTCGCCTTACAAACCAGGGGAAATCGAACAGAGACAATCTTTATTCATGGATTCCTTTCAACCAATTGGTACTCGGGATTATATACCAACAGATCGCTTTGACCAGATCCACTGGAAAGCAAGTGCCAGGATGCAGAAATTGCAAACGAAGGAATTCCTTCCAGTCAGCTCGCAAAGTGTTGTTCTGATGATGAACACAATTGAAAAAGACAGAGGTTTCTTGGACTTTGAAACAAAGGTCGAGCGTCTCGTATCGTATGCAGATTACTGCATGAAGAATGATATTCCGTATTCCGTCGCTATTAATATACGTAGTTTCGGAGCAAAACCGTATTTGATTTTGCCTAGCGGATCAGGAAAAGTGCAATTTCAGAAATTGATGGTCATGCTTGCGAAAATATCGGACAAACATGCGAAATTGCCTTTTGAAGAAATGCTTCAACATATGGAAGGGACGGGGCAGCTTTCTCAAACAGTAGTTTTGATCACTCATGAAAATGATCGTATAAAAGCCCTCGCAAAACAATGGGTGAAACGTTATGAAGTCATTTTGGACAAATCCCATGAAAGGAATGAAAGGATTTGGGACAATCAAAATACGAGAAAGACCGGAACCGATTCAACCTATCTGAACGTCTAATTGTCGAAATGTTTCTCCTATCCTATGTATTCATTTTCTTTCTAGGGGAAATTGGATCCGCAATGCCGTATGTATGGATATTCATCTCGATTATGGGAGGAATCATCGCCTATTTCCTGTTTTACAATCGCGATTATTCCCTCGGTTATGGTGCTGGATTGGCATTAGTGCTCACATCATCTTTATTATTTTTCAACGCGCCACTAATGAATATGCTCATATTCTTCGTGTATATTTTGTGGAGGATTCAAGCGAATTTCAACGGGTCCAGAATTCAAGGATGGCCATTTTTGACGGTCAACACACTTGTTTTCGTAGTGCTTTTTTTCATGGCGAGATTGATTTTTGCCCATAATCACCCAAAAGAACTTATGATGCAGCAATTGATACTCTTTCTATTAACATCGTTCTTGTACTTCTTTATACGTATGGTTTCGATTACCGTTAATAGCCGGCAATTAGGCAATTTCAAAGTAAGGGAAGCGAGCAAGATTTTCGGTTACATTATCGGATTGGGGGCTGCTGTGTTTTTTGTCGTCCTATTTGCTCTCGATCCGGTGAGGAGAGGCGTTATAGGTGTGCTCGGCTTTCTCTTCGGTGGTATCCTAACGCTTTTTGGGAAATCGACGGATTCCCTCCTTGACTTTTTTAAATCGGGTTCTGAACGATTCATAGAAGAAAATTTAGAGGAAATAGAAGAAGAATACATCGATTTTAGATTGGATGGGGAGTTGAATACTCACGGTGCCACCTCTTCCATTTTCGAGTATACTTCGTTAGGTTTGGCTTTAGTAATCCTTATAGTAATTAGCATTATACTTCTACGAAAAAAAGCGAAGAAACGAGAAGTGGAACAACTGGAGACTTATTCTTTCTCTTTTAAAGGAAGGAGAGAAAAACCAGAAGAACATCGTCAGTTGTTGTACGACTATTCATCTGCACGGGATGAAGTAAGGAAAACATTCGAACAGTTCGAGAAGGAAGCGCAAAAATACAATTTCAGCCGTTTGAATGGTGAAACAGTAAGAGAATGGTTTTCTCGTATGGGATGGAAGCAGAATGAATGGATATTATCGATATACAATGATGTCCGTTATGGATCACGGACACCTTCTGAAGAGGAGCATTCTAAATTTCTCCAAGAACTCGATCACATTAAAAAAACTTTTTTCGGAAAAGAGGTTTAAGATGTTTTCAAACGGGGGACATTATAATTGAACACAGCAACATTCTCATTTCCCCCTTTTGAGGACGGACCCTATTACAGGATCTGTCCTCCTTTTTTTTGTCTGAAACGCTTATAATGGATAATGATAGTAAAGATGGAGGGGTTATGATGGGGAATAAAAAGATTGCATTTATCGGAACAGGTGTAATGGGCAGTAGTATCGTAAAGCATCTATTAAAAGCGGATTATGAAGTGACTGTATTCACCCGTACTAAGGAAAAAGCGGAAGCACTAATTGAACACGGAGCAAAATGGGCTGAAACGGCGGGACTAGCAACTGCCGGCGCGGATATCGTTTTGACAATGGTTGGTTATCCAACTGATGTAGAAGAGGTCTATTATTCAGAAGATGGAATTTTTGCGAATGCACGTGAAGGGATGGTTTTCGTCGATATGACGACATCCAGTCCGGCACTGGCGAAAAAAATTGCTGCTGATGCGGAAGAGAGGGGAATTTCCTCAATCGATGCTCCGGTTTCAGGCGGGGATGTCGGAGCGAAAAACGGGACACTTTCCATTATGTGCGGAGGAAATGAACAGACATTCCGAGAAGTTCTACCTCTACTTCAAGAGTTCGGAAAGCAAATTGTCTATCAAGGCGAAGCGGGGGCGGGTCAACATACGAAAATGTGCAACCAGATTGCCATTGCAACGAATATGATCGGCGTGTGTGAAGCTTTGGCTTATGGAAAAGAGGCGGGTCTTGATCTAGAAACAGTTCTCGAATCCATTTCCTCGGGTGCTGCGGGGTCTTGGTCGCTTTCAAATTTGGCGCCACGCATGATCAAAGGGGATTTCGAACCCGGTTTTTACGTTAAGCATTTCCTGAAGGATATGAAAATCGCCTTGGCAGAAGCCGAGTTAATGAAATTGCCATTACCAGGCCTCCAAATGGCGAAGGAAATGTACAATGAACTCGTCGAAGAAGGATATGGCGAAAAAGGGACTCAAGTTTTGTACGAGCAATATAGACGCGGATAAAACAAACGGGCTGTCCAGTCAATCAGTACAACTGATTGACTGGAACAGCCCGTGTGTTATTTCCCATCTAAATATGACGATCGGAATGATTGTGTGTTGGACACTTTTGGACGTTTTGGTATGAATGTTGGTTTCCTCGTTTTTATCGGCACCTTTTGCTCCCCGACAAACTCAATCAGTAACTCCTTGGCTGTTTTCAAATTCATTCTTTCTTGTGGATTGCGGAAAGTTTGGTCTTGAGTGCCTAAATGAGGAAGGGACGTGAAGTCGCCTTTTTCCGGTAAGGTATGAAAGAGGAAGTCGCTGCACTTTACGAGCACAGTGGAGCTTTGCTGGCTAAGCTGAGGATTGTCGACAAAATGTAAGCCGATTTTTTTTGCATCCCCCGACTGAAGCAGCCGTTGGATCGCTTTGTTTTTTAATGTATAAAGTTCACGGTTATTCGTAGCTGTTTTCGCATGCCGATTCACTGTATAAATGGCGATGGCAAGTTGACGAACCGTTTCTTCTTTTTTCAATGGATTCCCCCTCGTTTCGTTATGTTCTTCTTAACACTATCATACTGGTTCCCAAAACATTTTCAAAGCGATTCACTCTAGATAACCGAAATATTTGCAAACGGCTATTTTTTTGTCGGAATTAAAGGTATACTTATAAAATAACGTAGTAAAATCTGTTTCGGCGTCTATAAACAAAATTATTGTACATAGAGCAGCAACATGCATGGAGGCATTCATGGACAATAACAGACTACAAGAAGAATTGATGATGGAACGGAAGAAAAGATTGGAATACGAACAAAAATACATGTCCGTCATCGATCATAACTTAGATCCAATTATCACGGTCAATCGAAAAGGCCGTATTGCGTATGCAAATACCGCTGTCCATAAAGCGTTCGGCTACCGATTGAAAGAATTGTCAGGTCGTGCCATTATCGATTTGATCGGCGATGACAAAGTTGGTGATTTCAAGAGTTTTTTATCGCGTTCATTTTCCGGGGAATCGATTGAAATGGAAGGGATACTGTTTTTTCATAAGCGGGGCCAATATTTATCCGCATACGTTATAACGATCCCGGTTTCGGTCCGGGGAGAAATACGGGAAATCCACTTAATTTTAAGGGATACTTCGTATCATAACAAGAACAATGAAAGACTTTTATTCCTTTCGTACCATGACCAGCTGACAGGCTTATGGAACAGGAGAGCAATGAAGGAACATTTTAATGCAGATGCAGAGTATGCTATACGAAGTGATGAGAAACTCTCATTAATACATTTAGATTTGGATCGTTTCAATACGATCAATGATTCGATAGGAAGAAATGGTGCAGATGAAATCCTGAAGAGGGTGGCAGATCGCATTAAGATTGTTTGTCCAAAAGAGGGAAAGCTATATAGGAATGGCGGAGATGAATATATCATCTTGCTTCAAAACCACTCCATTGAAAAAACAGAAAAGCTTACACAGCAGATATTAAGTGATTTTACAAAACCGTTCTATTTCAATCATCAGGAGTATTTCCTTTCATCCTCAATCGGTATTTCAGTTTACCCTGACGACGGAACGTCATTGGAAGAGCTGCTTCAAAAAGCTGAGCAAGCTGTACGTTATGTAAAGGAACGAGGACGCTCTCATTACCGGTTTTACCGTGAAGAAATGAACACGTCCTTCACCGATGCAGCTTTAATGGAAGCTCATTTGCGCCGTGCAATTGAATTTAATGAGTTAGAACTCCACTATCAGCCGCAAGTGAATTTGCAAACCGGTGAAATTGACAGTTTCGAAGCATTGTTAAGGTGGAATAACCGGAAGTTCGGTTTCGTTTCTCCAGCCGAATTCATTCCGTTGGCGGAGGAATCGGGTTTAATCCATTCAATTGGCGATTGGGTGCTGGAAATTGTATGCAGGCAGTTGAAGGAGTGGCAAGATAAGCAGTTCAGACCTGTCCGTATAGCGGTCAATATCTCTTCAAAACAATTCCGGACTGGCGCATTTGCCGAAAAAGCAAAAAACATCATTAGAAAGCATGGAATCCATCCATCGTCTTTTGAAGTTGAGATCACGGAAACTGCTTTGATGTATATGAAGGACACATTATCCACCTTACAGAAATTAAAGGAAATTGGAGTGACGATTTCAGTCGATGACTTTGGTACGGGCTATTCTTCACTTAGTTACTTAAAGCAATATCCGATTGATATTATAAAAATCGACCGCTCATTCATCAAAGATATTGAACTTGATGAAAAGAATGAGGCGATTGCAAAGACAATCATTAACCTAGCCCACAGTCTCGGGATGCAAGTCATCGCGGAAGGCGTGGAGAAAGACTTGCAGGCGAAGATTTTGAGAGAAGCGGATTGCCATAAGGCACAAGGCTTTTTATTCAGTAAAGCAATCCCCGCCTCGGAAATCGTTGAAAAGTATTTTACATAATATACCGATGAGACTTCCTGCAACGAGGTGAATATGCCACGGAAAAAGGAAGTTTTTTTATTTTACAGTAGTCGTCTAGTTCAGAAAGTTATGATACAATTATGAGTGAATATTCATTCATTGGAAATGGGGGATTGTCATGTTTACAGACAAAGTGATTATCGTTACAGGCGGATCTAGCGGAATGGGGAAATCCATGGCGAAAAAATTTGCCGACGAAGGCGCTAATGTCATTATTACTGGGCGTGATGCAGAACGCTTGGAAGCTGCACGGGGAGAAATCGGGGAACGTGCACATACTTATCAGATGGACGTGCGCAATATTGAAAATGTACAAGGCATGGTCGAGTTTGCCGACGAGAAGTTCGGGAAAATCGACGGTCTCGTGAACAATGCAGCCGGAAATTTCCTTGTCCATGCAGAAGAGCTCTCTCCGAATGGCTGGAATGCCGTGATCGATATCGTGCTGAATGGGACTTTTTATTGCACGAGCGCAGTCGGCAACTACTGGATCAAAAAAGGGCAAAAAGGTTCCATATTGAATATGCTTGCAACGTATGCCTGGGATGCAGGTCCAGGCGTTGTCCATTCAGCTGCCGCAAAGGCTGGAGTCATGTCATTGACGCGTACGCTTGCTGTCGAATGGGGACGGAAGTTTGGGTTCAGAGTGAATGGAATTGCACCTGGCCCAATTGAGCGGACAGGCGGAGCGGAACGTTTATTCCAATCGGAAGAAGCGGTGAAGCGGACGATTAACTCTGTCCCGCTCGGACGAGTAGGCAAGCCTGAAGAAATCGCCGAATTAGCAGCCTTCATCATGTCAGACAAAGCCTCCTACATGAACGGCGAAATTGTCACACTCGACGGTGGGCAATGGCTGAATCAGTACCCGTTTTAAGTAATCTGATACTATGAGTGGTTTAGATTTTGTTGATTGAAGTGAAGGGCGGCGACTCCAGCGAAAGCCGTTGCGAAGAACGGCTTTTGCGAGTAAAAGCGTAGCGTTACGAGCACATCTTTGTCCGAAGCAGGATGCCTTAATGTCTGCAAAAAACCTTGAAATACGACAAATCGAACCCTGCGCTGTTCGATTGGCTGAAGCCGTGCCCGCGGAAAGCGTCCGCCTGAAACGAAAATCAACGATGAAATTCCTATTACAAGTATTATCTTTCCGTACTTGCACAACCTAATTCCAATTCGTGCAATAGGGGAGGTAGTATCCATAATGGCTATATGGATTTTTCCGTTAGCAATCGTCTTTGCAATCATCGGCCTTATCGGATGGAGAGCAGTCAGGAAATGGGATGCTATAGCTGCAACATCATTTAATGAGCAGGATCATAGAATACCGGAAGCAGTAGAAGACCACCCGTTTTCATTGAACCCGATCATCTGGGTAATCGGTGTGGCCGCGCTGTTCATACTGTTTGTCATTTTCTTTTACTGGGCCTCTTCCAATTAGGAAGAGGTTTTCTTATGCATCCTTTTTCATATTTCGATGGGATGTTCACTAACTAGTATGGTATGATAGAATTGTAGAATTTGGTATACAGCTTATGATCAGAAGGAGCGATTTTCAATGATTTCTGTAAATAACAGGGATTTTCTTCAGGTGCCGATTGCAGATTATCTAATTCCTGCAGAGAAAGTGGCATGTGTCCAAATCGGCAATAACGCTGAACACGCCCTTCTAGTCCTGACGAAGACCGGTTATTCAGCAATACCTGTCATTGACGTTAAGAACCAACTAAGGGGATTGCTAGGGATTGGGATGATTACAGACTCAATCTTGGGCATGGAACGGATCGAATACGAAAAACTTGCCGATTTGAGAGTAGATCACATCATGCAAACTGACATTCCTACAATTATAACAACTGATAAATTTCAAAAAGGATTAGATTTGCTTATTAATAACACATTCTTATGTGTCACTGAAGAAGATGGCACATTTGCGGGTATACTGACAAGAAGAGTCATGTTGAAGGAATTCAAAAAATATCTTTACATGAAATAATTTTGTTCAATGGTTTTTCCTTGAATAGAAGGCTCCATTTGGGGCCTTTTGCTATTTCTCGGCTTTTTTGGTGGAAAGGAGAATGTAAATGAATATACATAAAAAGACAAATCGTCCACTTGTCCTCATATCAGTCATGCTAGCCATGTTTGTCGGTGCTGTTGAGGCGACAATTGTTTCGACGGCGATGCCTGCAATTGCCGGAGAACTAGGTGGCTTTTCCAGATATAGTTGGATATTTTCCGCCTATCTGCTTATGAGTACCGTCACTGTTCTCATTTATGGAAAACTGGCGGATCTGTTTGGCCGTAAGCCGGTATTTTTCGTAGGCTTATCTATATTCTTGATCGGCTCCATTCTTTGTGGGTTCGCGTCAACGATGGAGCAGCTTATTGTTTTCAGACTGATACAAGGTTTAGGGGCAGGGGCTGTCATGCCGATCGCAACAACAATTGTCGGGGATATTTACTCAACTGAGGAACGCGCTAAAATCCAAGGGTATTTATCAAGTGTGTGGGGCGTTTCTGCGGTATCCGGTCCAGTTATCGGAGGTTTGATCGTTCAGTATTGGGATTGGAAGTACGTGTTCTGGGTAAATGTCCCGCTAGGCTTGCTAGCAATGCTCGGGATTTATTTCTTTCTTCAAGAGCCTGCAACTGAAAGAAAAGTGGCTATTGACATTAAGGGAGCCGCATTATTAACGACGTCTTTATCAATCATCCTATTTTGGCTCGTTGAAGGAGGACAATCCTTTAGCAGGTCTTCTTCAGTAAGTCTTCTCCTCATTATTTTAGGCGCGGGGCTCTTTACGTTGTTCATTTGGATTGAAAGGAAGGCGGAAGATCCGATGATGCCTTTTTCCATTTGGAAGAACCCCGTAATCCTCTATGCCAATCTCGTTTCTTTAACTACTGGCGTTATTCTGATTGGCATCTCCTCATATTTGCCTACTTATGTGACGGGTGTTATGGAACAGACGGCTATGATTGCCGGATTTACATTGACAGCGATGTCGATTGGTTGGCCGATTGCATCTTCTGTCGCCGGGCATTTGTTGATCAGGTTCGGAACTTTTGCAGTTTCGTTTGCAGGTGGCATCTCTCTGGTGATCGGTGCACTGATGTTTGTTTGGATGAATGGGGATTCGGGTCCTTTATGGGCTGCGTTTTCCAGCTTTTTTATAGGAGTCGGAATGGGCTTGACGAGCACTTCCTTCATCGTAACGATTCAAGGAGCAGTCAGCCGTGAACAGCGGGGATCTGCAACCGCTGCGAATATGTTCATGAGAAATTTCGGAAATACGATCGGCGCAGCAATTTTTGGTGCAGTATTAAATGCATCTCTTTTGTCATCATTCCGAGAAAGGAATCTTGATTATGAAGTGAATGATATTAATCTTTTATTGACGGAAGAGTCGAGGTCGACATTGGATGCTTCAAAAATGAATATTCTGCAACGAGCGCTTGATGGATCTTTGCAATGGGTGTATGTAGCCGTACTCATCTTTGCTATCATCAGCCTGTTGCTCATATTGCGGATACCAAGGGGAAAGGTGGTTCTTCATGACGACAACTGAATTGGAAATCATTAAAGCATTGGCGGAAGAAGGAAATATGCGTAAGGCGGCTGAGCGGCTTTTTTTATCCCAGCCCGCCTTATCACAACGTCTTCAGACAATCGAAAAGGAATGGGGAACATTGCTGTTCATCCGTTCCCAAAAAGGACTGGAGCCTACTCCAGCAGGCGAGCTTGTCATTGCATTTGCTAAAGAGACAATCTTAAAAAAAGAGGAAACTGCCGAGATGATTGCTTCGTTGGCAGATAGAGTGCACGGTACCCTTAAAATCGCTTGCGCATCAATCGTCGGTCAGACATGGTTGCCGCAAGTATTGAAAGAGTTCGTAAGAATGTATCCTGATGCGAAGATCTCATTGATGACAGGGTGGAGCTCGGAAATTGTGAAAGCTCTGTATGAAGGTGAGGCGCATGTCGGAATAGTGAGAGGTCAAGTGGATTGGAAAAGTAGAAAGTCTTACTTGTTCAGGGACCGGCTCTATTTGGTCGATCAGGAAATCACGTCCATCAATGAACTGACGGGTACGGAGCGTCCGTTCATTCAATTTAAAAGTGATTCCAATTACTATATGGAAATCCAGCGATGGTGGCAGCGTCATTTCTCACAGTATCCAAAGAGGCAAATTACGGTCGATCAAATCGAAACTTGCAAACAGCTGGCATTGAACGGAATCGGCTATGCGATTTTGCCGTCCATCACTTTGACGGGTGATGAGAAAGTGAATAAAATCCCTTTGCTGAATAGCGAGGAAGAATTCGAATTGACGAGGGATACATGGTTGATAGGGTATGATTCGACTTTTGAACTGAAGCAAGTGAGCGCTTTTACCGAAGTACTTACCTCCCATGCCGAAAAATTAAGAAAAGAATTGAAGTAAATGGAACTTTCCTAATATTACTACGTACTAATTAGGAAGGTACATAGAATATTGGCGGTGGCCAATAGGGGGGATCGTATATGTGGAAGAAACAATGGGGAATCATTATCGCCATATTTGTATTTTGCTTATTCATGCCGGCGATCCATGCTTCAGCCGCGCCTGAGCTAAAAGTGAAGGTGACTGCAGGCTTTGACGGAAAAGCGAAATACGGCAAAGGGGCACCAATTACGGTCGTAATTGAAAATAGCGGAACAAGCGCTTTTAATGGCGACATGGTCATCGATATGCAACAGTCGTATGAGTCAGGTGTTGGAGAGGTTTTTCCACTGGACATAGAGGCGGGCGAAACGAAAACAGTGACATTCATCAATCGAAAAATGTTCGATTACAACATGTATGGGATGAATGGCAAATCCATCTTTTTTTATGATGGAGGTTGGAAAACAGGCAAGGAAATTGATCATAAAGGGACCCAACAAATTACTGTCGCGATGTTTCATGACGACACGAAAATTATGACAGCTTTCACGGATAATATCGATCGCTTATCCGCCTTGAAAGGGATCCGGTTAACTAATTTTCCGAGCACTCAAATGATCGACGTTTCCAAAATTGCATTGTTGCCCGATGAGGCAGCCGGATGGGGGCCGACGGATATGATCATCGTGGATGAATATCCGATTGCAGACATGTCCGCAGGGGAGCAGCAAGCTCTTCTGGATTGGGTCCGAACGGGCGGCGTTATCATTTTTGGCGGATCCGATCACTTGGAAGTGGAGTCGGGTATATTTGCAGAACATTTGCCATTGGCGTTCAACGGAAAGACGGCTATCAGCCCGGAAGTTTTTAATGAATGGACGTCGAGAGAGGATTTTGATCAGGAAATCACTGTGGCCGCAGCAACTCTGAATCCCGATTCAAAAATCGTCTTCTCCAAAGGAGCGGACATTCTTGCTGCTTCCAAGCCGCTTGGAAAAGGTTTAGTTTTGCAAACTGCTTTTTCGGCAGGAGATGAACCGTTTTCCAAAATGCAAGGAGCCGTAACGGTGTGGAGAATATTACTCGATTTGTCGAGCCGGTCAGTAGTTGCGGGCGGCATGATGCCGTATTACAACGATCCGATGGAATCATTGCGGTGGACGGTCGGTAATTCGAATGAACTTTTTCCGTCTTTTAAAGTATCCGCCCCGCTTCTATTCGGTGTGATCATCTTTTACATCGTTATTATCATTCCGGTCTTGTATATTATCTTAAAAAAGAAAGACAAGCGGGAACATGCTTGGTGGATCATTCCTGCCATTTCTTTAGCGGTATCCGTCTTTATCTTTGCTTATGGCGCTCGTGATCGGATCGGCCAAGCGCAACTTCAACAAACATCTGTATTCGATGTTGAACAGGACGGCAGATTGACCGGTTATTTCGTCGAGTCGATTTTGACGAACAAGGCAGGAGACTTTGTTTTTTCTGCTCCGAAGGAAACGACAATCTCCACATACACCCCTTATTCGATGGGGCTATTCGGACCTTCTTCAATGGGGGCAAATTCACATAAACGGGCAGTTCTTGAAAGAAGTGCGACAGGATCGAACTTGCACCTACGGAATATTGGCTACTGGGATGTCGCGACAGTCTACGGGCAAACGACGTTAGACCCAATCGGAAATTTCGAAATTAACTTAACAGTTAAAGACAAGCAACTGACAGGTGAAATTACAAATAATTTCCCATTCCCAGTGACAGAACTTGCCGTCTGGTCGGGAAGGAGTCGCATGCAAGTAGGGGATTTAGGTCCAGGTGAAACGATAAAGGTGAATGAGACCTTGAAAACCTCAACTTTGGTCCAAAAACTATCGTCCAATTCTTCGATGTATATGGGGCATATGCCTACTACGACAGATGACTTGGATAAAATGAGAAAAGATAACCTCATTACATTTTCAGGCGATTTTATGAGCAGCGACTCTAAGCCAGTACTTATCGGCTACACGGATACAAAGATTGTTCCGATTGAACTGGAAAAAACAAAGGCGGCGACGGATTCCTTAACATTGCTGTCGCAGGCGTTCACGCCAAAAGTCGAGTTTAGCGGAAACTTTACGGTGGATCCTGAAATGATGACAATGAACCTCATATCCGAAATAAATAACATTCCGGCCCACCCGGTTGGTTATTCGGCGAATATGTATTATTTTGATGAGGATACGTACATTCAAACGTGGCAAGTCCCAGAGGATTTGATGCAAAAAGTATCTGTGTGGAAGTCAATGGACATTTCAAAAATACAAAAGCAGTTATACACTTTGCAAATATGGAATGCTAAAACAAAAACGTACGATCCGCTTGAATCCGAAAATAAATTGACGTTGGATTCGATAGATGACTATATAACGGAAGATGGAAAAGTGACATTCAAGTTAGAGTTCATTAATAAGCAACGAGGCAATGAAGGGTATGCTCCTCATATCAAGCTGCATGGCGAGGTGAAAAAATGATTGAGATTAAAGGGTTAACGAAAAAGTACGGCCAATTCACCGCGCTCGATGATTTGAATTTAACGTTGCATGAAGGAACTGTATTCGGTTTTGTCGGTGCGAACGGTGCCGGTAAATCTACGACGTTCTTAATTATCTCCACATTATTGCAGCCGACTTCTGGCGACGTAATTATTAACGGGGTTAGCGTGAGGGAAAAACCTGCCGATATCCGAAAATTGATTGGTTATATGCCCGACTTTTTCGGAGTGTATGACCAGTTGAAAGCCGATGAATATCTTGATTTCTATGGTGCAAGCTACGGAATTCCTGAAGAAGAGAGGAAGAAACTCATTCCTCAACTGCTGGAATTGGTGAATCTGTCACATAAGAGGTATTCGTATGTAGACCTATTATCCCGTGGGATGAAACAAAGATTATGTCTGGCTAGATGTCTTATTCATGATCCTAAAGTGCTCATCTTGGACGAACCGGCCTCAGGGTTGGACCCGAGGGCACGAATTGAAATGCGAGATATTTTAAAGACGTTGAAAGGCATGGGAAAAACTATTTTAATATCTTCTCATATTTTGCCTGAATTGGCGGAGATGTGTGATGAAATCGGGGTCATTGACAATGGCAAATTGATAGCACATGGGTCAGTTGCCGAAATACAGCAAAAGCTGCAAGGCGAGAAAATGATAACAGTCCGTTTAGCTGGAAAAATCGCAGAGACGATTGCATTTTTCGAAGAACAGCCATTTGTCACCTCGATTGAAAGGCTCGAAGGCGATGCTGGGATTTCCTTCATTTACAGGGGCGAGGAAGTGGGGCAGATCGAAATGCTTAAACGTGCGATTCTAAATGATTTACAGATTGTGTCCTTCACGGAGCATGTGACGAACTTGGAAGATGTCTTTATGGAAATAACGAAAGGGGCCGACTGACAATGAATATTAATAACCCGGTTCTCTTTAAGGAATTGAAGCTGAGATTCCGCTCATTTAAAGGCTTTAATGGAATCCTTTTCTTTCTGTTAGCAATGTGCATTTTCGTCTTCGGTTATATATTTTTAAATGTCAATTTGACAGGGACTTCCTACTTCAGGCCAAGCCAAAGCTTTGTCCTATTCGCATTCCTTTCCTATATCCAACTAGGGCTCGTATTGTTTACGGCTCCTGGCTTGACAGCAGGGGCGATCAGCTCGGAAAGGGAAAAGCAGACATTGCCGATTTTGTTGACGACATCACAAAGCTCTTTTCAAATCATTTCGGGCAAGATGCTATCATCAGTGGCCTTTCTATTGTTGCTCATTGTGGCAGGTCTTCCTGTTTACAGTTTAGTCTTTCTGTTCGGGGGGATTTCCCCTGGCGATTTCATAAAGATATTCCTCTTCCTGTTCGTTACATTGCTAGCCATCGGTAGTATTGGCGTCATGTTCTCGACACTAATACGAAGAACTGTTGTTTCCATGATTGCAACTTATGGCACGATGCTATTCTTAGCGGTAGTAACTGGTTTTTTGTTAATCATTGTCATACAAATGAAAGCATTTAACCATATGGGGACCTTAGGAACACCGGTGACATCCCCTTCATATCTCGGCCAGTTTTTAGCATCCATTAATCCGGCGGTTCTGTTTGCAACATTCCTATCGCCAGAACTGGATCGGTCGATCGCAGAGATGACGAACATCGATTTTCCGATTTGGGCTGGCTATTTGATTTTTTATGGAATCATTACTGTGTTGGCACTGTTCATTGCTGTGAAAAAACTTCGAGTCAATATGAAAAGATTAAAATGATGGGGTGAGACAGATGGAAGAGAAAACAGCATTACAGCGATATGTCGGAAAAGCATTGAGATCATTAAGAATCGAGCGATCCGTCCATATGCTGCAAGCGGGGCTTTTTATGACTGCTTTGTTGTACACATTGTTCCTTGCTGCTTCCAGACTGTTCATATTGCCTCACTATGAATGGATTGCCTTTTGGATATTTGTAATAGCCATCATTGCAACAGTCGTTGTGTTGTTCATAAAGAACGTCCGCCGAGACGAAGCCGTCTGGATGTTGGATCACTATGTACCGGACAATTTACTCGTGACCGCTTTGGATGAACGTGTGAATCAGTCGGACTTTGCACAAGCGATTGTGCAACGGGCGGAGAGAGCGATGGACATTGCTTATCCTCAATTCAAGAAACGGGATAAAAAATATGTGAATGAAAAAATGCTCGTCGGCTTTCTATTATTGCTCGCTTGCTCCTTCTTGCTGCTCATATTCCCTTCTGAAGCGCAACAGGAAGCGAAAGCTGTCGCAAAGGAAAAGGAAATTATCGAAGAATTGAAGAAGGAAGTAGCCGAACTAGTAAAGAAGGAAAAAACACCTGAGCAGAAAAAAGAATTGGCTGAGCTCGCTGAGAAACTGAAAGAGACAAAAACGACCGAGGAAACATTAAGGGAATTAGTGAAGAAGCAAAAGGAGTTCAAGCTGAAGGAGCAACGATTGACCGAAAAGAAGAATGCTACTGAGGAAGGCTTGAGCGATTCCGAAGAATTGGAACTTGAAGAACTTCAATCAATTGTTGATCAGCTCGCACAGCAAGCAGGGAAAGCCCAAAGTGCATTGAATAAAATAGGCAAAGCCCCATCTTTGCCGGCTTTGGCCAGTGCCGGAACTCCACCTGCAGCAAGCAATAGTCAAACTGGCTCCAATGCGAAGCCTGGCACGGGATCATCACAATCCGGCGCTAATGAGGGCAACCAAGAAGAAGATCAAGGAGAAGGCCAAGGAGAAGGTCAAGGAGAAGGCCAGGGCCAAGGTCAAGGCCAGGGTCAAGGCCAAGGCCAAGGTCAGGGTCAAGGTCAGGGCCAAGGTCAGGGCCAAGGTCAAGGCCAGGGTCAAGGTCAAGGCCAGGGTCAAGGTCAAGGTCAAGGACAAGGTCAAGAAGAAGGTCAAGGCCAGGGTCAAGGGCAAGGGCAAGGGCAAGGACAAGGACAAGGACAAGGACAAGGACAAGGACAAGGACAAGGACAAGGACAAGGACAAGGATCTGGAGCAGGAACCGGTCAAGGTGGACGGAACCTACTTTCAATCCCATTCGATAGAATTGGCAGTTATAATGATCCTTCTGTAGTAGGCGGTGAGCTTGGGGAAGGGGAATTCATCGAAGAAAATGAACGTGAAGGCCTTGTTGAAAGGGGAACATTACGGCCATATAAAGAAGTGGTCGGAAGCTATAAAGACGCCTATTTGAAAGGGGCGGATAAGATGAATCTCCCTGCGGATTTACAGCGAGTCCTCTCCGATTACTTTTCATCAATTGAATGACTAATGGATGGGAGATGTGCAAATGTCGTTTTCACCTGAACAATTTGAAGAAATGAGCAGTAAGCTAGCAGAAGTACGGGAAGAAATCGGGAAATTCATTGTAGGCCAACAGGAAGCTGTTGAATTTTCATTATATTCCATTTTAGCTGATGGGCATGCCTTATTGGAAGGACTGCCCGGCTTAGGAAAGACGATGCTCATTCGAACGATATCTGAAGTACTGGACTTGTCTTTTTCCCGTATTCAATTTACGCCCGATCTCATGCCTGCAGATATTACAGGAACGAGCATTTTGGAGCGGAATCCGGAAGGGGTTCAGCGGTTTGTGTTCAAAGAGGGACCGATATTTAGCCAAATGGTTTTGGCAGATGAGATTAACCGTGCTACACCGAAGACACAAAGTGCTTTACTTGAAGCAATGGGTGAGAAAACCGTTACTGTACTTGGCGAAACCCGGAAGATGTCCAGGCCATTTTTCGTTCTGGCCACTCAAAATCCGATTGAGATGGAAGGAACTTATCCACTGCCAGAAGCGCAAATGGACCGTTTCTTATGTAAAATTTTGCTTCCTTATCCGCGTAAGGAAGAATTAAAGGAAATTATGCTGCGGACGACCGGACCGAATAACGTAGCCATTCGAAAAGTGATGGATAGCGAAACAATTATACTAGCCCAAGAAATGGCGAAAACTGTTGTCATCGCGGATGAAATGATGGATTATGCAGTTGATTTAGTATCGGCGACGCATAACAGGACGGGCGCGGAAGATGATTGGAATCAATATGTCCAGTATGGAAGCGGTCCCCGTGGATTACAATCCATTATCCGGTTGGCAAAGGCGAGGGCGCTCATGGCTGGACGTTTCCATGTATCCATTGCTGATATTAAAACTGTTGCCAAACCGACATTAAGACACCGTATCCTTATTAATTATGAGGGGGAAGCGGAAGGAATTGATGTCGATAAACTAATCGATCGATTGCTGGAGGACATTCGCCAAGGAGCGCAAGTCTAATGAGAGAGGATCTCTTCCCCGATCGATTGTCCAAACGATTAGGATCGTTATCCATCATTTCAAGAGCAAGAAGGCTCGGACATCATAAAGGGACACATCGTTCCAATAAAACCGGGACTTCATTGGACTTTTCGGATTTCAGGGAATATCACCCGGGTGATGATTTGCGCCATATCGACTGGAATGTATTCGCCCGTACGGATAAACCATTCATTAAACAGTTTTTGGATGAACAAGAAATGCGGGTACATATACTTCTTGATTCCACAAAGTCGATGGGGACGGATGGAAAGTGGGATTTTGCACGTCAATTGGCTATCGGATTAGGACATATCGCATTAAAAAGTGGAGACACTGTTTCATTTTCAACTTGGTCTTCTGACAAAAGTTACTTCTTCCGGAAGAAAGGTGCATTGCATAGGGCTTCATTCTCAAAATATGTGTCACAAATGCAAGAACCGGATTTTGCAGGGGAATTTGCAGATCAGCTATTAAAGCATGTCCCTAAGGCGATGACTGTCTTATTCATTATTACTGATGGACTGGAAGAGTTGGAAAAGTGGGAGCGGTTGTTCAGAAGATTGCCGGGTGTTTGCAAGGATATTCGAATTTTGACTGTCCACTCGCCGTTGGAAGAGCTTCCTGCGTATGAAGGAGATGTCCGTCTCGTCGATGTGGAAAGTGGATCGGCCGTAGAAGTGTCGATGAACCAGAGAATTGTCAAAGAATATAAAGAGAAAAAGTTGAAACACGAAGCAGAACTGGCGGCATTGGCGAGAAAATATGGAATCCAGCTTTTACGCACGGAAGTTTCGGAAGGGGCCATGGATTGTTTTACGAAAAAAATGAGACATGTAGGATGGTTGCGTTGAAAGGGGACGGCTAAGTGGGGTTTGATCAAATCGGTAATTTATGGACGGCGATTTTCCCGTTGGCCGTCCTTCTCTATTATTTTTTCCGAAAGAAGTACGTGACGACAACAATCTCTTCCACTCTGTTCTGGGAAAGATCGATGAGGGAAACAAAGGTTTCGCCTTACTTGAAAAATTTACAACGGAATGCCTTATTTTATTTACAGATGGCGGCATTGTTGCTATTGCTTTTCATCTTGCTTCGACCTTATTTGCCGAAGGACACTGTTGCTGACAGTCATACTGTATTCATCGTGGATACTTCTGCAAGCATGGCAGCTAAAGTTGGTGAACTTTCTATAATTGAAGAGAGTAAAGTTAAGATGCGCTCAATTGTGGAAGAGTTTGCGGGTGAATCCGTTTCAATCATTACGACAGGGAAGGAGCCTGCACTGTTGCTTCGGGAAGAGACTGATGAGCGTCTTATTGCGGACGCAATTGACAGGCTTGAATTGAATTATGAACACGAGCATCTTGAACGTTCGCTCGATTTTGTCCGATCAATCGCCTCGCAAGCTGGAGCGGACGTCCATATTTTCACCGATTACCTTGATCGTTCAATATTCATGGAGAGTGAACAAGGAATCACCTGGAGGATCCATAACAATGAAAGTCCTTTAGACAATATCGCTATCGGGAAATTCGGTGCCATACATACAGCAGGTGGCACAGAGGCCATCGTTAAGCTTTCTAATCAAACAACTACTGAACAGACAGGCAAAGTGATTGTCAATAATGGGTTGACGGGCGATAAATTGGCTGAACAGGAATTTTCGGTTGAAGAAGAAGCGGACACTCTCCTTTCATTCAAGGAGTTACCGGAGCTGCCGGCTTTCCATGTGCGCATGGAAGTGGAAGATGATTATGCAACAGACAATGATGCATTTATCGTGATCGGTAATGAATCCTCAGAAGTGATTGTCGACAGCCAACTGCATGAATTGGTCAAGAAAGCGTTTGATGCAATTGGACTCACTGTCAGTTCAGGGTCAGTCAATGAAATGACCTCAGCAAGGGACCATGCAATGATTGTGACGAATGAGACTTCCTTTTTGGAGGAAGGGACAGAGCCGATATTATTGATTGGCAGAAATGATTCGAAGACCGAGCCGGTTTCAGGCGTGGTGGAATCATCGAACGATGCACTATTCTCAATCGCTTCAATCGATAATGTATATGTAAGTGCTCTCTATCCACCATTTGAAGGGTTTTCGACTTTGGCGACCATCGAAGGCAAACCGTTTATCCAGCGTTCACCGAGAGGAGATATCGTCATCTTGACGGATATCGGTTTAACGGATTGGCCGTTGCACCCGTCGTTTCCTTTATTCTTTTGGAGTTCGATGGAAATGTTGCGGTCCGGAAGCGATATTGCCGGAACGTTCACCCCGAATGAAAGGAAAGCTCTGTTGACGGGAAGCGGACCGGAAGGGATAGAGATTTTTACAATCGATGATAAATACGTTGCAACTTATCAGGCAGGTGAAAACTTTGTTGCCCCAGCAAAACCGGGAATTTATAAGCTGATCGACAACGGAACGGAAAGCTATTTATCTGTTCAGTTGGATCCTGATGAGAAATTGGTCGCCTCTGGATCCAGTTATAAACTAGGATCCGGCTCAGCTGAAGATACAGAAAAAGAAGAAGGCAAGCAAATGATCGGATGGCTATTCCTTTTACCCGTCCTCCTTCTTTTATTGATAGAGTGGGAGGTGCAGAGACGACGTGGATATCCGAATTGAGGAGCCGTTATGGCTTTTGGTGCTCATACCGATAACTCTTTACATGGCGTATGCTTGGAAGACTTCTAACATGCGGTTCGTACAGAAGGGAACAATCCTCTATGCCTTAAGGAGCTTGGTGATCCTCTGTATCGTTTTCGCCCTCACCGTTCCCTATGTATTGTTGCCTGACAATGAGGAGCAAATCATTTTCGTCGTCGATCGATCCGTTTCCGTTGAAGAGGCGGGCCGTGAAGCGGAAGAATGGATCGCGGAGAGTTTGAAGGCTAGAAAAGAGAATCAATCCGTCGGCATTTATTCATTTGCCGGAACGTTCCGGACGGATAGTAGACTAACTGATACCGAAATTGAAATGCCGAAATTGGATCAAATCGAATCGAATGGTGCGACGAATATCGCAAATGCGATTGATTTATCCGCCGCTGTGGCAAAAGCGAATATAGCGACCAGAATCGTCTTATTGTCTGATGGGCTTGAGACGGAAGGGTCTATCGAAGAACTGTTGCCGAAATATGAAAATGGTCTTGTTCAAATTGACACGGTCGTACTGAGGCGAACGAATGAAGCGGATGCATCCATCTCATTATTCGAGACGCCTCGAACTGCTTTTGAAGGAGAGAGGCAGTTATTACGAGTAGAGGTCGAGTCATCCACCCAAACTACTGGCCAGTTGTTGGTCTACTTAAATGACGAGGAGATCATTCGTGAACCGATTGCTTTGGATGAAGGGGCAAATCAATTTGCATTTCATCATGAAGCTAGGGGAACAGGACTCCTGAAGTATGAGGCAAAGCTGATTGTGCCTGATGATGGACTCCTTGAAAATAACCGGATGCTTTCCGTAACGATGCTTGAGCAATCCCCAAGAGTGCTGATCGTTCAGACCGAGCGGAGCCCATCCGTCATCCCGTCTCTGCTCGACCGGAACGCGATGGAAGTCGACGTAGTGGATGCGGAAAGATTGCCGGAAACTTTATCGGGATATTTAGGATACGGGGCAATCATCTTTGACAATGTGCCGGGACATCTCGTCGGAGAGCATAAAATGACAGTCATCGAGCAGGCTGTTAAAAGCTTCGGGACTGGATTTATGATGGTCGGGGGCGATGAAAGTTATGGATTGGGAGGTTATTTCAAGTCACCGATCGAGCGTTTATTGCCCGTTGAAATGGAAGTGAAAGGGAAAGAGCAGCTTCCGTCCCTTGGACTTGTTATTGCAATGGACCGTTCTGGAAGTATGTCCGGGTCAAAAATCGTCATTGCGCGGGAAGCTGCCGCAAGAGCGGTTGAGTTGCTTCGTAATGAGGATACTTTCGGGTTCACGGCGTTTGACCATGAAATTTGGGAGGTCATTCCGGTCGGACCTTTACAGGATAAGCAAGACGCGATGGATCAGATCTTGTCAATTCCTGCTGGGGGAGGAACTGATATTTTCCCTTCTGTCGCCAAAGCCTATGAAGATTTAGGTGATTTGAAGCTTCAAAGGAAACATATTATCCTGTTGACGGATGGCCAATCTTCCATGCCTCCGGATTATGAAGATATTATAGCGGAAAGTAAAAACACGAATGTCACGTTATCAACCGTGGCCATCGGAACTGATGCGGATAGCGCGCTATTGGAGGAATTGGCGGATTTGGGTGGAGGCAGGTTTTACAATGCTGTTGACGAGTCGACGATTCCCGCTATATTGACAAGAGAAACATCGATGCTGACGAGAACATATATTGAAGATGATCCGTTCTATGTTTCATTAAGCAATGTTCCAGAGTGGACGTCCATCTTCCGAGAAGGCGTACCGCAGATGAATGCCTATATTGCAACGACTCCTAAAGGCACTGCGACAATCGTGGCACAAAGCCCTAAGGAAGATCCTGTCATTGCTGAATGGATGTATGGACTCGGTCGCACGGTCGCGTTCACATCCGATTCGACGGGGAAATGGTCGGGAGACCTGGCGAGATGGGAAGGCTATGCAGACTTCTGGAACACAGCGGTTGCACGTTTGCTACCGTCTTTTGAAGACGTTCCATATCTGATCACACATGATCGCGGCGGAACGTATACGATTACCGACAGTTCCAGGAAGTCGGCGTTTTTGGAAATTGCAATTGTAGATGAGCAAGGGAATGAGGTGCCATACCAGTCGGAACCATTGGCGCCAGGAAAAGTGAGGGTCACATTGGAAGCTGATCCAGGTCTTGTTTTCTTCGGTGTTGCCGATGATAGTGGTGGATTGTTCGAAGCGGGTGTATCAGTCCCTTATAGTATGGAATACAAGCCATCAGAACCAAATGTCGCAATGCTTGAGAAAATTGCCGAGCGGACAGGCGGCGAGCATCTTGAGGGTCCTGCGCAAGTCTTCCGCCCACATCCATATAAAAGCGGTGATCGGAAGCCGATTGCGGATTGGCTCATTCTAATGGCGATGATTTTGTTTTTCATCGATATTACGTTACGCCGCTTCGGCATGTTTTCAAGTTTGCTCGATCGAAAAATGAAGGTTGACGAACAACCGGCACCGGCAGGTAAAACAGAAGACCACGTCGCTGAATTATTGAAAGCGAAAAGGAAGCGATAGAAAACCCTTATCTCCAATGGTTACGGAGATAAGGGTTTTTCATGTCCTTGTCGAATCGAGAAGGAGTGTGTGTTTTCTGGACCAGGTCCCTGCAATTACAAAACAGATGAGGAGAATGGCAGTGCCTAAGAAATACGGGAATGTAATATTAATATCGAAAATGGATCCGGCGAGCGCTGGGCCGACCATATTTCCTAAACTCATATAAGCATTCATCATCCCGGCCGCATATCCTTGTTCCTCGCCCGCAAGCTTCGAGACGAGCGTATTGACCGCTGGACGCAACAGGGAAGTCGCCGTTGAGAAAATTGTCGCGACGAGAAGAATTGTCCAAAAAATATCTACGAACAGAATGGCTAACATTGAAACGGCTGCAACGACCAAATTGAAAAGGATGACACGCATTTCTCCGAACTTTTTAAACAACGGGTTGATGACGAATGTCTGTACAATAACGCCGACAAAGCCGCCGACCGTTATCAACACCGCAATTTGAGAAGGGGTATATGCATACTTATGGTCAACATACAAAGAGATCGTCGATTGGAAGTTCGCCAGTCCAAATGAAAAGACGAACATGACGATCAACATGACAAAATAAGGGGTTTTCGTTGACCGTTTCAATTGCTTAAATAGGTTTTCTGGCTTTTTCAGGATCTCACCTGACGAAATGGACGGTGTTGGATTAGGCAAAATAAAAATAGAAAGAATTGCCGCAAATACGGCAGCCCCCGTGGCAAAATAAAATGGAAAGAGGAGACTGATTTTAGATAGGAACCCGCCAATTCCAGGACCGATCATGAAACCAAGTGACATAGATGCCCCTAACAGCCCCATCCCTCTGCCTCTGCCTTCCAATGTTGTAATGTCTGCGACGAACGCCATCATAGGAGGAACGATGAACGCCGCTCCCATACCTGAAAAGAATCGGGCAACGAAGAGCATCCAAATCTCTGTCGATAAACTGAACGCAAGCTGTGAAGATCCGAAAATGAATAAACCGACAATGATGATTTTCTTTCTTCCGTGCCGGTCGGATAAATCGGCGGAAAATGGCGAGAAGATGAATTGTGCGAATGAGAAGATTGCGATTAGGAATCCGAGTACTTTGCCGGCGACACCGAACGTCCCTAAAAATTCTGGCATGATTGGGATAATTAGACCAATGCCCGCCATAGCGATGAACATATTGAACATCAGTATGTATAAAGCCAAATTATTCGATTGTTTCTCCGCCAAAGGCAATCCGCCCCCTTACTATTATTTCGTGTTATTGAAACATTTTACCATAGAAGCACGACAACACTTAACGGAAAGACCTCCGAATAAAAGTACTTATACATTTAAACGCCCTTAAACCATGTAAACGGTTTAAGGGCATAGTCAATCACTTTTTCATATCCATTTTGAATTCCAGGAAAAGTTCATTATAGACGCCTAATAATTCGAGTCCTAAATTTTTATACACTTCCAAGTGGCTTCTCGTCTCTTCGTCCGGATAGAACCGCTCATCCTCGACAACTTCGGGGTCCATCAAGTCAAGCGCTGATAAATTGGGAGTAGAATAACCTACATAATCGGCATTTTGTGCCGCCACTTCAGGATCGAGCATGAAATTAATGAATGCATGCGCCCCGTCAATGTTTTTCGCGGTTTTTGGAATGACGAGATTATCGAACCATAAGTTCGACCCTTCCTCGGGAACGACATAATCGATATCTTCATTCTCATACATCATATCAGCTGCCTGCCCTGACCATGTGAGCGCTACGGCTGCTTCATTATTGACCATCAGCTGGGTAACTTCATCCCCGATGACAGCTTTCACATTCGGGCTTAATGCCTTCAGTTTATCTGTCGCTTCTCGAAGTTCATCGAGGTCGGTCGAATTCAGAGAATAGCCTAACGAGTTCAGACCCATGCCGATTGTTTCCCGTGCACTATCGACAAGGATGACACGTTGCTTCAACGAAGGATCCCAAAGATCGTCCCAGTTTTCGAATGTTTGTCCTTCAAGCAACGTTGGATTGAATGCAATCCCTACTGTACCCCAGAAATAGGGGACAGAATAATTGTTGTTAGGATCAAATGCCAAATCCAAGAAGTAAGGATCGATATGCTTTATGTTCGGGATTTTACTATAGTCGATCGGCAACAGGAGATCCTTTTCTTTCATCATTTCAATCATGTATTCCGAAGGGACGGATATATCATACGATGTGCCGCCTTGTTCGATTTTACTCATCATTCCTTCGTTCGTATCAAATGTTTCATAGATGACTTTGATGCCTGTTTCTTCTTCAAACTGCTTGATTAGATCGGGGTCTATATATTCTCCCCAGTTGTAGACTGTGATCATCCCTTTACCGGACTTGCTCCCTTTATTCAACTCTGCGTTAATGAAGAGCAAAATACCAGAAACGATGAGGATCAGGATTGCTGATTGAATAATGGATTTCATTTTTTCACCCCCGCTAGAGGAGTCTTCGATTTTCGGCTAATCGCATAGTAACCGAGGACTAAAGCGACCGTGACGATGAAAATCAATCCTGATAGGGCATTGATTGTCAAACTGATGCCCGTTCTTGCCATCGAATAAATTTCAACAGATAATGTCGAGAAACCGTTTCCTGTCACGAAGAAGGTTACGGCAAAGTCATCGAGCGAATATGTCAACGCGAGGAAGAATCCAGCGAATATCCCCGGTTTAATAAAAGGCAAGACGACCCTCGTCATCACATCTCTTCGTGACGCTCCGAGGTCCAGTGCGGCATCTATCAATGAAGTATTCATCTCCGCAAGCTTCGGCAATACCATTATGACGACGATCGGTATGCTGAATGCAATATGGGAAATGAGTACGGAGGCAAACCCCAGCTTCACACCGATCATCGTAAACAAGATGAGGAATGATGCCCCGATAATTACATCAGGGCTTACAATCAAAATATTATTTAAAGAAAGGACTGCATTCCTCATTTTTTTATTGCGCATGAAATAGATGGCCAAAGCTCCCATGACCCCGATTGTCGTTGCTAATAGAGCGGAAAGCAGAGCGATGATAATTGTATTGAGAACGATGATGATCAATCGCTTGTCTTCAAAAACTGCCGCGTAATGCTCCCAAGTGAAATCTTCAAAATTGGACATTCCACCGCCCGAATTGAACGAGTAAAAGATCAAATAGAAAATAGGGGCGTACAAGATAATGAATACGATCGCTAAATACAGCTTAGGGAGTTTACCTATTCTTTCCATTTTCCGACGCCCCCTTTTCTTTTCCATTCGTAACTAGCATGATAATGAACATGAAAACAATGAGGAAGACGGCGATTGTTGAGCCCATTCCCCAGTTTTGCGTCACTAGGAACTGCTGTTCAATGGCTGTCCCGAGCGTAATGACTTTATTTCCGGCAATGAGCCTAGTAATCATGAACAACGATAATGCTGGAATGAAAACAACTTGAATGCCTGATTTCACTCCGTTCGTCGTCAATGGCCAAATGACCCTTCTAAAAGTCGTCCAGGAATTTGCACCGAGGTCACGTGACGCATCAATCAAGGCCGGGTTCAATTTGTCGAGTGCGTTGAAAATCGGCAAAATCATGAACGGAATAAAAATATACACGGAAACGAATACGAAACTGAAGTCCGTAAACAAAATTTGCTGCTTGCCGATTCCGACAGTCTCCAAAAACGCATTCAGCGGACCGTATAGCCCCATTAGTCCGATGAAGGCGTATGTTTTCAGCAGTAGGTTAATCCACGAAGGGATAATGATAAGCAGAAGCCATAGATGCTTATGCTTCGTTTTCGTTAGTAAATACGCCGTCGGGTAGGCGATCAGCAAAGAAAAGAATGTAATAAGGAATGCATACCAGAAAGAGCTGATCGTCAATTTGAGATAAACGGATGAAAAAAAGTTATGGTAATTCGTGAGCGTGAAGTTGCCTGCCAAGTCGAAAAAAGAATAATAGACGACTAATGCAATTGGTGCCAGGACGAACAATAGGATCCACGCTGCATAGGGGACCGAGTAGACTGAACGCAGGCGGTTATTATTCATTGGCAATCGCTCCATAGGATTCGAGCCTTGCATCGTAATCCTCTTCCGATTCGTTCAACCCCATGACGTGAATGTCTTCAGGATCGAAATCAAGACCTATCTTCGCTCCAACTTCCGCTTTCTTCGTGGAATGGACGAGCCATTCGTTCCCGTCCTGATCGTATGTCGACAGTTCATAATGGACGCCACGGAACAGTTGTGTATCGACCGTCACATTCAATTTCCCTTTATCGACTGTCGTAATTTCCAAGTCTTCTGGTCGAAGGACGATATCGACTTTTTCATTCGGTTGAAGACCAGCGTCAGCACAATCGAATCGTTTCCCTGTAAATTCAACGACATAATCCTCGATCATCCGGCCGGATACAATATTCGATTCACCGATGAAGTCGGCTACGAATCGATTGATCGGTTCGTCATAAATATCAAGAGGCGTGCCCGATTGCTGGATCGCGCCCATATTCATGACGAAGATCTCATCGGACATGGCGAGCGCTTCCTCTTGGTCATGTGTGACGAAGACAAACGTCTTGCCAAGTCGTTGTTGCAACTCCCTTAGTTCGTATTGCATTTCAGAACGCAGCTTCAAATCGAGTGCAGATAACGGTTCATCCAGCAATATCACTTCAGGGTCATTGACGATGGCACGAGCGATTGCCACCCGTTGCCGTTGCCCACCGGACATTTCCGTAATTTCCCGATTTTCATAGCCGGCCAAGTTGACGAATTTCAATGCTTCTTTTACCCGCGTATCGATTTCATCTTTTTTCACCTTTTTAATGTGTAACCCGAATGCGATATTTTCATATACATTCAAATGGGGGAAAAGCGCGTAATCTTGGAATACTGTATTCACTTGACGTTCATTCGCCGGCACATTGTTGATCTTTTTGCCGTTGAAGTAAATCGATCCTTCCGTCGGCTCGATAAACCCTGCTATCAATCGTAGGATTGTCGTCTTTCCGCAACCGGAAGGACCTAATAATGTGTAAAACTTTCCGCGCTCCAATTCAAATGAGACATTATCCAACACGGTCGTTCCATCGCCGTATTTCTTCATGACATTCTCAAAACGGATAATCGGCTGATTTGTCATTTTGGTATTTCCCCCTTCATAAATAAGATTCTGTTGCTACGAGGAGCAATTCACTCGGGCCGTCATTGGCATTCGCTATTCGATGATGGTCGGATGCTTCATAATAGACCGAATCGCCCGTTGTGGCCATGAAATTCCTCTCCCCAAGTTCAATTTCCACTTTTCCTGAAAGGACATAGATGAACGTTTCCGATAGCGAAGGCTCGAATTGCTTAAACTCACCATTTTTCTCGAATGTAATATGGATTGGCTCCATTTCATGTTCATTCGAACGGGGAACGAGCCAACGGATGCTATATTTTAGCTCATCATTGACATAGGTTGTTTGATCGGCTGGTGAGTAGACCACTTTCATGTTTTTCTTCGGTTCATCAAAAAATTCCTTCGGCGTAGTCCCAAGCACTTCCAATAGGGAAAAGAGCGTTTCAATGGATGGGGAAGTGAGCTCCCGCTCCAATTGAGAAATATAACCTTTCGTTAGGTCGGTCCTCTCTCCCAATTCTTCTTGGGTCAGTCCTTTTTTCAATCGAAGACTTTTGATTTTACTCCCGATATGCATGGTTGACAATTCCTTCCTTTGAAATCATGGAGTTTAGTATTACTGTACTTCCTGTTTACTATAAACCTACCCTATTATACAAAAAAACGCTTAAAAATCAAGATGTTTTGAGAAAAAAACCGGAATCCTTTTTAAAGGACTCCGGCCGAAGACAAATGCTATTTGTCATACATATTAAGCTTGTTTCCTCGTCGTCTTTGTATGAACATCCTGCTGAAAGTGGAGATGATCAAATAAGCCGACAATCCGATGCCTGTGACGGCGGTAATCAATGATATCCATTCGAAGACCGTGTAGGAGGAATACTGCTTCCAGCCGGAAGGGGCCTCCCAATCCGGAATGACAAGGTTCATGCCGTAAATGCCGGATATGACAGTGAATATCGTCAAAATAAAAAGAAGCATGTTCAATCGGCCTGCCTGGCTATTTTCCTGGCTTTTATACAATTCTTGCAACGTGTTGTTCACTTCTTCGAATAGGGGATCGATAATAAAGGTTTTCCTGAACATCTCCGACAATTCCTTGCCTTCCGACCGGGTGCTAATTTCTTTGAAATAATACCACGATGAAAAGACATTGATGAGCTGTATGAGTGATCTAACGTAATACTCGTCCTTCTTCCATTCGATTTCACTGTATTCGAAGGATACGCGCAAAAGCATAACCTTGTAGAAATAATGGAGAAGCAAATTATAATAATGCGTCCCCATGTATTGGGATAATTCGTTCGTCAATTCCTCTGCTGGCCGATTGGAAATAACGGAAAAACCATGTTCCGTAGCTATCATGAACAAATGAGGCGCCCAACGGTCATGCAAAGACTCCGACAACGAACGTCGAATATATTGCGGATTCGTTGAAGACATGAAGGGGGTTCCGTCAGGACTCTTTCCATTCAAATTGCCGATACGATAAAGATGCTCCTCTGAAATGGTTGCACCACTCTCCGTAATTAGGAAGGAGGAAACAAACATCCTTTCATCTTCAAAATAAGGTAGGGATCCAAAATGGCCTTTCAATTTCTTGTCGTGTAAAACGGACTTTTTTAAGAAGGGGCATAGGTGGTCGAATATGTAATCATGCATGGAAAGGGTTTGTCCTGTTTCCGGAATGACGATCGTTGCACCTTTGTTTTCTTTCAGATTCGGTTCAATTGCTCGAAAATGTTGTGCGAAATCGAGTGTGTCACTTAAATCTGCAGAAGCATCTTCCATATCAACTCGCAGTACAAGGAAGGCGATTCCGAACGGAGCAAGAATGATGTCGATGCTTCGGATGATGAAGTGATGCAGTTCATCTCTTAACTGCATGGAATGCTCTTCTTGGATAGCTGCGGTAAATCGATGGAAACCTTTTAATTCAAGAGAGCCGGGGAAGAGTTTATGTTCAATATATGGATAGAAGTATTGTTCCAGCTCCTTGCCGGCAACTTCAATTCCGTGTCCATAAATAGACTCTTCGTTCATTGCAGTTTCGTCTATTTTGAAATAGGAATATCCGCTCGCTTCCAAGCTATCAATTGTTTCCCTTCTTTTCGTCTGATCAAAGCCGAAAGGAAGGAGAAATGTCATATGGGAGCGAGTCATATTCAATTTTTCTAAGCTATTTTGTATGGGCATAGCATTGCCTTCCTTTTTATTTTCATATTAGGTGGCAAGCACCTACGTCTATCATTCCCTCTGGGAAAGTGGGGATAAACATTTCATTCCGATTACGGTTGTTCGCGCATAGAATAAGCAGTGGGATTTTTAAATGCGGAGGAGATGGATTATGAAATTGCACGAACAGATGCCAGAATTGGTTGGAGCTACGACTTGGTTGAATGGACGGTTTGATAGAGCGGATCACATCGGGAAAAAACCGACACTCATCCATTTTTGGTCCATCAGTTGCGGCTTATGCAAGGAAATGATGCCATATATGAATAACTTCCGAGACAGATATAGAGGAGAATTGAATGTCATTGCTGTGCATATGCCGCGTTCAAAAGACGATATGGACTTGGAGAAAATCAAAAAGGCTGCGAGAGCGCATGACATTACCCAGCCGATATTCGTTGATAATGATTTGAAACTGAGCGATGCATTCGACAATGAATATGTACCTTCCTATTATGTTTTTGATAGAGATGGCCGATTGCGCCATTATCAAGCGGGGGGAAGCGGCATGAAAATGCTGATAAAGCGTGTGAAACGTGTACTGGATGAAATGTAGAACAGAGATTATGAAGTGGCGGCCCGTATGAGGTCGTCTTTTCTTTTTCCTCGGAAAATAATATGATACACTAACCTCATCCATCAATCGGATTGGAGCGGATTAAATGAAAAAGGAATTTGTCGTAATAGGTCTAGGACGATTCGGAGGAAGCATCGTCAATGAATTAGTGGAATTGGATGCAGATGTAATGGCAATCGATATTTCACCTGATCGTGTCGATGAATTTGCACAGATTGCAACAACAGCAGTCGCGGCTGATACGACCGATGAATCTGCACTCCGGTCATTGGGCATCCGGAATTTCGAGCATGTCGTCGTGGCGATCGGTGAAAATATACAAGCGAGCATTTTGACAACGCTCATCTTGAAAGAGATCGGCGTGAAAAAAATCACCGTAAAAGCACAGAATGACTACCATGCAAAAGTGCTGCGGAAAATCGGCGCAGACCAAGTCGTTCACCCGGAAAGGGATATGGGGAAACGGATCGCAAACAATTTGGTTTCCAATAATATTTTGGATTACTTGGAGCTGTCTGATGAATATTCGATTGCGGAGATTCGCGCAAATGAAAAGCTTGCCGGATTTACACTGATCGATCTCGATATCCGAGCGAAATACGGCGTAAACATTGTGGCGATTAAGCGTGATGCGCAAATTTTGGTGTCGCCGCAAGCAATTGAGGAAATCCAGTTGAATGATATCCTAATTGTTATCGGATCAGATCTGGATATCCATAGATTTGAGAAGAAGGCCCTTCATTGATGAATGGTCTTTTTTTGCGTAAAAAAATGCCCTTATGTCTCATGAAGGCATAAGGGCATGTAATTACATTATTAGACTTCCATTACGACAGGGAGTACCATTGGTCTACGTTTTGTCTGATCGTATAAATATGGTGAAAGAATATCAATGATGTCGCTTTTCAATGATCCTGCCTCAGCAGGGGAGTTTGCGAGTTTCTTATTCAATTCCTTCGATAAGAGGTGTTGCGCTTCGCTGATCATCATTCCGGATTCCCTCATATAGACGAAGCCGCGTGAGATGATGTCCGGTCCGGAAACTACTTTGTTGCGTTTTTTATCAACTGTAGCAACAACAATGACCAAGCCGTCTTCTGAAAGGATTTTACGATCACGCAAGACGACGCTTCCGATATCGCCAATGCCGCTTCCATCGATATAGACGTCGCCGGATGGGATTTTCCCTGCGATCCTTGCCGAATCCTCCGTCAAAGCGAGCACATCACCGTTACTCATGATGAAGACGTTGTCCGGTTCGACATCACAACCGATGGCAAGTTCCTTGTGCATTGTCAACATGCGGTATTCTCCGTGAATAGGCATGAAGTATTTTGGTTTGATCAACCTAAGCATAAGTTTTTGTTCTTCCTGTGAGCCGTGGCCTGATGTATGAATGTTATTCAAAGCGCCATGAATGACTTCGGCGCCAGCCCGGAAGAGTGCGTTGATCGTTTTATTGACGCTTAGCGTATTTCCTGGAATCGGCGAAGAAGAAAAAATGACCGTATCGCCAGGTTGGATTTGCACTTGACGGTGTGTTCCGTTAGCAATCCGGGACAATGCAGCCATCGGTTCGCCTTGGCTTCCCGTACAGAGGATCATCACTTCGTTGGCGGGCAACCTGTTGAGCGATTGGGTGTCTACGAACAATTCTTTTGGTGCGTTGATGTACCCAAGTTCGCGGCCGATCGTAATTGCATTGTCCATGCTTCTGCCGAATACGGCGATTTTCCGGCCGTAACGTTCAGCCGCTTCAATCACTTGCTGAAGTCGGTGAATATTGGAGGCGAATGTAGCAAATATGATTCTTCCATCGACTTTCCGGAAGATTTCATTCAAGCTATCGCCGACTTTCCTTTCCGACATCGTAAAGTTCGGTACTTCAGCATTCGTACTATCCGATAGGAGACAGAGCACTCCATCACTTCCGAATTTCGCCATCTTCGCAAGGTTGGCCGGTTCTCCGACCGGAGTGAAATCGAATTTGAAGTCACCAGTGTGGACGATGTTGCCCGATGGTGTTTTGACGACGACACCAAAAGCATCGGGAATACTATGGGTTGTCCGGAAGAAAGAGACGGATGTCTTTCTGAATTTGAATACGTCATCTTCTTTGAACTCGATCATTTTCGTCGTTCTAAGTAGTCCATGTTCATCTAGCTTATTGCGGAGCAAGCCGAGTGCCAATTTACTGCCGTAGACCGGTATGTTGATCTTGCGCAGCAAATAGGGGATGCCTCCGATATGATCCTCGTGACCGTGCGTGATGAACAGGCCTTTAATTTTTTCGACATTCCGTTCCAAGTACGTATAGTCCGGAATTACGTAATCGATTCCGAGTAAATCGTCCTCGGGGAATTTGATGCCTGCGTCAATAAGGATGATTTCATCCTGGAATTGAACACAATATGTGTTTTTGCCGATTTCTCCAAGTCCGCCTAGGGCGAAAACGGCTGTTTCGTTATTTTTTATTATTTTCATGTTGCTTAGACCTGCTCTAGCTCAAAATGAGGGGATGCTTGCTCATATTCGAGGTGTTTGCCTTCGAGCAGCTGGATCAGTTCAATATTGTACTCCCGGTTCTTTAACTTTTCGCGGACGGATCTTTCTGAATCGGCTTCAATGTACAGATGTTTTGTGTTTTCTCGGATTGGTACTTGTGTAGCGTTTTCTTGGTAGTACACTTTGTAAATCATGGTAAGCTCTCCTTTTTTACGTTCGTTTGAATCTTTCTCTTCATCTTAGCATGTCAGTTGTTTAAAATAAACTATGATGATTTTCTTCATCTAACTAGTATATCAAATCATTATCCTTTCCTATGCTCGCAACGCTGCGCTTTTGCTCGCAAAAGCCGTTCTTTGTGACGGCTTTCGCTACAGGCGGACGCTTTCCAATCGAACCACGAAGAGTTCGATTTGCCGTATTTCTGCGGTTTTTGCGGAAATTAAGGCAGCTACTTCTAGGGAATATTTTATAAAAAGAAAAGCCCGCCAATTGTGTTGGCGAGCGTTATCTATGCGATCGTCTTTTTGCCGAGTATGCCATTGAGCCGTTTCAACAGTTTACGTTTGAGGCGCTTGTACATGGGCATATCACTCCTTAAGGACATTATAAAGGAATTCGAAATTTCTGTCAAGTTTGAATTCCTTTTCTTCAGTCCCTTTCAAAAGGAGTAGCATCCGGGATGACTTTGAATGGAGCGGCAGGGTCGATATGATCATAGAACATGACGCCATTCAAATGATCCAGCTCATGTTGGAAAGCAATGGAGGGAAGTCCTTTCAGCCTCATTTTAAATTCCTGACCTTGAGGATCGAAAGCTTTCACAGTGATTCTCGCATAGCGCGGCACAAAGCCGTTGACATCTCGATCGACGGAAAGGCAGCCCTCACCTGACGTCAAATATGTCTTCTCGACGGAGTGGCTGATGATTTTAGGATTGACCGCCACAATGCTGAGCGGTTTTTTCCCTTCGTCTTCAATATGCAAAGCGAAGATTCTCTTTGATACATTCACTTGGGGCGCTGCAAGGCCGATGCCTGGACGCAAGCCGTATCGTTCACATACTTCATCATTTTGGCTATTTATTACATATTCAAGTAAGTCGTTACATAGTTTTTTATCATCCGCTGCCAAAGGGAATGACACTTCCTCTGCAATTTTACGGAGTGCGGGATGGCCCTCGCGAACAATATCTTTCATTAAAATCATTACGTATTCTTCCTTTCGATAACCATGCTGTACTTCTATTATAAGCTAACGGGGAAATGAGGGTAAAGGTTTTTGTGCATGCTTGAATTGCAATGGGTATACAGTTATAGTGAAACTCAGATTGGAGGAAATGCTATGAAGAAAAAAGTTGTAACACTATTTGCGATCGGCATGTTGGCATTATCCGGCTGTAGTATCGGACAGTCAACCGAAAAGCAGCTCTCTGAAACATTGACGAAAATGAATGAGTCTGAAACTGAATACCGTGACACGCAAAGTAAATTGACTGAACTTGAAAAAACAGAACAAAAGACATTCAATGAAACGATGGAGTTAACGAAAGAGGATGTAGAAAAATTGCGTTCCAAAATTGCTGAATTGGAAAGTCTATTAGATGATAGACTTGCTCATTTAGAGAAAGAGGAATCAGCAATGAATGAAGCGGAAGCATTTGTCAAAGAGCTAGATGCAGTCGCGGAGAAGGCATCTGATTCCGAAAGCGGCCAAATTTTGAAACTGAAAGAAGTGGCGTTGAAGCGTTATGATCTTCATTCCTCTTTTGTCGATGAATATAGAAAGCTTGCTTCCATCCAAAAAGAATTTTATGGCATGCTATCTTCCGAAGATGTCGAGCTCGAAGACTTGAAAAAGAAAGTGGAAGAAGTAAATGGACAAAATGCTATCGTCCAAAGCGCCATCTCGGATTTTAATGAAGCGACGAAAGAAGTAAATTCCATAAAAGAAGATGTGTTTTCAAGTTTAAAACAAGGCGAATAGAGGAATTGGGTAAAGTGGAGACAAATACGGCTCCACTTTTCTTTTTGTGAATCTATTATAATACAGATGTGTTATTGTAGTAGTACAGAATCTTATTTCGATATAATTCAGAATAGAGATGAGCGGCGCTATACCAGTAATAACAATGATTGACCTATTTGCCGCCTTTCAGTATACTGATTAAGGTAGCAACGTTGTATCACTATTAGAAACAATAAAAAATAATACAGATATAAAGGAGAGGTGCCGACATGGCTGCAAAACAAGAAAAGCAGTTCGATCCGGTGAAAACGCTTCATTCTATTGAAGAACAGTTTGAAATGTTCCGGATTTTGAATGAAGAAGGCGAGATTGTCAACAAAGAAGCGGATCCGAATCTATCTGATGAACAATTGACGGAATTAATGACACGCATGGTCTATACAAGAATTTTGGATCAGCGGTCAATCTCTTTGAACCGCCAAGGTAGACTTGGATTCTATGCGCCGACTGCAGGTCAAGAAGCATCCCAGCTTGCATCCCATTTTGCGCTTGAAAAGGAAGACTTTATTCTCCCTGGATATCGTGATGTACCACAACTCATATTCCACGGTCTACCATTACATATGGCGTTCTTATGGTCCCGCGGACATTATTTAGGAAGCGCATTTCCAGAAGGTTTGAACGTCCTGTTCCCTCAAATTATCATCGGGGCCCAGTATATCCAAGCCGCTGGGGTAGCACTCGGATTCCAGAAACGTGGAATTAAAGCGGTTGCCATGACATACACGGGTGACGGCGGTACTTCGCAAGGAGATTTCTATGAAGGAATCAACTTTGCGGGAGCATATCGCTCGCCTGCGATTTTCGTTGTTCAAAACAACCAATATGCAATTTCGACTCCTCGTGAGTTGCAGACAGCAGCGAAAACACTTGCACAAAAAGGTGTGGCGGCTGGAATTCCAAGCATTCTTGTCGATGGGATGGACGCTCTTGCTGTGTATGTTGCAACACGCGATGCAAGGGAACGTGCCGTCAACGGAGAAGGTCCAACGTTGATCGAAACAATGTGCTACCGCTATGGTCCGCATACGATGGCTGGAGATGATCCGACTCGTTACCGTACATCTGATACAGATAGCGAATGGGAAAAACGCGATCCGTTAATCCGTTTCCGCAAATATCTCGAAGGCAAAGGCATTTGGAATGAAGAGATGGAAAATGAAGTAATTGAGCGCGCTAAAGAAGAAATTAAAGAAGCAATCAAAAAGGCAGATGCAGCACCAAAACAAAAAGTGACAGATTTCATGAAAATCATGTACAAAGGCGACATGCCATTCAACTTGCAAGAGCAATTTGATTTGTATACAGAGAAGGAGTCGAAGTAACCGATGGCACAAATGACGATGATTCAAGCGATTACCGATGCAATGCGCACGGAGCTTAAAAATGATGAAAACGTCCTCGTCTTCGGTGAAGACGTTGGGGTGAACGGCGGTGTTTTCCGCGCAACTGAAGGGTTGCAAAAAGAATTCGGAGAAGAGCGTGTCTTTGATACGCCATTGGCGGAATCAGGAATCGGCGGACTTGCAGTCGGATTGTCTCTAACGGGTTTCCGTCCGGTTATGGAAATCCAGTTCTTCGGTTTCCTATATGAAGTAATCGACTCTATCAGCGGACAGCTGGCACGTCAATCCTTCCGTACAGGTGGAAGATTCAATGCTCCTGTGACGATCCGTTCGCCATTCGGCGGCGGCGTTGCAACACCTGAAATGCATGCAGACAGCTTCGAAGGATTGGTTGCATCTCAACCAGGTCTAACTGTAGTCATCCCTTCTACACCATATGATGCAAAAGGGCTTTTAATCTCAGCGATCCGCGATGAGAACCCGGTCGTATTCTTGGAGCATATGAAGCTTTACCGTTCATTCAGGCAGGAAGTTCCTGAAGAAGCATATACGATTCCTTTAGGGAAAGCGGATGTGAAAAGGGAAGGTAATGATCTTTCGATTATTACGTACGGGGCAATGGTCCACGAAAGCTTGAAAGCGGCAGAAGCGCTTGAAAAGGAAGGCTACTCTGTGGAAGTGGTTGACTTGCGTACGGTTCAACCGTTGGACATTGAAACAATCATCGCTTCCGTTGAGAAGACAAACCGTGCAATCGTAGTTCAAGAAGCGCAAAAACAAGCTGGAATTGCAGCGAATGTCGTATCAGAAATAACAGAACGTGCAATCTTGAGTCTCGAAGCGCCAGTGTTGCGTGTAACAGCTCCAGATACAGTCTATCCATTTGCCCAAGGCGAGAATGCTTGGTTACCGGATGCAAACGATATTATTGAAACAGCTAAAAAAGTATTGACATTCTAATTCGGAGATACAATTACTCTCTGACAATAAGAAAGGGTGAATCTTGTGGCATTTGAATTCCGTTTACCGGATATCGGGGAAGGGATTCACGAAGGTGAAGTCGTAAAGTGGTTTGTTGCCAAAGGCGATAAAGTCAATGAAGACGACACGCTTCTTGAAATCCAGAACGATAAAGCAGTTGTGGAGATACCATCCCCTGTAACGGGTACCGTAGAAGAGATTGTCGTTGAGGAAGGTAAAGTCGCTGTAGTAGGTGACGTTTTAATCCGTTTTGACGCTCCTGGATATGAAAGTCAAAGCGTAGAGGAAGAGGGAAAAGAAGAGACCGAAGCACAGGTCCAGGCAACGGCTGAAGCAGGCCAGGACATCGATAAAGAAGAACAGAAGAAGGACCAGCCTGAACCAAAACAAGCTGCTCCTGCAACGCAAACTCAAACTGGCAATGCATCAACGAACCGTGTCATTGCAATGCCGTCCGTCCGTAAATTCGCACGCGAGCAGGAAGTCGATATCCGTCAAGTGCAAGGGACAGGGAAAAATGGCCGTGTTCTAAAAGAGGACATCGAAGCTTTCCTAAGCGGAGGACAAGAGCAGCCTGCTCAATCGGTCGAAGAGACTCACGCAGCTGTTGAAGTTGAAACGCAACAAAAAGTCGCGAAACCTGCAGCTCCAGTTGTTTTGGAAGGCGACTTCCCTGAAACTCGCGAAAAAATGTCTGGAATTAGGAAGGCGATTGCCAAAGCAATGGTCAATTCCAAACATACGGCACCTCACGTGACGCTTTTGGATGAAATCGACGTGACGGAACTCGTTGCGCATCGCAAGAAATTCAAGGAAATTGCGGCGGAAAAAGATATCAAGCTGACGTACCTTCCATATGTCGTGAAGGCGCTCGTCTCTACGCTGCGTGAATTCCCTCAATTGAACACATCTCTTGATGATGAGAAAGAGGAAATTATCCAAAAGCATTATTACAACATCGGCATCGCGGCAGATACAGATCGCGGATTGCTTGTGCCTGTCATTAAGCATGCAGATCGCAAATCGGTATTTGCAATTTCAGAGGAAATCAGCAAACTTGCCGAAAAGGCGCGAGATGGCAAATTAAGCCCTGCTGAAATGAAAGGTGCATCTTGTTCTATTACGAACATCGGCTCTGCAGGCGGACAATGGTTCACACCAATCATCAACCATCCGGAAGTTGCAATTCTCGGAATCGGCCGCATTTCTGAAAAGCCGATAGTAAAAAATGGTGAAATTGTTGCCGCACCTATGTTAGCATTATCATTGGTATTCGATCATCGGGTAATTGATGGTGTTACAGGACAACAGGCTCTGAACCACATTAAGAAATTGCTCGGTAATCCAGAACTTTTATTAATGGAGGCGTAAGCATATGGTAGTAGGAGACTTTCCAATCGAAGTGGATACACTTGTTGTAGGTTCCGGCCCCGGAGGATATGTTGCTGCAATCCGTGCAGCTCAGTTAGGACAGAAAGTCACGATCGTTGAGAAAGAAAATCTCGGCGGAGTTTGTCTAAACGTAGGTTGCATTCCTTCAAAAGCCCTTATTTCAGTGGGGCATCGTTACGCATCCGCAAAAGATTCCGATGATATGGGGATCACAGCGACTGATGTAAAGCTTGACTTTTCAAAAGCGCAAGCATTCAAAGACGGCGTTGTCAAAAAGCTGACAGGCGGCGTTGAAGGACTTCTAAAAGGAAACAAAGTCGATATTGTTAAAGGCGAGGCATACTTCGTTGACGCAAACACTGCAAAAGTGATGGATGAGACATCATCTCAGACATATAAGTTTAAAAATGCCATTATCGCTACAGGTTCACGCCCGGTTGAAATCCCATCATTCAAATATTCGAAACGCGTTATCAATTCAACTGGTGCGCTTAATTTGGAAGAAGTTCCAGCGCATTTAGTCGTCATTGGTGGCGGTTATATCGGTACTGAACTCGGATCCGCTTATGCGAACCTTGGTTCTAAAGTGACAATCATTGAAGGGGCAGATGATATTCTTGCCGGCTTCGAAAAACAGATGACTCAAATCGTTAAAAAAGGCTTGAAGAAAAAAGGCGTCGAGGTCGTCGTGAAAGCATCTGCCAAGGGTGTTGAAGAATCAGACACAGGTGTCGTCGTTACGTACGAAGCAAAAGGCGAAGAGAAGAAAATCGAGGCGGACTATGTTCTAGTAACTGTTGGACGCCGTCCGAACACAGATGAAATCGGTCTTGAAGAAATGGGCGTCAAGTTCCTTGACCGCGGTCTGATCGATGTGGATAAGCAATGCCGTACGAGCATTCCGAACATCTATGCAATCGGTGACATCGTCTCTGGACCACAGCTTGCGCACAAAGCCTCCTATGAAGCGAAAGTGGCTGCAGAAGCGATTTCCGGCGAAAAATCAGAAGTTGACTATATGGCGATTCCGGCAGTCTGCTTCACAGACCCTGAACTTGCTACAGTCGGATTGAATGAAAAACAAGCAAAAGATGAAGGCTATGAAGTAGTAGCGGGTAAATTCCCGTTTGCTGCAAATGGTAGAGCTCTTGCGCTTAACAAAACGGATGGATTTGTCAAACTTGTTTCGCGCAAAGAGGATGGACTCCTATTGGGCGCGCAAATTGTCGGTGAAAATGCATCCGATATGATTGCAGAGCTTGGTCTCGCAATCGAGGCGGGAATGACATTGGAAGACATTGCGATGACAATCCACGCTCACCCGACACTCGGTGAAATTTCCATGGAAGCTGCAGAAGTGGCTCTTGGTAAACCGATTCATATGATTTCAAAATAATTATTCATAGAAAACTAGCGTCCAAAGGCATGAAAAGCCTTTCGGACGCTTTTCTCATTCCTGCACTTCGGTTCGTTTGAAGGTCTATTCTAAGTCATGGTAGGATAAAACTATTGAATGGGATATTGATAAAAAGGAGAGAGTTCGATGAAAAAGAGTTTACTATACATACCGCTTCTCTCCATGCTGCTTTTAGCATCATGCAACGAAGAAGTAGAACCGGTAGATGAGGAGCAGGACGAACAATCCACCCTAGCGGAAGAGCATGCAGAAGAGAGCGGCACGAGTGAAAATGAACAAAAAATCGACGTGGATGCGGAATCACAAGAGGAAGCGGAAACAGTTGAACAAGCCCCTCTTTACGAACTGAATCCGAAAACATACTCCATCCAGCCGATCGGGGAAGCGAACCCTAAAGTCGTTCTCCTGACAATTGATGATGCGCCTGACAAAAGGGCCCTTGATATGGCGAAAACATTAAAAAGTCTAGACGCACCTGCCATTTTCTTCGTCAATGGTCACTTCATCGCAACGGATGAAAAGAAGGCGATTCTAAAAGAAATTTACGATATGGGATTCATGATCGGCAATCATACGATGACACATCCGAATTTGAAAACATTGTCTGAGGAAGAGCAACGTGAGGAAATTAGTGCGCTCAATGATATTGTTGAAGAAGTGACTGGGGAGCGTCCTGTATTTTTCCGAGCTCCTTTCGGGGCGAATACTGATTTTAGCAGAGCTCTTGCTATTGAAGAAGGAATGCAATTAATGAACTGGTCATATGGCTATGATTTCGATAGAGAGTATATGACAAAGGAAAAAATTGCGGACGTTATGGTAAATACGGAATTGCTTCGGAACGGTTCCAATTTACTTATGCACGACAGGGATTGGACTGCCGACGCTCTGGAGGACATCGTGAATGGATTAAGGGATAAAGGCTACGAATTTGTAGAACCGAAATTTATTAAAGGTTTGGTGGATCAAAAAGAGGGAGAATAAGGGGGAGATTGTTGTGGAATGGAAAACGAGAGTCACGGAATTATTGGGGATTGAATACCCGATCATCCAAGGGGGATTGGCCTATCTTGCATATGCGGATTTGGCTGCTGCTGTATCCGAGGCGGGTGGTCTAGGACAAATTACGGCAATGAGCTTGGAGTCTCCTGAAGCATTGCGCGCTGAAATAAAAAAGGTTAGGGAATTGACGACAAAACCTTTTGGAGTCAACTTTGCCATCGGTCAGCACGGACGACCGTATGAGCATATGCTCGATGTCGCGCTAGAGGAAAAGGTGAAGGTCCTTTCGGTAACAGGCGGAAATCCTGCACCATTTTTCGAATACATAAAGGATGCCGATGTGAAGGTGCTAGTATTAGTTGCTGCGAAAAGACAAGCGGTCAAAGCTGAGTCGCTAGGCGCGGATGCGGTAATGGTCGTAGGGCAGGAAGGTGGCGGCCATTTGGGGCGTGATGATATCGGCACAATGGTGTTAGTTCCCCAGGTGGTCGATGCTGTAAAGATACCTGTTATTGCGTCCGGCGGCATTGGAGATGGCCGGGGCTGGATGGCGGCGCATGCGTTAGGAGCGGAAGGGATTGAAATGGGCACACGTTTCATTGCAACGAAAGAATGTGTACATGCATCAATGGAATACAAACAGGCACTCCTTCAGACGGAGGAAACGGGTACCGTTGTCATTAAGCGTACTCTCGGTGCTCCGGCAAGGGCGCTTGCAGGCGCTTGGACAGAAAAGATCCTGCGTATGGAAGAGGACAATGCTGATTATGATAAATTGAAGGACTATATTAGCGGTTCCGCAAATCGCCGGTTCATCCATAATGGAGATGAGCAAAGTGGTTTTGGGTGGGCTGGTCAAGTAGCAGGCATGATTGGAGATATCCCGACTGTTGGGGATTTGTTTGAACGCATGGTAAAACAAGCTAAAGAGATCAGAAGAAAATGGGCATAAGGAAAGGTGCGATAAAAAGTGGACTATAATTATCCTCTCAGTCATCATTGGACGACCGAAGAAATCATTGACGTCGTATCATTTTTTCAAGCGGTGGAACAAGCTTATGAAGCTCAAATCGCTAGGGAAAAATTTATGGAGGCCTACAAGGCTTTCAAAAAAGTAGTCCCTTCCATGGCGGAAGAGAAAACCATCTTCAAGGAGTTCGAAGAGGTGAGCGGTTTTAACAGTTACCGTGTTGTCAAAAAGGCAAAAGAAGGCAGTGACGGTGATTCTATTACGGGCAAATGAAAAAGGGGAGGGGCGCATAGGTATGCGTCCCTCATTTTTCGTGTGTGCCGATGATGATATCGTAAATAGGAAAAAGTCGATCAATCGTTTTTTCGGCTAAGTCAAAGAACTCCTTTTCGGAAAGTTCCGTAGTTCTATCTCGCGAAATGTGTCTGCCAATGATGAACTCCGCTTTTTTAACGGACTCTAACCTCTCCAATAAACCCTCAACTCCATCGGCCCCGATTTCACTAATCTGAAATGCCTCCGGCTTCATATGGTCACCAGATACAACAAAATCATCAGGCAGAGAAGTAAGTATGGACACATTTTTGGCAAGTCTTTCCGAAATGCCCTTCTTATCGGGATTTTCGTAAATGACAGCCAAAATGATGAAGAGATGCGTCCCCCATAATCCGATTTGGAAATGAGGCAACGCCTTATATCCGCGCTTCGCAGGAGCGAAAGCGACCCAACTATCGTTCGGTGGATTGACCGTCCTTCTTGCATGTTTTGCTACATGCGGGAAAAACTCACCCGTCCCACGGGCAGACAAATAAGTTGAAACTTGTTCGCCGATCATCCCGAACTTTGGTTGAATCTTCGTTTGAAGCGCGCTCATCCTATGTTCTAATCCCTCAATTGAAAAAACATTAAAATCATCAATTGTCCAAAAACCTTGCGTCATTTTTAATACCCCCATTTTATTCTCCACGTTTATAGTAGCAGAAAATGGGGAACAATCTTATACAAGAAGGCTTATAACTAACCAAAGCAACCTGCACAGCATAAGTTAGAAGTAAGTAAATGCATCGTTTAAGAAAATTACAGTCAAAGGGGTGTTAGTAATGAAACAAGTCGTCCATATTATCCGTAAAGCTGAAATTGAAAAGGAATATGTAAAGCTTCTGCATCTCGAGTTGGACTATGAACTAGCTACATTGTACGATGCCGTACAAGAAAATGACTCCAAACAAGTTGAGAAAAGCAAATCGAGACTCACTGAAATACACGGTGAGCTGGAGACTTTCAATGCTTTCGCTTAAACGAAAGACGTTGAACCGACTTAGGCGCCTTCACTGAAACTCTTCGATCCGGGGGAGACAGTGCATAGGCGCCTTTTTGTTAGGACATTGGCAGTATGCTATAATCATATGACATGCATGTAAATGATGAGGTGTTGAAATGAATTGGGGAGCAATTGATCGGTATGCAAAATCTTTAATAAAAGAAGCAGGCCATAAAATTAGGATTTCTTTTTTTAGTACGATTGACGTTGACTCAAAAGATGAAGCGAACGATCTCGTGACGAATATCGATCGGGAAATCGAACGTTTTTTCATTAGCCGGATCAATAGAGATTTCCCTAATCACCGGATTTTCGGTGAAGAGGGCTTCGGTGACGAAATTAATTCGCTTGAAGGGATCATTTGGATGCTCGATCCGATTGATGGCACGATGAATTTCGTTCACCAAAAAAGGAATTTCGCGATTTCCCTTGGAATTTATGTTGATGGTATCGGCATGCTCGGATATATATATGATGTGATGAATGACGATTTCTATCACGCAATAAAAGATGAGGGTGCGTACTTCAACGATGAAAGACTTCCGGTGCTCGAGAACACACCGCTTGCGGAGGCGATCATCGGCGTAAATGCCAGCTGGGTTGCGCCGAATCGAAAAATTGAAAATGGTCCGATTGCGGAGATGGTTCGTAATTGTAGGGGCACGAGGTCATACGGTTCCGCTGCAATGGAGCTCGCCTACGTCTCATCCGGTCGGATTGATGCATATTTATCCTTGCGATTATCCCCGTGGGATATTGCGGGGGGAATGGTCATTGCCCAGGAAGTGGGCGCAGTCACCACTAATTTAAAAGGTGAACAACCTCACTTGCTTGGACAGGACACCTTTATCGTAGCAAGGCCCGGTCTGCATGACGAAATTTTACGGAACTATATCAAACTAAAATAAAAAAGGGGCTGCATCAATGCAGTCCCTTTCATAAGTTCATTAAAGTAGGCCTTGTTCACGCATTTTTTTCTTTGTCTTAAAACCATTTCCCATGATAAAAACAAGAGCAAGGATAGCGATGATGGCAACGGGGATACTACGCATGCCGACAGCGATCCCGATACCGCACATTGCAGCAACAGCAGCAAGGGAATACAATACGAAAACCCATTTAATATCCTTCATTCTGAAACATCTCCCGAAATAAAATGTTTTTTAATACTGTTCTTATGTGCTATAATAACACAGTTAATCATCTGATAATAGATAACGGAGTGAAAACATGACAAACTATCGTAATGATTTACGTAATATAGCGATCATTGCCCACGTAGACCACGGCAAAACAACGTTAGTCGATCAACTTTTGAAGCAATCCGGAATTTTCCGGTCAAATGAACATGTAGAAGAACGTGCCATGGACTCTGGTGACATTGAACGTGAACGTGGTATTACCATCCTGGCAAAAAATACAGCAATTGAATATAAAGACACGAAAATCAATATTCTTGATACACCTGGACATGCTGATTTCGGAGGGGAAGTTGAGCGGATCCTTAAGATGGTTGATGGTGTCGTGTTAGTCGTCGACTCCTATGAGGGATGTATGCCGCAAACCCGATTCGTATTGAAAAAAGCATTGGAAACGAATTTGAAACCGATTGTAGTCGTAAATAAAATTGACCGTGAATTTGCGCGTCCCGAAGAAGTAGTCGACGAAGTGCTCGAATTATTCATTGAATTGGATGCAAATGATGAACAACTTGAATTCCCGGTTGTCTATGCTTCTGGTTTCAATGGAACGGCAAGTCTTTCACCGGACCCTGCAGAACAGGAAGATACATTGCGCGTGCTATATGACGCGATAGTTGAACAAATTCCTGCCCCTGTCGATAACCGTGAAGAACCTTTGCAGTTCCAAGTGTCATTACTCGATTACAGTGATTATGTAGGTCGTATTGGTATTGGACGCGTGTTTAGAGGTACGATGAAAGTAGGCCAGCAAGTAACGGTCATAAAACGTGACGGATCAACAAAAAATTTCCGTGTGACGAAGATGTATGGATTCCTTGGGTTGAAGAGAATTGAAATCCAAGAAGCTTATGCAGGAGACTTGATAGCTGTTTCTGGAATGGAAGACATTGATGTCGGTGAAACAGTTTGTCCGATTGATCATCCTGAGGCGTTGCCTGCCATTCATATCGATGAGCCTACACTTCAAATGACATTTCTTGTCAATAATAGTCCGTTTGCCGGAAAAGAAGGAAAATGGGTTACAGCTAGAAAGGTCGAAGAAAGACTCGAACAGCAATTGCAAACGGATGTATCTTTGCGTGTAGAACCAACGGATTCACCGGATGCATGGGTAGTATCGGGACGTGGGGAGCTTCATCTTTCCATCTTGATTGAGAATATGCGTCGTGAAGGATTCGAACTTCAAGTATCGAAACCTGCAGTTATTATCAAAACGATTGATGGTGTACGTTCAGAGCCTGTCGAACGCGTACAAATTGATATACCGGAAGAATATACCGGTGCAATCATTGAATCGATCGGCGAGCGTAAAGGTGAAATGCAAGATATGATCAATAACGGCAATGGTCAAGTCCGTTTGATTTTCCTTGTGCCTGCACGTGGTTTGATCGGTTATTCTACAGAATTTCTTTCGCTTACTAGAGGATACGGAATCATCAACCATACATTTGATTCCTACAAGCCTGTAGCGTCAGGCAAAGTCGGCGGCCGACGTCATGGTGTACTTGTGTCAATGGAGACAGGTACAGTGACCGGTTATAGTATAATGCAGTTGGAAGACCGAGGAGTCATGTTTGTCGAGGCGGGCACGGAAATTTACGCCGGTATGGTAGTAGGAGAAAATAACCGTGATAACGACTTGACGATCAATTTGACAAAAGTCAAACATGCGACTAACGTCCGATCCGCGACGAAAGACCAGACTGTGACTACGAAAAAACCACGGATCCTGTCATTGGAAGAGGCTTTGCAATATGTCGGAGATGATGAATATTGTGAAGTGACTCCACAGTCAATTCGTTTGCGGAAGAAGATCCTCGATAAAAACGAACGTGAACGTGCTGAAAAGAAGAAAAAACTCGGCGAGTGATTTATAATAGTTAAAGGCAAGTATAAAAGAATGCGTACAATCGCTTTGTTTAGAAGGGAATGTGCTAAATGAATGGTACTATTGGGGATGCAGAAACAATTGAAGCAATGTCTCCAGTTGTTCGAATGATTTACGAGATGACATCATCGTCCGTAACTGGAATTCTGTTGTTTGCGGTTGTTTTCATCCTTTCAGCCATCGTTTATAAGCTAGGATTCGCTAGGAAAATTAAGTTTTGGCAAAATGTAGTCGTATATAGCTTCCTCTTTTTGGGATGTATTATATTGACATTTTTCGCCATATTCCTTCCAATTGTAGAAGGATTGATTGTTGCGGCACTCATTTTGATCATTTATAGGGTCCGCAGATTGAACGAACATAAAGAAAACTCCACCGTTTGACGGTGGAGTTTTTCTTTTGTTTTGCCAATAAATTAGCATTAACAAGGTTTTCCGAAGCTTACCGCTCGCTTTCCGCGGGCGAGCGCCGAGCCGATCGAACAGCGGAGGGTTCGATTTGCCTTAATTTCTGCGTTCTTTGCAGAAATTAAGGCATCCTGCTCATAACTACAGAGCTAATATGTGCTCGTAACGCTTCGCTTGTACTCGCAAACGCCGTCCTTCGTGACGTCGTTCGCAGGAGTCGCCGTCCTCCGCTTCAATCAACGGTGTGTTCTACAAAATGTAAGGGAACCTTGCTGGCGATTTTCGGTTTAAAAAGAGCAGAACTACTATTAAAAAAGGGCTGCCGCAAAAAGTCTTGTTGAAAATGACTTTCTGGGCAATCCCTAGTTTATTAGAAATTCTCTTCTGCGGTATGGGAGCTGCGGTGGAAGATGAATTTTCCAGTGGAAAGCCTTACGTTAGTTTGCTCCGTAATCCGCTCGCTGCAAATTTCGCACATATACGTATTGATTGGATGATTCCTCAACTTCTTTGCGAGAGGGGTGTCATCCACGAGCTGCCCGATTTCATCGCAAAGAACACATTTGACTCTCATGAACTCAACTCCTTAAAATTAGGTATCGTTTTTCTAGTCAGTCTATAACGATGCCCATGACTTTTCGTAATGGCTGTTCGATATTCGAGCCGTCCTTGAATAATAGATGGGCTGGTCCGTCTTCGGTCAACGGCTTGCCATCCTGGCTGAATTTGAATAGGAAATTGCCGATGGTAGAGATCGGAAACGTTTCTTTCAATCCATCCATAGTCAAAAATGTAATTGTTTTTGCATCTTCAACAGGTTCTGCATTTTTGACGAAGTGGTCGAGTGAGATGCCGAATGTTCCTGTCACCATCTTTTGTCTGTCGAACTTCTTTTCCGTTTTAAGCGTAGGCGGGAATGTAGCCCCTTCCATGATTTCTCGGGACCAATGTTTCCCCATATCTCTCTTATACTCTTCATCTACATCTTTTTCGATGTGATCTTCCGTAAAGAAAGTGTTCAAGTCTACTTTGCGGTCATCAAAGATCCATACTGTCGGATCGAGGGTGATCGTATGCTTTACTTTTCCTTTTATTGTAATGATTGTTTCCAAGTGAATAGCCTCCTACAACCAAAATGAGCGTTTCCATATAGTACATAGTATAACGCTTCCAATTGGATGTGGAAAGCCATTGAATTTTTGCCGTATGTTTAGAAGGGAAACACTTGCAATTTACCCTCTTGAAAGATACAATTTATTCATAATCACCACGCAAGGATAATAGGTGAATGGGGGCGTCCTCATGGATATTGAATTACAGGAAACCTATCAGGAAAAAGCATTAAAACAGCTTCAAGCTGATGCGGATAAAATTGCACAACTCATAAAAGTACAGATGGATCATTTGACGATGCCTCAGTGCCCACTTTACGAGGAAGTGTTGGATACGCAAATGTACGGCTTGTCTAGAGAGATTGACTTCGCTGTCAAACTTGGTTTGATTGAACGTGAGAAAGGGAAGGAAATCCTTTCGTTGCTTGAAAAAGAGATGAATGTCTTGCATGAGCTATATACAAATAAATAATCTAAAGACTCAAACTCATCACAGGTTTGAGTTTTTTATTTAAAAAAGTTGAGGGAAGTCTATGGGAAAATATTTAAAAAAAATGTTGCGGAACTTTGATTATCCACTTTTTACTGCATACCTTGTACTCTGCCTCTTCGGACTTGTAATGATTTACAGTGCGAGTATGGTTTGGGCAGTCAATCGATATGATTATCCACCAGATTATTTTTATAATAAACAATTAGTGAATTTGGCACTTTCGTTTCCAGTCTTTCTGCTAGCTTCTTTCTTTCCGTTTCAAAATTACAAGAGAACGAAATTAATGAAGTTTTCGATAGCTGCTATGTTCACATTGTTAGTACTCGTCCATTTTGTCGGATCGGGAGGACATGTTGGTGCCCAAAGTTGGATCAAGCTACCGGGCTTCGGAAGCATCCAGCCTTCCGAAGTTGCGAAGCTTGTCATTATCGTCTATTTCGCTAGTGTTTTTGCGAAAAAGTATGAAGCGGGAACAATTGATTCCATTAATAAATCGATAGGTCCGCCCATTGTCATCCTTATTATGGCGATTTTTTCGATAATGATGGAAACTGACATAGGAACGTCATTCATCATTATCATGGCTGCATTTTGTGTGATCGCCGCGAGCGGAATAAAATTCAAAACGTTCGCGAAGTTGAGCGGAATTGTTGCCGCGGCAATGATTCCAGTTGCAACCATCCTTTATTTTGCTTGGGATACAATTATGACTGACGGCAGGAAAGGTCGGATCCTATCATTCTTGAATCCTTTCGACTATGCACAAGGCTCCGGATACCAAATTGCAAATGGTTATATTGCCATTGGTGCAGGAGGAATTAAAGGGTTAGGATTAGGTAATTCTATTCAAAAAATGGGCTATTTGCCGGAACCTCAAACAGATGTCATCATGGCTGTCATTTCTGAAGAAACCGGTATTTTTGGCACCGTAATTGTTCTCGGCGGGCTAGGATTCATCGTATTGCGCGCCCTATATATCGCCATGCGGACAAAGGATCCCCAAGCGAGAATGTTGGCGGCGGGGATCGGAAGTGTTATCGGCATTCAAACATTCGTCAATATTGGTGGATTGACGGGACTTATTCCGCTTACAGGAGTTCCGTTGCCTTTTATTAGTTATGGCGGAACATCGATGATTCTGTTATCTTTGTCTTTAGGAATATTGATGAATGTATCAATGTTCGTAAAATATCAAAAGAACAAATAGAAAAGGAAGTGCTTACATGGTGGAAATGGGTCAGATTAAAAAAATCCTAGTAGCAAACCGTGGTGAAATCGCTATTCGTATTTTTAGAGCGTGCACCGAATTGGAGATACCGACTGTCGGGATTTATTCCGCAGAAGATAGGGGTTCTTTCCACCGTTACAAAGCAGACGAATCCTATTTAGTCGGAGAAGGCAAGAAGCCGATTGACGCCTATTTGGATATCGAAGGAATCATTAAGATTGCAAAATCATCGGGTGCGAATGCCGTACACCCCGGCTATGGCTTCCTCGCCGAGAACGAAGAGTTTGCTCGCAGACTAAAAGAAGAGGGTATTATTTTCATTGGACCGACGTCCAAGCATCTTGAAATGTTCGGAGATAAGGTGAAGGCCAGGGAACAAGCGATAAAAGCAGGAATTCCAGTCATCCCAGGTACAGACGGACCGGTCGCTTCCGCATCGGATGTTGCTTCATTCGGTGAGAAGTACGGTTATCCAATCATCATCAAAGCGTCATTAGGCGGTGGCGGCAGAGGAATGCGGATTGTCAATTCCGCAGACGAGGTGCTTGAAGCATATGAACGGGCGAGGTCAGAAGCGAAATCCGCTTTTGGATCAGACGAAGTATATGTTGAAAAGTACATCAATAAGCCAAAACATATTGAAGTACAAATTTTAGGTGATACATATGGCAATGTCGTTCACTTGTATGAACGCGATTGCTCGATTCAACGTCGTCACCAGAAAGTCGTAGAAATCGCCCCATCCATTTCCTTGGATGATAAGCTTCGTCGTGACATTTGCGAAAGCGCTGTCAAATTGGCGAAAAACATCTCATATATCAATGCAGGGACAGTAGAATTCCTCGTCGCAGACGGAAATTTCTATTTCATCGAAGTGAATCCGCGTATTCAAGTGGAACATACAATTACTGAAATGGTGACGGGGATCGATATCGTCCATTCTCAAATCCATATTGCAAATGGAGGAAATCTTCATGAAGGGGAAGCAGCCATCCCTTCCCAAGAAGACATACCGCTCTTTGGTTATGCAATCCAATCGAGGGTGACAACGGAAGATCCATTGAATGACTTCATGCCGGATACGGGCAAGCTGATGGTTTACCGATCGGGAGGTGGCTTCGGCGTCCGTCTTGACGCTGGGAACGGCTTCCAAGGGGCTGTCATTACTCCTTATTACGATTCCCTGCTCGTTAAAGTGTCGACATGGGGTACGTCTTTCAGGGATGCGGCTGCGAAAATGGACCGCAACCTTCAGGAATTCCGTATTCGAGGAATCAAAACAAATATTCCGTTCCTTGAAAACGTAGTCCGTCATGAAAACTTCCTTACAGGCAATTATGATACAAGCTTCATCGACTCAACTCCTGAATTATTCGAGTTCCCTATAAGGAAAGACCGTGGGACGAAGATCTTAAATTATTTAGGCAATGTGACCGTCAATGGATTTCCTGGCATCGGGAAACAGCAGAAACCATTGTTCCATTCTGTAAAGAAACCCGAAGTCGACCTGCTTGCACCGCCTGCGCCGGGTACAAAGCAAATTTTAGATGAAAGAGGACCTGAAGGACTGATCCAATGGATAAAGGAGCAAGATGATGTCCTTCTGACGGATACGACGTTCAGGGATGCGCATCAGTCATTGCTTGCAACACGTCTCCGCACGTCCGACATGACGAATATCGCTGCTGAGTCAGCTAGGCTCATGCCAGATCTGTTTTCATTTGAGATGTGGGGGGGAGCGACTTTCGACGTCGCATACCGCTTCTTGAAGGAAGACCCTTGGGAGAGACTTATGAAGCTTCGGGAGCAGATTCCGAATGTGTTATTCCAAATGTTGTTCCGTGGTGCCAATGCGGTCGGCTATTCGAATTATCCGGATAATGTCATTCGGGAATTCGTAAAGACTTCAGCCGAATCAGGCATTGATGTGTTCCGTATATTTGACAGCCTGAACTGGATCAAAGGGATGGAAGTAGCAATCGATGCAACCCGTCAATCAGGAAAAGTGGCAGAAGCTGCGCTTTGTTATACAGGGGACATCCTCGATGATTCCAGAGCAAAATACACAGTCGAATACTACAAGGAAATGGCGAAGGAGCTTGAAGCTGCTGGAGCCCATATTCTAGCTCTGAAGGACATGGCGGGTCTCTTGAAACCTGAAGCCGCTTATCGTCTCATTTCCGAATTGAAGGCGACTGTTGATATACCGATTCATCTTCATTCCCATGACACGAGCGGAAACGGCATTTATATGTATGCGAAAGCAATTGAAGCTGGAGTTGACATCGTCGACACGGCGCTCGGTTCGATGGCGGGACTTACTTCACAACCGTCAGCAAGCTCGCTCTATTATGCACTGCAATATGGAAAACGCCAAGTGAAGGCGGACGTCGGTGCCATGGAATCACTATCGTATTATTGGGAAGATGTCAGGAAGTATTACCAGAACTTTGAAAGTGGCATGGTGAGCCCGCACTCCGAAGTGTATGTACATGAGATGCCGGGTGGCCAATATTCCAACTTGCAACAGCAGGCCAAAGCAGTAGGGCTTGGTGAGAGATGGGAAGAAGTGAAGGACATGTACTCCAGAGTTAATATGCTCTTCGGAGACGTTGTGAAAGTGACACCATCTTCCAAAGTCGTCGGAGATATGGCATTGTTCATGGTGCAAAATGAATTAAATGAGGAAACAGTCATTACACGCGGGCAATCCATCGATTTCCCTGAATCCGTCATCGAGTTTTTCGAGGGCTACATTGGCCAACCGTACGGAGGATTCCCGAAAGAATTGCAAGAGGTCGTTCTGAAGGGGAGAACGCCGATAACTGTCCGCCCAGGCGAGCTTCTGGAAGAAGTGGATTTTAAAGCCCTTCTCGACAAGACGGAAGAACTTCTTGGGCATCCGTCAACGATGAAAGACGCACTTGCATATGCGCTGTATCCAAAAGTGTTCGAAGAATATGCAACTATGAAAAAAGAGTTCGGCAATATCTCAGTCATCAATACACCGGAATTCCTTTTCGGTATGAGGTTGGGCCAGGAAATCGAAGTGGAGATTGAAAGAGGGAAGACGCTCATCATCAAGCTCGTTTCCATCGGCGAACCTCAAACAGATGGTACACGCATCATATACTTCGAGCTGAATGGACAGCCGAGGGAAGTCATTATTCAAGATATAAATGTCGAATCGGATGTAGCCCGCAAGCAAAAAGCGGACCCTTCAAATGACTCGCATATTGCGGCGACAATGCCGGGAACGGTATTGCAAGTTGCTGTTTCTAAAGGAGCGAAGGTACGAAGAGGGGAGCATTTGCTCATTACGGAGGCAATGAAGATGGAAACGACGATCCAAGCACCATTCAATGGAGTCGTCAAAGAAATCCACGTATCTTCAGGCGACGCCATCTCAACAGGCGACCTACTTCTCGAACTTGAACATTAATGAAAAAAGCACCCGCTGTGGAAATCCACGCGGGTGCTTCTGTTATTTTGGCTGCTTGCTTCTTGAAACAAGTAGCACCATATAAGTTAATAGTCCAAATAGAAGAATCACAAATAATGAGTGGGCCAAAGCTAAATAGAGGTTCAACCTTGTCATAATGACCGCTCCACCCGCTAAAACTTGCAATGTAACCAAAATGAATGCGGAGATCCAACCCCAGTAGATGACCCGCTGATTCTTATAATGCCGGATCGCATGAATGGCAATAATCCCAAGCCATATGAATATCAATGCAGCTGCTGTCCGATGACTCATCTGCACCCATTCCCAAAAGTCCGATGGGAGAGAGAAGTCGCCATTCTTACACATCGGCCAATCCGAACAGCTTAATTCGGATTCTGTATGACGGACGAGAGCCCCCGTGTAAACTACGATGTAAGAGTAGATTGTGACGCCGATAGTATGGAATCTGAGCGTCTTGCCTATCGAAAGCTTGTCGGCGTCGAATTTCTGGTCGACTTCAAATACGAGCAATGTGAGAAGCAATACTGACGCAAAGGAAATGAGGGAGATGCCGAAGTGAAGTGCAAGGATAAAGTCGCCTTGTCCCCAAAGAACTTGTGCTGCTCCGATCAACGCCTGCAAGACTAGGAAGAAAATCGCTAAAATTGAAAGCAGTTTTGTTTCCCTTTTGTGTCCAATCGCTTTCCAAGACCAAACCGCCAGTACGACGATTAATATACCGACCGCGCCTGTAACGAGACGATGTGAAAATTCAATTAGGACTTCTGGTGTGATCTCATCCGGAATCAATTGACCATTACAACCCGGCCAATGCCTTCCGCAACCCATCCCACTATCAGTCTTCGTAACGAGAGCGCCGCCTAATAGAATTAAAAGCATGCCGATTGTGGAGGCGACCCCGAACCATTTCAAATATTTATTATATCGCAAACAAGACACCTTCTTTAAGAAATGATGACCATTATGAAAAAAGGCCCCGTTTGTTGATGATAGCGAAAAAAAGACGAAAAAACAACGCATAATGGCCGAAATTGGCTTTGTGCCAAGCGTTTTCACAAATTGTTCATAAAAAAGACCCTTTAACTTCACAAAAGGCATACGGAAATGATTTACTATAGATAAGGCGATACAATTCAAATAAGACAATATACTTTACATATCGACGGAAAATCGAGTTATTTATAGAAATCATTACCGATATTCGATATAGTAAAGTATAGCGGTCCTTGCCGACGTCCTTGAAAGGAGGGTACATATGTCAAACGGTCGAGCGATTTCTTCATCCGTTAAACCGGATATCGGATCGACTTCCATATTGAAGGATTTTCTTGCACTTATTAAAATCGGCATAGTGAATTCGAACATGATTACAACATTCACCGGTCTGTTTCTTGCATTCCAATTCACAGGCAAAAGCTTTATTACCAACTTGGATTTGCTGTTGTATGGACTTTTCGGTACCGGATTGATCATCGCGGGCTCAGCGGCTTTGAACAATCTCATTGATAGGGATATCGATCCTATCATGACGAGAACAAAGTCACGTCCAACGGTCACCGGCAGATTTAAAGCACCGGCTGTCTTGGCACTGGCGTTCACTTTCATTGCCTTGGGCGAAGTGATGTTGTTTGCAGCGTCACCAGCGGCGGGACTATGGGGACTTGCAGGTGTGTTCAGCTATGTTGTACTCTATTCAATGTGGTCGAAAAGAAAACATGTCAGCAATACGGTTGTAGGCAGCATCTCTGGAGCCATACCGCCAATGATCGGTTGGGCGGCGGTCGAACCATCACTCGGCATGGGTGCATGGGCGCTGTTCTTAATCATGTTTGCATGGCAACCACCGCATTTTTATGCGTTGGCGATGCGTAGGACTGAAGAATACCGGGCAGCCGGCATTCCGATGCTTCCAGTAGTAAAAGGTTTTAATAGGACAAAAAAGTCTATTTTAGGCTGGGTCCTACTTTTATTCCCATTGCCGTTCCTTCTTCCGGAGCTTGGAATCGGATTCATAGTGCTGGCAACAGCCCTGAATATCGGATGGCTATTCTTGTCGATCAAAGGATTCAAAGCGAAAGAAGATCTGAAATGGGCGACATCCATGTTCATTTTCTCCTTGAATTACATGACGATCCTTTTTGTCGCAATGATCATATTCTCGATATTCATCTAACTGATGGAATTCTTTCTTTTTGACAGGAATTCATTATAGAGAGGTCAACAGTCCTCGTTGAAGAAAATCATTTTTTAGAAAGAGAGGTATTAGTTAGCGATGATGAAAGGACTCAAAAAATGGCGTCTCTTTTCTCTATTGGCTGTACTGACAGTTTTCCTTGCAGGATGTGGACAAGAAGAACTTTCGACGCTTCTGCCTGCCGGACAAGTCGGTAAAGACCAGTTCAACTTGCTATTATTGTCTTCAGGAATAATGTTGCTCGTCATTTTCGTTGTAGTAGTAATCTACTTAATCGCGTTAGTGCGTTTCAGACGTTCCAAATTGGGTGAAGACCATATTCCTGAACAGGTTGAGGGCAGTCATAAGCTTGAGCTTGTATGGACGATCATCCCGATTCTATTAGTCTTGCTACTAGCTGTCCCGACTGTATACTACACGTATAAACTAGGGGATGTTTCGGCTATGGGTGCAGTAGACGAAGATGGAAATGCTGAAAATCTAGTTATTGACGTTACAGCAAAACTATACTGGTGGGAGTTTGAATATCCTGACCTCGGTATCGTAACTGCTCAAGAATTAGTAGTTCCGATGGATGAAAAGGTTTACTTCAACCTAATAGCCGCAGATGTGAAACACTCCTTCTGGATTCCGGCTGTTGGTGGAAAACTTGATACGAACGTAGAGAACGTCAACAAATTCTATTTGGTATTTGAAAAAGACTCCAAGAATCTGAAAGACGGAGTATTCTATGGTAAGTGTGCTGAGCTTTGCGGTCCTTCGCATGCTTTGATGGACTTCAAAGTGAAAACGATGCCTCGTGCAGAATTTGATCAATGGGTAACAGCGATGCAAGCCTCTGGTGAAAATCAAGTCGTTGCAAACCCAGCTGGTGAGGAAGTATTCCAGCAAAGCTGTATCGGATGCCACGCAACTTCAGGTGTAGGTGAAACCGGGGCAGTCGGACCGAACCTTGCAACATTCGGAGATCGTAACCGCGTTGCAGGATTCATGGATCATACAAAAGAAGATTTGATTGAATGGATCAAGTATCCACAGAAATACAAACCTGGTAATAAGATGCCTGGGTTCGCCGATCAGCTATCCGATCAGGAATTGGATGCATTGGCTGAATATTTGATGGGATTATCAGTTGAAAAATAATCTTTTTGTGATTTTGAAGAGGAGGTAAACATAGTGAGTTCAGTTGCTCAAAAAAAGGGTTTTGGCGCAACGCTATGGGACTGGCTGACAACAGTCGACCATAAGAAGATCGGAATCCTTTACTTCCTTGGTGGCGGATTCTTCTTCGTGCTCGGCGGTATTGAAGCAATGTTAATTCGTTGGCAGCTTTATAAGCCGAACAACGATTTCGTCAGTGCAGGACTTTTCAATGATTTGATCACGATGCACGGAACGACGATGATTTTCCTAGCGGCCATGCCTATATTATTCGGATTTATGAACGCGATAGTACCATTGCAAATCGGTGCGCGTGACGTCGCGTTCCCATTCATCAACTCATTAGGGTTTTGGATGTTCTTCTTCGGAGGACTTTTCCTGAACGTCTCTTGGTTCTTCGGTCAAGTACCGGATGCTGGATGGACATCATATGCGTCACTTTCCATCGCTTCGGAAGGGCACGGTATTGACTTCTACGCAATCGGTCTTCAGATTGCAGGGGGCGGTACGTTGATGGCGGGGATCAACTTCCTCGTTACAATCATCAACATGCGTGCGCCAGGTATGACGTACATGCGTATGCCGTTGTTCACATGGACAACATTTGTTGCATCTGCAATGATTCTGTTCGCATTCCCTCCGTTAACTGTCGGTCTTTTCTTCCTGACATTTGACCGCATGTTCGGTGGTAACTTCTTTGACCACACAATGGGTGGAAACACGATCATCTGGGAGCATATTTTCTGGATTTTCGGTCACCCTGAAGTTTACATTCTAATTTTGCCTGCTTTCGGTATTTTCTCTGAGATCTTCTCAACATTCTCACGAAAGCGCCTCTTCGGATATCCGTCAATGGTCTTCGCGACTGTCTTGATTGGTTTCCTGGGATTCATGGTTTGGGCTCACCATATGTTTACAGTAGGTCTTGGACCGACTGCTAACGCAATTTTCGCTGTTGCAACAATGGCGATTGCTGTTCCGACAGGGGTTAAGATCTTTAACTGGCTATTGACAATGTGGGGCGGAAGCATCAGGATTACAACGCCTATGCTATACGCGCTCGGCTTCATCCCTTCATTCGTAATGGGTGGAGTAACGGGTGTCATGCAAGGTGCTGCACCGCTTGACTATCAATTGCATGATTCTTATTTCATCGTTGCTCACTTCCACTACGTAATCGTTGGTGGGGTTGTTCTTGGGATATTGGCTGCAACACATTATTGGTGGCCAAAAATGTTTGGTACATTGCTTAATGAAACACTTGGTAAAGTAACATTCTGGTTCTTCTTCATCGGTTTCCATATGACGTTCCTGATCCAGCACTGGCTCGGATTCTGGGGAATGCCACGCCGAGTATTTACTTATATGGATGATCAAGGGTGGAACTTGGCCAACCTAATTAGTACGATTGGAGCGCTATTGATGGCGATTGGTGTTATTGTACTCGTTTACAATATCATCGTTACATCCATCAAGAATGTAAAAGTTGCAAATGACCCGTGGGGAGACGGACGTACGCTCGAATGGGCGATCGAATCTCCGCCGATCTATTATAACTTCCCTGCGACTCCGCTTGTGCGCGGTCTTGATACAGTATGGATCGAGAAAATGGAAGGCAACAAATCAGGTATTACGGAAGCTGAACCGATTAAAGACATTCATATGCCGAACGGTTCCATCATTCCACTTCTAATGTCATTCGGTTTATTCATCGCTGGATTCGGTGCAATGTTCCGGACTGAAGAATCGTGGGGTCTGCCTTTACTGATCTTTGGTCTATTGTGGACATTTGTTGCGATGGCAGCACGTTCATTGAAAGATGACACAGGATACTACATCAAAAAAGATGAGATTCTCCGTGATTTGAAACGTAAAGGGGGTCAAAACTAATGGATTTGAACAAAAAATTCACCCCTGAAACTTGGCCCGATAATCCAGAAAAGGCGACGCTTGAAGCGAAAAACAAGTTTGTCGGCTTCTGGCTCTTCCTTGGAGGAGAAACAATTCTGTTCGCGACGCTTTTCGCGACATACGTAGCGTTGAAAAACTCGGGTCCAAGCGGTTTTGGATTCTCGACTCAAGAGCTCTATGAATTACCGCTAGTCTTTGTCATGACGATGTTGCTTTTGACATCTTCATTGACGAGTGTGTTCGCCATGTACCATCTGCGTAACTACAACTTCAAGAAAATGCAACTTTGGCTTGCCATCACAGCATTTCTAGGACTTGGCTTCCTAATGCTTGAAGTGTACGAGTTCTCGCACTATGTGCAACTTGGCTTCACATATAACAACAGTGCCTTCAGTTCTGCGTTCTATACGCTTGTCGGAACACACGGTTTCCACGTTGCTGTCGGCCTTGTGTGGATTACATTGTTGATTTTCCGTAATGCGAAACGCGGTCTGAACCTATACAACGCAACGAAGTACTACACGTTTTCATTGTACTGGCACTTCATTGACGTCGTCTGGGTATTCATCTTCACTGTAGTCTACTTGATGGGAGTGATAGGTTAAGATGGCAGACATTCAAGTTTACAAACGTACACCTGCCGAGCAGCAGCTCGCACAACGACGTGCAAAAAAATCCATGCGAGATCAGGTAATGATGTTTTCGCTTATGATCTTCCTGACACTTATTTCATTCTCCATGGTTGTTGCGCATGAAGCAGGCGTTGCAGGATTCTCGAAGTATTTCATCATTCCGGTTGTAATGCTCTTTGCAGCAGTTCAAGTCGGTTTACAACTGTATTATTTCATGCATATGAATGAAAAAGGACATGGCATTCCTCAAATGTTCATGTTTACCGGAGCTCTTTTAGGCTTCCTAATTCCTTTGACATTCGTTACAATCGTTTGGTGGTAATAAATTATGAAAAGCCTGTGGATTCTTCCACAGGCTTTTTCTTATAAAGTAAAGGATTGTTCATTGTTCGTTCATTGTGTTCGCGCCGTGTTCGTTTTATAATAGGGAAAGACATATTTAAAGGAGCGATGGCAATGATGCCTTTAAGCATATTTGGATTTCGTGCGTTATGGAGTCCATATTTTTTCTTATCAATCGTACTAATCGTTGTATTATATTTTCTCTTAACCAAAAAATGGCGACATTTGTTTGAGGGGACAGAACCTGTAACCGGAAGGGAGATTAAATACTTCCTGGCTGCGATGATCTTGCTGTATATCTTGAAAGGTTCGCCGGTTGACCTTCTTGGACACATTTTATTCTCTGTCCATATGACACAAATGGCGCTTCTTCTTTTGGCAGTTGCTCCATTTTTGATTGTCGGAATTCCTCATTTTATTTGGAAGACTGTCCTTAACGTGAAAATTATCGATAAAATTGTTAGGCTCTTCACGAAACCAGTCATCAGCCTCATGGTGTTTACGGTCATGTTCTCCTTAAATCACTATCCAATGGTTTTGGATTATATTAAAATGAACGTGTTTCTGCATGCCATTTTCACAATCGTTTTGTTCATTTCGGCAATATTCCTATGGTGGCCGATATTGAATACGTTGGAAGAGCATCCTCAACTCCATGGATTGAAGAAAATTGGTTATGTTATTCTGAGTGCAATTCTTATCACACCTGCCTGTTCGTTGATTATCTTTGTGGACGTGCCCGTCTATGAAACGTATAGCAGTGGTGAGGCATGGATGCAGGCGATGGCTTTATGTGTGCCTGCAGGAACGCTAGCGGGACTTTCCATATCAGGACCGGAATTGTTTACGAATATGCCAACATTGTATGACCAACAGCTGGGCGGAATTATTATGAAGGTTATCCAGGAGATTATTTACATCGTTGTAATCGGTAAGATTTTCATTAAATGGTACCGTGAAGAGCAGATGAACGCAGATGAGATAACCCAAAGGGACTTATTAGAAAGACAAAGCTTGAAAGTACACGGCTGATTCATTTTGACTAAAGGGGTATTATAAGATGAATGTTCCTTTTTTACCGACTCTGAGCACATTTTTTATTGTCTTATCGGCAATTCTAGTCGCTATCGGTTGGAAATTGATTCGGGAGCGGAAGATTGAAGCCCATAAGAAGACGATGGTAGCTGCAGCTGTAGCGGCAGTCCTATTTTTCATCATCTACGCATCCCGAACGATTTTCGTTGGAAACACGGCGTTTGGTGGTCCGCAAAATCTGAAGATCTATTACACGGTCTTTCTAATTTTTCATATTATGCTCTCGACGACTGGTGCTGTCTTAGGCATTATGACAATCAATTGGGGAGTTAAAAACAAGCTGAACAGGCATCGAAAAATCGGACCCGTCACGAGTATCATCTGGTTCTTTACGGCAATTACAGGAGTGGCTGTCTATTTATTGCTGTATGTCTTTTACGAGAGCGGAGAAACCACTTCGATGATCAAGGCCATATTAGGAATATAAAAAGCGCGCTTCCGTATGAGGAAGCGCGTTTTACTTATTACAATTTGAAGTTCAACTTAATGATGCCGGCCTCGCGTGCTGTGTTGAATAGAATAACAATCATCGGCCCGATAAAGAAACCGAGCACGCCGAATAGCTTCAGCCCGATGAACATCCCGATAAGTGTCGGGAGGGGAGATAAGCCAATCTGGTTGCCCATCACTTTCGGTTCAACAGTTCTTCGAATGATCAGAAGGATTGCTGCCAAAACGGCCAATTTTGTCCCCATACCGATATCTCCACTAACGAACTGGTATAGCGACCAAGGTGCCAGAATGATAATGGAGCCTAAAATCGGGATAACATCAATGACCCAAATGACAATTGACATGACTAATGCATATTTAGGTGCGATGATAAGTAATCCGATGAACGAAGTTGCTAGAATGATAAAGCTGACGAGCAATTGGGCTTTCATGAAACCGAATATGACAGAATTCAATTTAACTGTCATATAGCGAACCTTTTTCGCAGTTTCATCCGTGAAATGCCGGAATACCATCTTCTTCAATTCAGGCAATTCAAGCATGAAAAGGAAAAGTGCGATCATATAAACGATTAAGCTCACTAGGAAATTTGGTATTTCGGCTGCAAGAGCGACAATTTTTTCAGAATTGAATAATTCCAAAAGCGACTTTCGGAACGAATCCAAAATGTCATTGAAGCCGTCTTGTGCCGACTTTACAACATCGTCAGGCAAACCTGATGTATACACAAAAAGCTTACTTTGAAAATCGATCCATACTCCTGAAAGCTTATTTAAATAATCGGGTGCGGCCTTGGTAAACTGAATGAGTCTACCAATCAATGAGGTGACTGTGTAATAAATGGTGATCGCTAGCAACGCCAAAATGAAAATGAAAACGGATATGACTGCCATTTTACGTTTCCATTTAAATTTTGTCTCCGTTAATTTTACGAGCGGCTCAAATAGAAGAGCTGTCAAGAGGGCTAAAATGATTGGTATGGAAATGGGGAGAATAAAAACAAAAATTAAAATGGTAATAATAAGTAAAGTGAGTAGCATGATATTCCTTTTTGTAAGCCATCGAGACAACGGTCATTCCTCCAAAATGTTCATTGCTCTCATTATAACCAAAATTCAGAGGAATGAATAGGAAAAAAAGCCGAAGAACAATAAGTTCCGCGGCTTTAATGTAAAAATGCTTATTTCGTAAGAATATATGGTTTCAAATCTTCCAAGACAGCTTTAAGTGTTGCTTCACAATCTTTCACGAGTCCTTCAGGGAAGTGCTCGTCCTCGCCATATTCAACGCCGTGTGGATAATAGTGTTTGCCGATCACCGGTTTTTTAAGATGCATGATTGCATCGCGAGTGTCAACGTCTCCGTCCGGTGTGAAACCGAATACGCGCAAGTAATAAGTGCCTTCCTTGATGACGTATTTCTTGTCATATGTAACACGCTCGTAGTCCCATTGTCCAGCTCGTACGAGATCGTGTTTCAACATGATTTCGTCAAGTAGTGACAATTCTGCGACAATGCCCTCAATACCTGTATTTTCGATATACATCGTTCAAAGTCCTCCTTCATATTCATCCAGTCGTAAGCCTATACTTAATTATCATAGAACAAATCAGTGTTAGTTGCAATGACAACATTGTGTCATGAAAGCTTCGACGAATATGCTCAGCAGATTAGCAACATCAAATTACACCAATAAATAATGACTGAAGAAAAGACTTTCACGCTTGAAATTCGCAATAGTTGACTTATACTCAAATTAATACTATTTATCAAGAATTAAAGATTTTCTGTTGCTCAGCCATTTTGATATATGGTCAACTTAATTTTTATGCGTTCTTACAAGGCTTCAGTAAATACAACATGTATTGGAAGGTGGGCGAGAAGACTTGAAAGTATTATGGAAAATAGCATTATTACTGTGTGTCCTTCTCGCGTTATTTTATTTCATGGGGAGCAGGATCCAGGAAAATGAACCGCTTGAATCGCCGGTCAAACATGGAACGGCAATTCCGGCTCCGAATAAGGAAGTCGTTGAACTGACAGCTGGTCCTAAACGGCCTGAAACAGGGCTTTCCACTCTTGTCGGAAAGTCTTCCGATCGACTAGTTGAGTTGATAGGGGAACCTGACAGGATTGAACCATCCGCTTATGGGTATGAGTGGTGGGTGTACTTGGAAGATATTCAGTTGATGGCGGGTGTTGAAGACGGTATAGTCAATCAAGTTTTCAGTGCTGATCAGGAGGCGGATGTAACACCTATCCCTATTGGTCAGAACATTAATGAAGTATTTCGCTTTTCGATTATCGAGTCTGAAGTTAATGTGATATTGGATGAAAATATTTATACATTTACTTTGAATAGTCAGGACTTAAAGGATAGGATCTTGCTTAAGTATGAAGATTTGTATGCGCAAGTGTATGTCGATGCCGAGGATGAGGTAATTGAAGGTGTCCGTTTCATCGATCCGAAAACGCTTGTCATCCATCAGCCGTATGATATGGAATTCGCAGGGGATTTAGTCGTGACCAATCGGCCATCTTCATCGGTGCAAATGGAAGTCGATCGTTCGATGGAAAGGCAAATTATTGAACTGACGAATATGTATCGGGAACATCATGGTTTAAATCCGCTTGAAAATGATTACTGGTTATCATTGCTTGCTCAAAACCATAGCAAGGATATGGCGCTTGAAAATTATTTTTCGCATGAGTCGCCATCGGCAGGCAATTTATCGCAACGGTTAAAAAGCTTAGGCATTGAACATAAAAAAGCCGGGGAGAATATCGCTGCCAATTACGTGGATGCCATAGAAGCAGTCCATGGTTGGCTGAATTCTCCCGCTCATCGTAGTGTCTTGCTGGATTCGGATGTGACCGATATTGGTACAGGGGCATATGGAAAGTACTATACGCAAGTGCTGATTAAATCAGACAAGAAAGAAAACCCGAACTCGAACTTTTTACGTAAATGATTCAAGGTAGAATCCAAGTTCCTTCTTCATTAGAAGTGATGCCTCTTACATATAGAGGTATCGCTTTTTTCATTGCGTAAATAGCTGCGCGCTTCTGAATGACGGGGCGATCTGTTTCCAATAGAGGCAACAGTTGAAGTATGTTCATGATATCCATCTTCTTGGCGTCTGTACCGGTACGGGGATCGCTTGTCATGACACCAGGAACGTCCTTGAAAAACTCTACATGCGATGCACGAAGAGCTCCGCCGAGTGCTATGGCGGTTAAATCGCTGCCTCCTCTGCCGATTGTCATCACTTGACCAAATTCGTTGATTCCTTGGAAGCCTGGAATAATAACACAACCAGATTCTCTTAGACTGTCTACGATCATTGTCGGATCGATGTCGCTGATCGTCCCATCCCCGAAATCGCCGGAAGTCCATATGCCTGCTTGAATTCCGTGCAGAACTCTATTCGGGACTCCTGCCTCCTCAAGCTCGGCAGATAGTATGGCTGATGCGATTAGTTCTCCGCATGATGCGGCAAGATCACTTGCAACTTTTGAGTGGATAAATGCATCAGTTAGCTTTAATAGCCGGTCTGTGGAGTATGGATCTTCTCCTCTTCCTATTGCTGAAACGACCACGACGACATTTTGATGTTTTTCGATTCCGGATTTTATGTGACCGATGCATATTTTTCTTGATTGTTTGTCTTTCATGGCCACTCCGCCAAATTTTTGAACTATCATTCAAGCTCCCAACTTTCTTCGTGTCGTTCGTTCCATTTCCTTCATACGATAAAGTATGGTTCGCTCTCAATATATTCGGTATCCATGAAAATTGTTCGGGAAGGGGAGGGGGCTTCTGTTACTATCTGAGATCTTGAAAGACTGGCCCTGTACGGTTTCGGGAAGTGTCGGCGTACCAATTCATGGTATAACGGAGAGGTCTGGCAATGTGAAGGACGGATTCATATTCGTCGCGAGGAAAGGTGCTTGCGACGATGGAATTTTGCATGTCCAAGAAGCGATTGAAAGAGGGGCTGTTGCTATCGTCGTCGATCGCAATACTAGTTTGGATTATTATTCGACGAAAGAAATGACACTCATTACTGTTCCGGATGGAAGGAAGTTCATATCCCATGCCAGCGCCAAGCTCGCGGGTCATCCATCTGAATCAATGACAATCATCGCAGTGACAGGCACGAACGGAAAAACGACTGTCACGCATTTCATTGGCCAGTTATTGGCGATGCTTGGTGAACCGGCTGCGGTTATCGGGACGACCGGCCTTTTCATGAATGGCAGGAAAGTCAATCTCGAAATTCCGGAAATGACCACTTTACCCGCAGAGTTCCTTCATCCATTACTGAGGAAATGCGTAGATGCAGGGATTAAATACATGGTGATGGAAGCCTCTTCACTCGGACTTTCCACATCAAGATTGGATCATTGCAAAATTGATGTCGGGGTCTTTTTGAATATCGGAGTCGATCATTATGAAGAGCATGGCAGCAAGGAAGCTTATATTGCAGCAAAAAAGAGGCTAACGACAATGGCGAGTCATCTAATTGTCAATGCGGCTGATAGCGAGTGTGTAAAACTCGTCAAATGCTCTGAAAGACCAATCCACTTTTTTAATGAACTGATGGTTGCTGGAAAGATGATACCTTACGATTTATATCCAATCTTTTTGCCTGGGAAACATAATAGATTGAACGCTCTTGCAGCTGTTACTGTTATGCACTTGCTCGGTTATAACTATCTTGAAATACTGCCGCTTTGTAGTAGGCTTAAGCTGCCGGAAGGAAGACTGCAACGGTTGGTTGGAGGAGATGTAACGGTCTTTATCGACTATGCTCATACTCCTGACGCGCTTCAAACGGTATTGGCTTCATTAACGGAAGAATCGACGGGCGAATTGATCACGGTTTTCGGATGTGGCGGTGATCGGGATAGAGGGAAGCGGCCGCAAATGGGAAAGGTCGCTGCAACTTATTCTTCTAAAGTATTTATCACTTCAGATAACCCAAGAAGTGAAGAGCCTTCTACAATCATTGAAGAAATCCTGTTAGGCATCAACTGTGAAAGCGGAAAAATCAATGTGGAACTGGATCGAAGAGCAGCAATCGAAAAAGCGATCTGTTATGCGAAGAATGGAGATGTCGTTTTGATTGCGGGCAAGGGGCATGAGAAAACACAGCAGATCGGGCATGAGCTCATCACATTTTCAGATTATGAAGTTGCTGAGGATGCATTGCGTACAAAGAAAAAATAAAACAGGTCAGAATACATGCACAGGACGTGCTTTATTTGGTATGATTAGTTGGAATGGAGGGAAAGCCCTATGATGATGACAGATGAATGGATGTCAATCATTGAGCAATCAGAAATACTCTCCGATATGTTGCTCTCTTCCGAAATCATCCAAGAGTACAGAAGAGCGAATCATGCCGTCTATTCCGACAAATCGTTGGCTGAAGCGATCTATGATTTTACCTATATGAAGGAGCGTTACGAAGAAGTGCAACGTTTCGGCAGATACCATCCTGACTATAAGATAGTCATGAAAGATATACGAATACAAAAGAGGGAATTGGATATGAATGAGCATGTCGCCGCATTGCGTCTCGCTGAGAACGATGTGCAAAGACTGTTGAATGAAATCAGCGCGATCCTTGCAGGTGCGGTATCAGAATCCATCAAAGTTCCTGCGGGAGATAGTTTCTTTGTAGATTCATCTTGCGGGGGAGGATGCGGCACTGGTGGGAGCTGCTCCTGCTCAGCGTGACTTGATAGATTATACATCAATGGAATAACAAAACGGTTGCCAGTCATTGAACAGGCAACCGTTTTTTTTATGAATTTTCTTGGATGACTTCCATAGCCATTTCCGGCTCATCAGTGACAAAGCCCGAAGCTCCGGCGTTCAAGAGCTTCACAAATGCATCACGATCAGTGACATGATTATAGTAAACAGAGATATTCAGATTGGAAAGGAAACTTATGAAACTTTCCGTATTCAACGGAAATGGACCTAATTTTTCAGCAATGCAAAATAGGTCTGCACGTGGGTTGTACAAATGTCCGAATTTACTTGAAAAAGATGCGTACGCTTTTTTCACTTCGTCATTTCCAGCTCCTGTAGCCACTTTATTTTGAGCGTATAGATTGAAACGGTCTGTTTGTTCATCAAATGCACTCATGACGATTACACGCTCCTCCGCCCCGGTTTCCTCCAATAGACGCCATAACTTGGATGGCATTAGGCTGCCTTCATATGTATCCGGCGAGTCCTTTAGATTGATAGCGATCAGCATATGGGGGTAGGCCGTTAATAATTCTCGTAAACTGACAATTTTCTCGCCCTTATCGCGGAAAGGGAAGTTCCCCTCCTCATCCTGAAACATATAGCCAGCATCTGCTTTTTTCAATTCATCTATCGTATAATCGGAAATCTTTCCGGAAAAATCCGTCGTCCGATCTGCAATATCATCATGGAAGAGAATAATTTCCTCGTCTTTTGTCAATCTGATGTCTACGGCAAACCCATGGACTCCGAGTTCTGCCGATTTTGAGAACGCTGCCATCGTATGCTCCGGAGCGTATTTCATTCCTCCGCGAAGCGATAGGACGACCGGATCTTTGAATTCAAGTGCTTCCTTCTGGGGGCGGGGTTGGGGCTTGGCGACTACTTTAGATGCGGCCCATGCTGCTACGCTCGCTGCTCCGACTGTAAGCGCCACTTTCGTTTTTCTTCCCATTTTCATATCCTCCTCGTTATTCGTAAACATGTCTTTCCTCATTATAGGGGAAAAAACGGAAGATGTCAGCAACGTTCGGTTGCAGGCCATTTCTCTCCTATGGTATTGTATGGGGTAGGAAAAGAGGGGAAAATCATGATTGATCGACAAGGGATAATTGTATATCTCCATCATTTGAAACAGGCCAAATCGTTGCGAAAGTATGGCCATGTTCATTACATTTCTAGAAAAATGAAATATGTTGTCATTTATTGTGATCAAGTGGACGTGGATGATACAATCCGTAAACTTGAACGGCTTCCGTCCGTTAAAAAGGTGCTGCCGTCGTATCGGCCATTCGTCAAGACGGAATATGAGAACGCTAAACCAGACAAAGCGAAGGAATACGATTATAAAATTGGCCTGTAAGCATGAACGTCACCGCTTATTGCAATGGCGGGACAAGATGATTAAGACGGAGGATTCCTGTTATATACTGATAGAACAGTTTCGTATCCGCAAATTCGGTTGAATGCTTCAATCCGATATAAATCGGTTCCTGACCACATGCAAGTGAAGCTTCTTCAAAGAGGAGCCTTCTCTTCGGCTTGGATTCACCGGTTTGGGTTATGCCTTCCCTGCATATGTAGATCGGCATGAAATTGCTGTTTCGGGCTGATTGGAATGCAACTGCCAGGGAAATCGCTTGTCCGCCTTTGATGTTTGAAGAGAAGATGAAGGTCCTATGGATACGGTGTTGATTCGTTTCCATCAGTTCCATGAGCTCGTAGATGTCGCCATATCCTTCACCTAATTCAATAAAATACTGCTGTAACATTCATGACACTACCTTTCTCCAATAAATATAGTTAACTATATCATTGAATATTTTAAAGCACACATAACATCCCTTGCAATGAGGTGCAGCTATTGAAAATCATACTCCGTATTGTCGGCCTTTTAGTCATCATGAATTCCGCTTTACTCTATATACACTATAGTCAAATGGCGGATGCAAGCGGAACTAAGGGCAAGGAATACCTGTATAACCAGGAGATTGAAGTGATCAATAGGGCAGATGCTCTTTTGGTCAGGCATCATTTTCACAACTTGGATGAGGGGCGGCACGAGATTATATTGCCGGCCGAGAGCCGAAATCGTGCTTGTTTTCTGGAAACGGCAACTTCTTGTACGAGAATTAATGAAAATATAACAGCAATCTTGGAAGGGGAACAGAGTAGACAATCTATCTCCTATGAAATTCTAAAATCCGGAAACCTTGAAAGTAGAAAGCTTTTTAAGGAACCGTTTGCTGCATTGAGAAATGCGAAACCCGATTCTACTATTTTACATGTAACAGATGAAAGCGGAGTCGGCGGAATGTGGGTCAGTGGAATAACGTTAATCGGAGCTAAAGAAATGGACATGATCAGTTATTCGATGTTCAAAGGAAATGGCAAGGTGTCGGATCTTTATTGGCAACGAAAGAAATTGCCGCAAGCATTTCGGGGAGATCGGCTATCGATATACGGGGATTCGTTCGATGCTGAGCTTGCAGAGCAATTGGATAGCGCTTTACTGAAATTGAACGCTCAACATATTTCCATTGTGACGGATCCAAATGGGAAACCGCTCCAAGCATCCCGTATGTTAATTACACAAAAGAAAACGGCGGAGATGCTTGACGAAGTGTTGGATAGAGGGGTCCGGACATTGTATGCCATTTCGGAGAAGGATAAGCTAGTTTCTGGCCTTATCGCTTCGATCTCAACCGATACGCCGTCCGGGACGAACAAATCCAAAGCTGCCTATGAATCACTTCAAAGTTCATTGACTGCGAAACAGTATGAGATGCTGAAATCCCGTTTAGCTGATATGCAAGGTCAGCGCTTCGATGCAGCAGAGCTGGATAACTTGATCGGTGAAGTTTGTGGATGGAAAACCTCCTTCGTTGAAAAGAACAAAGATGGCGACTATCCTTTCGTGTTGGAGGATACACGAACGATTAGGATGAACGGTGAAGACCAAGAGGATATTCAAGTGGTCATCATGGATAGGCAGACGCTCTATCCCGCAAATAAGGTTTTGACGAGAAACGGCTATTCGGTTTCCGTGAATGAGAGTTCCATTTATATTGAAAGTGCAACGGAGAAATTCAGATTCTCGTTGCGGGACTCTTTCTATGTATTAAATGAAAAAAGATACGAATTACGGGAGAAGCCTTACGTACTCATTCATAATGAGTATTATTTTGAAGAAGATGCACTGAGACGTCTATTCCACCTGTCTATTCAAAAAAATGAAGATACGATAATTGTGAAGTCGTTGGGAGAGGAATCAAAATGAGAGTCGTATCCGGATCCAGAAAAGGAACACCATTAAAATCAATACCTGGCAATTTGACGAGGCCGACTTCTGACAAGGTGAAAGAATCCATCTTCAATATGATTGGCCCATATTTTGACGGAGGAATCGCTGTAGAGCTTTTTGGCGGCAGTGGTTCCCTTTCCATCGAATCATTGTCCAGGGGAGCGGATGAAGCATACATTTTCGAGAAGAATCCAAAAGCCTGCTCCGTCATTCGTGCAAATGTTGAAAAATGCAGATTTACCGATCAAGTACATATCATTAGGAACGATGCAAGGAACGCTGTTCGGACATTGCCGTCCGATATAACGATAGATTTGCTTTTCATCGACCCACCGTATGCCGAAACGAAATTTTACGACTTGGCGGACGCAATCGTGAAAGCGGGCATGTTGTCCGACGAGGCGATCATCATTTGTGAGCATGAAAAGCAATTGACGCTTCCGGATGCTTATGGTGATTATGTAAAGACCAAGACCCCGATTTATGGAAACAGCGCGATATCCATCTATATGAAATGAGGTAGCATCTATGACAAAAATAGCAGTTGTGCCGGGCAGCTTCGATCCTATTACAAACGGACATCTCGACATTATCGAGCGGGCGGCTAAAGTCTTTCCCGAAGTGAGAGTGGCTGTCATGAACAATTCATCCAAAAATCCTTTGTTCACAGTGGAAGAACGGATTGAATTGATACGTGCCGTCACATCGAAATTTCCGAATGTCATCATAGACTCTTCATCAGGTCTACTAATCGATTATGCCCGCAGTGCTGGGGCTTCGGTCATTGTTCGGGGGTTGCGTGCCATTTCCGACTTTGAATATGAAATGCAAATTACATCCATGAACCGGATGTTGGATGAAAGCATAGAAACATTCTTCGTAATGACGAAAAATCAATATTCATTTCTAAGTTCGAGCATTGTCAAAGAGGTTGCGCGTTACGGAGGAGATATTTCCGTTCTTGTTCCTTCCGTAGTCGAGAAGGCATTGCAAGAAAAGTTTAGATGATAAATAAAAATATGAGATGGTTATGACAAGATGTTTGTCATAACCATTTTTTATAATAAGAAATACAAAAAGATCGGTACGGTGATAACACTCCATACTCTACTGAGCAAATATGGGAAAAGAGGAGTATCGGTTGTTTTCGCAATGACGAATACTTGCATGTGGATGCTTAGACCATTCAGTGAAATGATTGCAGCAACTAAAAAAGGGAATACTGGGTGAGTGAAAAAATGGTCTGTAGCGGATTGGACGCCGGACGTCATTTCAAATAGTGCGAGCAATACTGTTTTCGTAATCCCCAAATCAACAGCGAATGCCTTGGATATCGCAGTTGTCAATACATTTCCAAGGGAAGAAAAAAAGATTACCGTTGTTGCGACAAGAATGATGACCGTCGAGCTGTCCCTGAGCGACTCCAATAATGGAGAGCTGGAACGCTTTTTTTGCACTTTCGGTTGAGACGTATCCAGTTCTTGCTGTTTCCCCTTTATCGCTAATAGCGTAAATACTAAAAAGAGGATATTGGCAATATGGATAGCGGCCAAAAGCTTCCAACCGGAAGTAGTATCGCCGAATAATTCAGTGCCTACGAATCCTAATATGAACATAGGACCTGGCGCATGGCAGGCGGCAAGCAGATAGCCGCTTTCCCTCCGGGACAAGTCTCCGTTCTTGACCATTTCCGTAACGGTGACTGCACCGACAGGAAAACCCCCAAATGACCCGAGAACGTAAGCTTTCATATAACGTTTCCAACTTTTCTTTGAAGGATTTTCCACAGGGACCTTTAGTAGCCATTGCGTCAAGATGATATACGGAAGCAAATAAGGAAGTAAGGCGTGTACAAATAATTGTGCTCCGGCTTCGGCTCCGTCATGGGCAATGCCTGGCTGTAAGATGAATAGGATGATCAGTGCCCATATGATGACGATGCTGATCATAGTTTGTTTCGTTGCATAGTATCTGAGATGGTGTTCAATCATGTGCCTCCTTCCGGGAAGTGAAGTGCAGAACGCTGTTGTTATTGCTTTATTATGGATATTTTCGGTGGTACACTAGTTACCAGCTGTCTAAGCAATTTCTGAACTACTAACTACTGAGTAATATATGTCCCATCTGTACAGGCTATTAATGGAGGTGTGTGGGTATGAGGGTGAAAAAGATTGGATTGTATGCGGTCGCTGTGCTTTTTTTATTGTTTTTATTCATTTATCCTCTCGATGCATACATATCAAAACCAGGTGGGGCGTATGACTTGGCGCCGATTGTAGAAGTCGAGGGAGGGGATAAGGATGATGTTGGGACCTTCAATCTCATGACCATTGCCATTGGAAAGGCAACTCCTTTTTCTTACGTCGTATCCAAGTTTTCCGATCGTATGAAATTGCTTCCAACCAACAAAGTCAGAAGGGAAGGGGAGGATGACAAGGAATATAATATCCGTCAAAAAAAACTCATGTCTGACTCCCAGTTCAACGCCATCACCGTGGCATTCAGCAAAGCTGGCATTCCAGTCAACGTTACATATGACGGCGTCTTTGTCGTATCTGTCTTAAAGGGCGGAGCGTCAGATGGAAAGCTTGAGGCGGGAGATAAAATTCGATCCGTTGATGGAGTGCAATTGAAGAAGGTCGGACAATTTGCATCGGCGATTTCCGGGAAAGGCGAAGGCGATAAAGTTACGGTTTCCGTCGAACGGGATGGGAAGCTGCACGATATTGAAATCATTTTAAGTGAAATACCAAAATCTGAAGGTCGAATCGGTTTAGGTGTACAATTCCAAGAGGATCGCGAACTTGCAACTGATCCGATAGTGGATATCCATACTGCCGATATCGGTGGTCCTTCCGCTGGGCTTATGTTCACATTGGAAATAATGAATCAACTGGTGGACGAAGACTTGACGAAAGGATACAACATTGCGGGGACCGGGGAAATGCTGTCCGATGGAACTGTCGGACGGATTGGCGGCGCCGATTTCAAAGTTATGGCGGCTGATCGTGAAGGGGTTGAAATCTTTTTCGCACCAAACGATTATTTGCCGGATGAAGTTCGAAAAAAGAATCCTGGAATTATGACGAACTATGAGGAAGCTGTAAAAACGGCAGAAAAAATAGGTACGAAAATGAAAATCGTACCCGTTGCCACTATAGATGATGCTTTGGATTATTTGAATGACTTGGATGAAAAGTGATTTTCCATAATCGGGGCTATTTGATAATCCAAGCCGATTTTGGAATCACTCGTACCATTTCCGAGCGCTAGTGCATAAATATCGGATGCGGCAATGTCCATCTTTAGTGAAGGGTCGGAAAAAGAAGCGACTTTGCTTATGAGCGGCAAATTGAGACGCTTTTTCCTTCCGCTCAAAAACGAGCGTCCATTGTTTGTCATCCCGAGCAATCGCAAATAAGCGGGTTTCTCCATTTCAGCTCGCGTTTCTATCGTGAAACCTGTCAGTATATGTGTAAGCATCCTTTGTATCCGTGTCCATGTATAGCGCTTGGATTTCACTGCATCCATGAATGTTTGGAATGAATCATGTGATTGTGCAGCACGGAAAATGAGGTTCTCGATTCCTTCCGAAACATCGGCAATACCGCGTAACTGAGAAGGTCCATCACGTAAAATGACGAATCGAAGAAATGGGTAAAAGCTTTCCCAACTGCCGAATCTCTTTCTTTCCGATTGCCATTCGATAAGTAAATCTCTAGTAGCAACAGGAATGAAATCTGAAACATCATCGAGGGTTTCCGATCCGAAGAAGGATTTTCGGATGCCTGTCGCACTTGCGATTTTTTCATTATCCAATGTTTCGTCGTGGTAGCCGGCCCCCATCCGTTTGATTGTTACGGCTTCCATTGTTGAACCGATTGACTGCGAAGCTTGCATATAATGGAATCCCAAGATATTATTCGGCATGGACAAGTCAGCCAGAGAAAGCGCAGGTTGCCCCTCTTGAATTGTTTTGTATGCCCTATTCAAGGCCATTGGGTAGCTCAAGCCTTCTGCGATCGCATTTTTCACTGCTGCTTCGTATTCATCGGTATGGCTCGTGATGAGACGTATGCTGTTTTGGAAAGGCTCTATATTGCCGTCTTCGCTTCCGAAACAGAATGCGCTGCATCCAGCCGCATCTAGCAACTCAATAGCCCCTTGCGCAAATAAGGGGGCATTTGCTGTCGCGAAGCGGTATGGCAGCTCAAGTACGATGTCCACGCCGGATGCTAACGCCATCTTCGTGCGCGTCCATTTATCGACAAAAGCGGGTTCGCCTCTTTGCAGGAAATTGCCGCTCATGACTGCGATAATAACATCCGCATCAGTGGCCTTTCTTGCCTGCTGTGCATGGTAGACATGTCCATTATGTAATGGATTATATTCAACGACGATACCTGTAGCTTTCAATATGCCCACCCCTTCGATATACTTTGTTTAATAAGAATGAAATTATTTGTAGAAGCTACTTTGAATTGGAGCGGAAAGCGTCCGCCTAGAGCGAAAATCCAGCTTGAGGGCTACTATTAGCTTTGTTGCATATTAACATATAAAATATTATACGATGCTGTGATTTAGGTGACAAGAAAATATCTTGACATCCCTTTTTATCCATTATATAATCAACAGTGTTGTCTTGAGGTGATATAGACGTGAAATGGTCCATTCATCAATTACAGAAATACAGGCAAGGAGCATTGCCGCTTGACGAAGCGGTCAACCTTGACTCCGTCAAAAAACGGAATCCGGAAATCCGGGATATTAAGCCTGTCCATGTAACGGGAAGCTGTATAATCGGTTCGAAAAAACTGACATGCCATTTCCACCTTGAAGGTGTGATGACATTACCTTGTTCTCGAACATGGGATGATGTCGAATTTCCATTTTCAGTGGAAACGGACGAGCAGTTCAGTTGGGATGAAGCGACACTTGCTACGGATGATATGATTCACCCGGTTATCGGCGAGATCATCGATCCGACCCCGATTTTTGAAGAGTTGGTTCTTCTTGAAGTGCCTTTACAAGTTTTCAGCGATAAAGCCGAAAAGATGAAAAGTGCAGAGGGGAAAGGCTGGTCTTTCGCATCCAACGAAGAATACGAGGAGCGGCTCCGTGAAGAAAAGGATAAGAAAGTTGATCCGCGCTTAGCTGGATTAGCTGATTTTTTCAACTCGGACAAGGAATAGGCGATTATAAGGAGGTGCCCACAAATGGCAGTACCAAAAAGAAGAACTTCAAAAACAGCTAAAAGACTTCGTCGTACGCATTTCAAACTACAAGTTCCAGGCATGACAACTTGTGAAAATTGCGGCGAAATGAAACTTGCGCACCGCGTTTGCAAATCTTGCGGTCATTACAAAGGAAAAGACGTAGTAGGAGAATAAGTTCCCCTGCTTAAAGACCACCGTGAGGCCATGGCTCCGGTGGTCTTTTTATTTTTAAAATCAGAAATGGCTGCTATGGGGGATTGAAGCGAAAGGCGGCGACTCCTGCGAACGCCTTTACGAAGAAAGGCGTTTGCGAGCACAAGCACAGCGTTGCGAGCAAAGTTTTCTGCGACCCTATGGGAGCAAGATAAGGATGCCTTAATTTCTGCAAAATACGCAGAAATACGGCCAATCGAACCCTTCGCTGTTCGATTGGCTCACCGCTCGCCCGCGGAAAGCGTCCGTCTGTAGCGGAAATCCAATTAATAAGGAGGGATTGGCTTGTCATATAAAATAGAAATCAACAATGGAATAGCTACATTCACAATCAATCGGCCCGAAATGAGAAATGCGGTCAACCATGCAGTTATGGAAGGTCTTGAAAAGTTCTTGTCACAAGTCGAATCAGATGACAGCTTAGCGTTTGCAGTCATTACAGGGGCTGGGGACCGTGCATTTTGTTCAGGTGGCGACCTGTCGGAATTCCATGGATTCCGTACAGCGGATGAAGCTTACCCGATGCTGAGCAAGATGGCTGGATTGTTATATAGATTGTCAGTCTTGCCTGTGCCAGTCATTGGACTCGTCAATGGAGCGGCAGTCGGTGGGGGATGTGAAATCGCAACTGCATGCGATTACCGACTTGTATCTTCAAAGGCAAAGGCAGGATTCATCCAAGGTACGCTCGCCATAACAAGTGGATGGGGTGGCGCCTCGCAGCTGCTTGTCAAAATGAATAATCATGATGCAATGATGAAAATATTATCAGAAGCGAAAGTGCATACAGCGGAACAGTTACAAGCAATCGGATGGGCGACGGATATTTACGAAGGGGATGCACAAGCCGGCTTGGAGCAATTCATGTCAGATATGAAGAAAATACACCCGTCCGTACACCGTGCTTATAAGAGGATGGCAATCTTGAAATGGGAGCAAAGCGGGTTAGGGATCCACATGCTGGAAGAAGCCGCCCAATGCGCAAAACTATGGGAAAGCGATGCCCACCATGAAGCTGTGGATAAGTTTTTGCGGAAAAAGTAAGAAGGTTTGATTTTCATAGAAATTCAGACAAATAGTTGAAAACGGTTTCATTCATCGTATAAACTAGTATTGGGGAGAAGTTCAAACAAGACAGCTAAGGGGGATACGAATATGAACAAGATACTTATTGCGAATCGTGGGGAAATCGCATTGAGAATCATGAAAACATGCAAGCGGCTTGGCATAAAGACCGTTGCCGTCCATTCGGAGGCCGATGAGCATATGCCGTTCGTGAAATTTGCGGATGAAGCGTATAGTATCGGACCAGGTCCTGTAGTGCAGTCCTATTTGAAAGCGGATGACATTATCGGCATCGCCTTGAAAGTCGGAGCGGACGCAATTCATCCGGGCTATGGACTTTTGTCCGAAAATGCCGCTTTCGCACGAAAAGTGAGAGACGCAGGTTTGGTGTTTATCGGTCCCGATGCGGAAACGATCGAATTGATGGGCGATAAGATTGCTTCAAGATTGAAGATGAAAGATGCCGGTGTACCGGTTGTTCCAGGTACGGATCAAGGAGTCGCCTCTTTGGAAGAAGCGATACAGGCTGCAGAATTGATTGGGTATCCAATCATGTTGAAAGCGAGTGCCGGCGGTGGGGGCATCGGAATGGTGCGATGCGAAAGTGAGCAAGCGCTCAGTCAGCATTTTCAATCTGTCAAAAGCAGAGCGAAAGCCTATTTTGGGGATGACGTCGTTTTTCTTGAAAAATTCGTCCAAAATGCACGCCATATCGAAGTGCAGATTTTCGGGGATGACAAAGGGAATATCGTCCATCTATTCGAGCGCAACTGTTCGGTGCAAAGACGGAACCAAAAAGTGATTGAAGAATCTCCTTCGCCTTCATTGAATAAAGAGGTGGGAGAACAGCTTTATGAGGCGGCGGTTGCTGCTGGGAAAGCTGTTCAATATCGAAATGCAGGAACTGTGGAATTCATCTTATCGGAAAACGATGATTTTTATTTCCTGGAAATGAATACCCGTCTTCAAGTGGAGCATCCCGTCACTGAAGAAGTAACCGGCTATGATCTAGTGGAATGGCAGATTGAAGTGGCGCGTGGCAATGAATTGCCTGTCAAAGATCAGAATCGGATTAAGAGTTATGGTCATGCAATCGAGTTCCGAATTTATGCGGAGGATCCGACGACTTTCATGCCGTCTCCGGGAACAATCCGTAAAATGCAATGGAATGATTTTGCTCAAGTTCGCATTGACTCGGGCTACGAAGAGGGTGGGAGTGTCACGCCATTCTATGATCCGATGATAGCAAAAGTGATCGTCCATGCGGATGGGCGCCAAGAAGCGATAAACAAAGCTGAAGAATTCTTCAAATCGTTTACGATTGAAGGGGTTAAATCGAATATTCCACTCTTTCAAAAGTTTATAGGGTCGGAAGAATTCGAGAGTGGAAACTATAATACGAATGTATTGGCAGATTGGTTGAAAACTAAAAAGGAGGAAGTGAAGAAATGACACAATTAAAAGCTGCGATGGCAGGTACAGTATTTACAGTGAATGTTGCCGAAGGGGATGAAGTGCAGGTGGGTCAAGTAATCATTGTCCTCGAGTCGATGAAAATGGAAATTCCTGTAGAAACAGAAGTTTCAGGAAAAGTGACAGCTATCAATGTCCAAGTCGGAGATTTCGTAAATGAAGATGACGTATTGGCAGTAATAGAAAGCTGAGGAAACTTCTTTTCGTGCGGAGTACTGGGGAGAGAATGTGATCGAAAGGGGTAAAACGATGACAAACATAACAGAACAGACTAGTTATAATGAAAAACTGAAAACAAGAATTGACAAGGTATTATCTGGAGGGCATCCGAAATATCACGAAAAATTGAAGGAACAGAATAAGCTGTTTGTACGTGACCGTCTCAGACTCCTATTCGATAATGGGGAATATATGGAGGACGGCAGGTTCGCAAATTGCGAAGCCGATGATCTGCCTGCAGACGGTGTTGTTACTGCCATGGGCAAAGTAAATGGGCAAACTGTTTGTGTCATGGCGAATGATTCGACAGTGAAAGCTGGTTCGTGGGGGTCAAGGACGGTTGAGAAAATCATTCGCATCCAAGAGATTGCAGAAAAGAATAGAGTGCCGATGCTCTACCTTGTCGATTCTGCAGGTGCACGGATTACGGATCAGCTTGAAATGTTTCCGAACCGTCGGGGTGCCGGGAGGATTTTCCATAACCAGGTGAGGCTATCGGGCTTCATCCCGCAAATCTGCCTATTGTTTGGACCATCAGCGGCAGGAGGAGCTTACATCCCTGCATTTTGTGATATCGTCATCATGGTGGAGGGGAATGCTTCCATGTACTTGGGATCCCCGCGGATGGCGGAAAAGGTGATTGGCGAGAAAGTGACTTTGGAAGAGATGGGTGGCGCGAGAATGCATTGCTCTGTCAGTGGATGCGGAGATGTACTCGTTGAGAGCGAAGAGAAAGCGATCAGTGAAGCACGTCGCTATCTCGAATACTTTCCGGCTAACTTTACCGAGAAACCTTCCTTGAAAGATGCAGTAGCAGCTAAGTCAGGAAGAACCCTCGAGGAAATCATCCCGGAGAATCAAAATGCGCCGTTCGATATGTATGAAGCGATAGATGCGTTGATCGATGAAGGTAGTTTCTTTGATATTAAGAAATTGTTTGCTCCGGAACTTATTACCGGACTTGCGCGGATTGAGGGGCAACCTGTTGGAATCATTGCCAACCAGCCGAAGGTGAAAGGGGGCGTCCTTTTCGTCGACTCGGCGGATAAGGCGGCCAAATTCATTAACTTATGCGATGCATTTTCAATTCCGTTGCTGTTTTTGGCGGACGTTCCAGGCTTTATGATCGGAACAAAAGTCGAACGCGATGGCATTATTCGTCACGGTGCTAAATTGATCATGGCGATGAGCTCGGCAACGGTCCCTAAAATTTCCGTCGTTGTCCGGAAAGCTTATGGTGCTGGACTCTATGCGATGGCCGGTCCGGCATTCGAGCCTGATGTATGCATTGCATTGCCGACTGCGCAAATTGCAGTGATGGGTCCGGAAGCTGCAGTCAATGCCGTTTATTCGAATAAAATCGAAGCGATCGAGGATCCGAAAGAGAAAATCGCTTTCGTCCAGGCGAAACATAAAGAATATAAAGAGGAAATCGATATTTACAAGATGGCTTCCGAGTTGATCATCGATGAAATTATCGCACCTTCACATTTGCGGAATGTGCTTGCGGACCGTTTCCGTTTTTATTCGACAAAAGAAGTTCCATTACCACCTAAAAAACATCCTGTCTATCCTGTATAATTAAATATAGTGAAGAATAAAGGGCGCCTTTCCGGAGGTCGCCCTTTTTCAAAAGGAGGATTTGCATGGAAGTTGTTGTCGCTGGGGCGGGCTCTATTGGATTGCTCATAGGCTCATATTTGGCAGAAGCAGGTATGCGGGTTACGTTTTTAGTAAGACGGGACGAGCAGGCGGCTATTATCCAAGAGCAAGGAATCAGGCGGATCAATGGCGATGGTTCAGAAACGGTGTTGGAGGCGGAAGCACAAACAGATGCAGGAAAGCTGCCGAAAAAAGCTCCTTGGATAGTCGCAACAAAGTATGGAGGAGTCGCGCCTATAGTTGAAGACATTCTCGAAAGGAAAATGGGGAATGCTGTCATGTTCGTCCAAAATGGGTATGGACATTTCAATTTCGTAAGCAGTACTTCATTGCCGAACGTGTTTTTTGCAACTGTCGAACATGGAGCTGGGCGGCTGGATGATCGTACGGTCTCCCATAACGGGGTCGGTGCAATGAAGATTGCTCCTTACCGAGGAGACGAAACGAGTTTCGATTTCATAACATCAGTCGATTCGGCAGCATTTCCAGTTGAAATTGTGAGCGATGCACACACAATCGTCTTACGCAAATTGTTGATCAATTGCATGATCAATCCTCTGACAGCGATTTTGCAAGTGAAAAATGGAGAATTGGTGGAGAATCCATACGCTAACACACTTTTTGACCAACTTTTTAAAGAAATCATCGCTGCTTTTCCCGAAATGCAAAATGATTTATCGAAAGCCGCTGTTGAAGAGATTTGCGTGAGAACAGCAAAAAACAGATCATCCATGTTGACAGATCGGTTGAACGGGAATCCGATGGAGATTGAAACGGTAGTATCGTCCGTCATTCAAATGGGTGAAATGCGTGGTGCGAGCTTGGCCTTATTGCAAACACTCGAAAAAATGCTGCTTGCGATCGATAGGAGCTGCTTGCGATGATCAATAGCCTCCTGTCGATACTTACAGGAATCATCGTTCTATTTCCGTTTCTAATAACGATTGTATTCCTTATCGGGATGAGAAAAATGGGGAAAGCGCCAGCAGCTGTCATCGGGAAGGCAGCGGACTTTACGACGCCCTTTTTATTTTTGTCGGTTTATATTACATCGTTGACCGTTTTTGGCAGAGGAACCGGTTTTTATATTACATCAATCGCCATTATGCTTGCGATCCTTTTTGCAATCATCGAGAGGGTGAGAGAGAAGGAATTTCAAATTAGCCGTGTTTTACATAAAACATGGAGATTGTATTTCTTACTACTATCCTTTGCCTACATTATTCTTCTCGTCATAGGTGTCAGCTTAAAGATATCTGAATATGTAAAATAACTCAACGCGACAAGCGTATATTTTTCAATCCGATGAATTAGAATGATATACTCTGTTCATATCAGTAAAAAGGGGCATCAATGATGGAAATAGAAACAATTGTCTTGGGTAATGGAAACAAAGTGATGCAAGCTTACAATCATGACGAACAATTCATACATAACTTCTTTGATTATAGAAATGAAAGCCAGTCTTATCCCGAAAGGTTGAAGGAATTATCAGGCCGTCCGTTTCTAAGGGAAGAGCTTACTTCGGTTATACGTTCTTTCATGGAACCATTCGGCATTTCGAGTAAAGCGTCGGAGCATCTCGAAGAACTTTCGGATAATGGAGTTGTTGTCATCGGTGGCCAGCAAGCCGGTATTATGACAGGTCCGCTCTATTCTGTCCACAAAGCGATTACGGTTATCCTTCTTGCAGAGCAAAAAAGGGAAGAGCTTGGCATGCCTGTCATCCCTGTATTTTGGGTCGCGGGCGAGGATCATGATTTGAATGAAATTAATCATGTCTATACGGAAGCTTTTGGAGGAACGACGAAACATAAATATCCAGAGAAGTTCATTTTAAAATTGATGGCTTCTGATGCAGCGTATTCCCATAAAGAAATGACAGCATTCATAGAAGGCGTTTTCCGCCAATTTGGTGAAACGGAGCATACGCGAGCATTAATGGAGGATGTGTTGACTGCAGTCGAAATGGAAAAGACGTTTACTGGATTTTTCGTCAGACTGATGAACGGACTCTTCCATGAACAAGGGCTTCTATTCATCGATTCGGCATACAAGCCATTGCGGGAAATTGAAAAAAAACATTTTGCTCAATTCATTACTGAATCCGATGAACTTGCAAGATTGATCGTTGAAAAAGAGGAGCAATTTTCCGAGCTGGGATTCGGTAAGCCGATTGAAGCTGAAAAGGAAGCTGCGCATCTGTTTTATGTGCATGAAACTGGACGAGTCCTGTTATCCAAAAAGGACGGGGCTTTTGTGAATGATAGTGTCGGCCTCCGTTTCACCCTCGATGAAATGTTGCGTATCGCCAATGACGAGCCTTGGCTGTTAAGCAATAATGTGGTGACACGACCGATCATGCAAGATCTCGTGTTCCCGGTTCTGGCTTTCGTCGGCGGTCCTGGGGAAATTGCATATTGGGCCTTATTGAAAGAAGCTTTTAGCCTTTACGGAATTCAGATGCCGATCATCGTCCCGCGGGTATCGATGACTTTAGTATCTAAGCGTGCAAAGCTGGCAATGGATTCAACTTCATTAACATTGGAGGACGTGCTATCAGGCAAAGTCCATGAAGTTCGAGACCGTTTCATTGATTCGTTGCAAAACGAACGGTTTGAAAATCTACTGGCGGAAACGGAAATGCAATTGAAAGGGAAATACGAGGAACTTGCTGAAGAATCGAGCGCGTCAATGCGTCAGTTGCTAGATAAGAATTTGAAATTCCATGAAAAACAATTGGATTATATACGGAAGAAGGCAGAAGAGGAACTGTTGATCCAACACGAAACAGCTCTCCGAAAATACAGCATACTCGAAAACGAGCTGTTGCCTGAGGGTTCGCTGCAGGAACGAATCTTCACGCCTTATCTATTCATGAATCAGTACGGCCCTCAACTGGTCCAAGACCTGATTCGTCAGCCGATCAAAATGGATGGAACCCATCAAATCGTCTATTTATAACTAATGAAGCTACGCCGATGCAGGCATTCAATGTCTGCGTCGGCGTTTTTTGTGCTTTTATGAGGTTATTATCGTATTTTTGCGTATCTCGAAACTTTGCTCGAATTATAGCAATATCTCAATGAAACAAGTACTATATACACATTTTCCTATGAAAATAGATTTTGAGTGGAGGAATGTGGAGGGATGTGGTACATTAAAAACATATAGTGGGGTGAAGAGTATGTTCATGGGTGAATATCAGCACACTGTAGATGCAAAAGGCCGTTTGATAGTCCCTTCGAAGTTCAGGGAATATCTGATGGATGGTTTTGTGCTGACTCGTGGACTGGATAACTGTCTCTTCGGTTACCCTATGGAGGAATGGAAACGGCTTGAGGAAAAATTGAAGGCGCTGCCGGTTACGAAGAAAGATGCGCGAGCGTTTGCCCGATTCTTCTTCTCTGGTGCCACTGAAGTTGAAATCGACAAGCAGGGCCGTGTCAATATTCCATCCTCATTACTCGATTACGCGAAAGTTGAAAAAGACTGTGTCGTCATTGGAGTTTCGAGCCGCATTGAAATCTGGTCGAAATCTTCTTGGGATTCCTATTACGACGAATCAGAGCAATCGTTCAACGAAATTGCGGAAAACATTATCGACTTTGATTTTTAACTTGATGATTTATTAAAAAATGGAAAGAAGGCGGTTTCTATGTTCGATCACACAACAGTATTACTTCACGAAGCCGTCGATGGGCTCAACATTAAACCAGATGGTATTTATGTCGATTGCACATTAGGCGGTGCAGGGCATAGTTTGGAAATTGTGAAGAAGCTTTCGGCAGGCGGAAGATTGATCTGCTTCGATCAGGATACGACAGCAATTGACGCTGCTAAAGTGAAGCTGAAGGATTATTTGGAACAGGTCACATTCATACACTCGAATTTCAGAGATTTGAAAAGCGAACTGGCGAAGATTGACGTGTATACAGTGGACGGCGTACTTTATGATCTCGGCGTATCCTCGCCGCAGTTAGATACGCCTGAGCGAGGATTTAGCTACAATCATGATGCAATGCTCGATATGCGCATGAACACAGAGGCAGATTTGACTGCTTTTGAAGTGGTCAATGATTGGGCATATGAAGACTTGGTACGTATCTTTTTCAGATATGGCGAAGAAAAGTTTTCAAAAGGTATCGCGAGAAAGATTGAAGAGGCGCGGAAAAACGCTCCGATCAAAACAACAGGCGATCTTGTCGAGTTGATTAAAGAGGGGATTCCAGCGGCTGCTCGCAGAACAGGTGGACATCCAGCGAAAAGGGTTTTCCAGGCAATACGGATCGCTGTGAATGATGAGCTTGGGGCAGCGGAAGATTCATTGACCGATGCATTGACGATCATGAATCCAGGTGGACGCATTTGCGTTATCACTTTCCATTCACTTGAAGACAGACTATGTAAAACAATTTTCAAAGAAGCGTCATCCATGCCGGAATTGCCGCCAAATCTGCCGATCGTTCCGGAGGGAATGGATCCAGAATTCAAATTGGTGACGAGAAAACCGATTCTTCCGAGCGAGGATGAAATAGAAGGTAACAAAAGATCCAGATCTGCCAAGCTGCGGATCGTAGAGAAAAAATAAAGGGGGAACTTGTGAGATGGCATTGGAACAGAGAAGCTTTCAAATGAATACGATACATGAAGTACATGCACCTCAATCACCAAGGACGAATGAGACACAACAGCCTGCGAGGCGTTCAAGAAAACTTTTCTCGACAGGGGAAAAATTTCTGTTCGTGCTGTTCGCGGCAGTTCTCGTACTATTCTCTACAATGATTTTGCATACTCAGGCCCAAATCAATGATACGAACAAGGAAGTGCAATTGATTAACAAGGAAATTGATGAAACTGCAAAACAAAATACTGAATTGTCCATACAAGTGAGCGAAAAATCTACATACGAAGTAATTTGGAATAAAGCGAAGGAGCTCGGCTTGAATCTTAACGAGAAAAACGTAAAGGTCGTGCCTGGACGATGAAAAAGAAGTTTCGATTTCAATGGGGAGCCTTTCTGATGTTCGTAGTTTTCGGAGGGCTCTTTTTTCTTTTGTTCTGGCGATTGCTGAGCATTCAAATTACAGGACAGGCTGAAGGAAGACAAATGGCAGCTATGGCAGAAGCGAAATATGCAAGGGAAGCCACCTTGAAGGCCGAGCGAGGAAAAATCATCGATCGCAATGGTGAATTGATCGCTTCTGATACGTTAAGCTATCGATTAATTGCAGTATTGAATGAAAAAGCGACTGAAAAGGGTGCGAAAAAGCCTAGGCATGTCACAGACTTTGACAAGGCTGCAGATGTACTGAGCAGGTTCATTCCTATGGAAAAAGAGGAGATGCTCAGAATCAGGGACGCGGCGCTAAAAAGGAATGCGGACACCTATCAAATTGAATTCGGAAAAGCGGGTCGCGATATAAGCCATGAAACGATGCTGGCCATTAAAGAGGCTGCTGAAAAAGAAGGAGTTACTGGGCTGCAGTTCATCGAGGATAAAAAACGTTTTTATCCAAATGGGAATTTTGCATCGTATTTAATTGGCTTTGCTATGCGAGAAGAAGATAAGGATGGGAAAGTTTCCACGGTCGGTAAAATGGGCCTTGAAAAGACTTACAATGAGGAACTTACTGGGACGAATGGAAAAGTGGATTATCAAACTGATATTTGGGGATTCATCTTGCCGAAATCGGAAAAGAAAGTCGTTGCGGCGAAGGATGGAATGACAATCCAATTGACAATTGATAAAACAATCCAGAACTTTGTAGAAGATGCGATGAATCAAGTAGAGTCAAAATATTCGCCTGAAAAAATGCTTGTCATCGTCACCAACCCGAAAACTGGAGAAATCTATGCTATGAGCCAGCGACCTTCCTTCCATCCTTCCACACGTGAAGGATTGACGGAAAACTGGTTGAATGACGCTATCCAAAACACGATTGAGCCGGGCTCAACGATGAAGATGTTTACGTTAGCGGCGGCAATCGAAGAGAAAAAATGGGATCCTTTTGCCGAGTACCAGTCAGGGCAATATACGATTTACGATAAGACAATCCGTGACGTTAACAGGACCGGTTGGGGTAGAATCAACTTCTTGGAAGGTTTCCAACGGTCATCGAACGTATCGATGGCATATCTGTTAGAAAGGATGGGCGACCGGACATTCATCGAATATCTACGCGGATTCGGATTTGGTGAAAAGGTCGGAATCGATTTGCCGAATGAAGTTCCTGGCATCATTTTGGACATCAATCCAAGTGAACGTTTAACGACCTCGTATGGACAAGGATCCACAGTCACTCCCATCCAAATGATCCAAGCGGCAACAGCGATTGCGAATGACGGCAAAATGATGAAGCCGTACGTCATCGACAGGATTGTTGATCCGAATACGGGGAAAGAAGTAGTGGATCACCATGAAGAAGAGCGCAAATCCCCTATTTCAGCAGAAACTGCCAAGCAGGTTCGTGAGATATTAGCTTCAACAGTTACATCCGAAGCAGGCACTGGCCGGAAATTTGCTCTTTCAGGCTACTCTGTTGGCGGAAAGACGGGTACAGCGGAAATTCCGAAAAAAGATGGAAGAGGCTATCTGTCGGGGGACGGCAAGTATCTCTATTCTTTCCTCGGCATGGCTCCTATCGACGACCCTCAGTTATTGACATATGTAATCGTCCAACAGCCGAAGCTTGAGCTAGGCCAATATGGATCGGATCCGGTTGCCGAGCTTTTCACTTCCATTATGGAAAGTAGCTTGAAGTATATGAATATACTTCCGGAAAATAGTGAAACGTATTCGACGAAGTCCCTATCGAACCATGTTGGAGAAGATGCGGAATCCTCGATTGCAATGCTTCAACAACAAGGATTTTCCCCGGTCTTGATCGGCGAGGGGGGCAAAGTGAAGAGTCAATATCCCGCAGAAGGAACGAAATTGAGTGAAGGATCTCTAGTCCTTCTTGAAACTGAGGGAGATACCACTCTTCCAAATTTTTCCGGGTGGTCGAAAAAAATGACGTTATCATTTAAAATGTTATCTGGGCTTGATATCCGGTTGAATGGGGATGGATATGTGACCGAGCAAAGTCTTTCTGCGGGTGCTGTCATCAGTAAAGATGACCCGGTCGTCCTCCAGCTGAAATCCCCGGAAGACCAGCATACCCCAATCGAAAAGAATGAAGAGACAGAAGATGAGGAAGTTGAAGAGATAATTGGCGGATGATGTATAGCTGTCCCTACCTATTCATAGGTTGATAGAAAAACGAAAGGTGTGGGGCTCTGCGTAAATATGCCGATTTGCAATCAAAGAAGCGATTGCGGGCAGTTTTCATCATTTTTCTCATTTCCATTTCCATGGTTATAGCAAAGCTCTTCCACGTTCAAATCATTAAACATGAATGGTTGAAAGCGCGTGCAGAAGAGAACTGGGATCGGGAAATCCCTTTTGGAGCGATTCGAGGGGAGATTCAAGATCGTAACGGTGAGCTGATTGTAGGCAACCGGCTTGCTCCGACGCTTTATTTTATGCCTTCCCAAAACAAGGAGCCGGAAAAGGCTGCAGCTGTATTGGCGGACATTTTGCAAGCCGACAAGGAAAAGTTGCTTGAGAAGATGACAAAGAAAGAGTATATGGTCAAGTTGGCGCCTGAAGGGAAAAATATCACTCAAGAACAGGCAGCTGAAATTTCAAAGCTGCAAATTGATGGTTTGTATACAGGAGTGGATTTTGTCAGGAATTACCCGTACGGTGAACTGCTTTCGCGGCTGATTGGCTTCACTGGCTATGATGGTCAAGGCCTTGCGGGAATCGAATATGCGTATGATGAGATTTTACAAGGCACTGGAGACAAAATACGCCTCTATACGGACGCAAAAGCAATTCCGTTGCCTCATGTGGACGATGGTTTCCAAACAGGTGAGAATGGGGCCACCGTTGAACTGACAATTGATATCGAAATGCAGAAAGTCATGGAGCGGGAACTTACCCAAGCAATGGAAAAATTAGATGCCGCCCAAGCAATCGGGATTATTATGAATCCGAAGACTGGCGAGATTCTCTCCTTGGTTTCCATGCCGACTTTCCATCCGTCCGATTACCAGGATACGGATCAGACGATTTATAATCGGAACTTGCCGGTGTGGATGACGTTTGAGCCGGGATCGACATTCAAGATCGTCACACTGGCGGCAGGTCTTGAAGAAAAGGTGATCGACCTGAATCATGATCATTTTAACGACCCGGGATACACGAAGGTTGCCAATGCGAAGTTGAGATGCTGGAAACGGTCGGGACATGGCCACCAGTCCTTTTTAGAAGTCGTTGAGAATTCCTGCAACCCGGGCTTCATTGAAATCGGCCAGCGTTTAGGCGGTGAAAAGCTAGATAAATATATTCGAGATTTCGGCTTCGGCGAATCGACAGGCTCGGGCATTGCAGGCGAAGCGAAAGGGATCCTCTTCTCAAAAGACGCATTCGGTCCGGTTGAACAAGCGACGACCGCTTTCGGCCAGGGTATTTCCGTAACGCCGATCCAGCAAGTGCAAGCAGTGGCGGCTGCCATAAACGGCGGTTATTTGTATCGTCCGTATATTGTGAAGGAAATTAAGAATGATAAGGGAGAGACGTTGAAATCGTTTGAACCTGAAATGAGACGTCGTGTCATCAGCGAGGAAACGTCAGTCCAAGTGAGAGAGGCATTGGAATCGGTTGTCGCGAATGGCTCCGGCCGAAATGCATACAACGATGGCCTACGTGTGGGAGGGAAGACAGGGACTGCCCAGAAGGTCGTGGATGGCAGATATGCCGACGGCGATTATATCGTTTCATTCGTCGGATTCGCACCGGCGGATGATCCCGAATTACTTGTCTATGTTGCTGTCGACAGCCCGAAAAACTCGATTCAATTCGGCGGCGTCATTGCAGCACCGATCGTCGGCCGAATCATTGAAGAGATTGCACCACTTGCAGGCATCGAAAAAAGGGAAGGTCAAATTGAAAAAGAATACCGATGGGGAGATCCAATCACTCATCGCGTTCCGGATTTGACGGGTATGACAAGAGGAATGGTCGCCCGCCAGCTTCACACGTATCGTATAGAGTGGCATGGTGAAGGCGACGTCATCAAATACCAAATGCCCGTCCCCGATTCCTTGATGCAGGTGGATGATGTTATCCACGTTTATACAGAAGAAGATTAGAATGGCGGATGGCGTGCTTGAAGCTAGACAAGGAATAAATACAACTACAGTTTCAAAACAGGTAAGGAGAACATATTATGACACTCGGCACTACAATAACGGTTATTACCGTAGCATTTATACTAACAGCAATTATCGGGACCGCTGTCATCCCGTTGCTCAGAAGGCTGAAATTCGGCCAGAGCATCAGGGAAGAGGGTCCCGAAGCCCATAAGAAGAAAGCGGGCACGCCTACAATGGGCGGCCTTATTTTCCTGGGTTCTATCATCATTACGATGCTTGTCTTATCATACATATATGAAGACGTACTGACTACCCAGTCCATTGTATTGATGATTGTGCTTGCCGGATTTGGTGTGATCGGATTCCTTGATGATTTCATCATTGTCGTCATGAAGCGGAATTTAGGATTGACTTCGATCCAGAAACTAATTGGTCAGATCATTATTGCGGTTATTGCATTTTTCCTATTGAAAATGGGTCCATTTGAAACGACAGTTCTGGTACCTTTTACGAATTTCACATTGGACCTCGGTATTTTCTATGTTGCCTTCCTCATTTTTTGGCTCGTTGGATTCTCGAATGCGGTCAACTTATCGGATGGGCTTGACGGGCTCGTTGCAGGAACGTCGACGATTAGCTTCGCAGCTTTCGGCGTACTAGGTCTTGTATATGAGCAATATGATATCGCGACGTTCGCATTCGTCGTTGCCGGTGCGATGCTAGGCTTCTTATTGTTTAATATGAAACCTGCCAAAGTGTTTATGGGTGATACAGGTTCTTTGGCGCTCGGCGGAACAATTGCAATGCTTTCGATTTTAGTGAAGCAGGAACTGCTGCTCCTCGTCATTGGGATTGTTTATGTCATTGAAACTTTATCCGTAATGATTCAAGTGACAAGCTTTAAGCTAACCGGAAAACGGGTATTTAAAATGAGTCCGATTCATCACCATTTTGAATTGTCAGGATGGTCCGAATGGAAAATTGTTATCGTTTTTTGGGGAGTGGCGTTGCTGGCCGCAATGATACCCGTACTGTGGGAGGTGATGTAAATGGGAAAGCGAATTGAGTTCAAGGGCAAGAAGGTTCTTGTGCTCGGTCTTGCCAAAAGCGGCTTTGCCGCGGCAGAGCTGCTTCATTCTCTTGGAGCTGACGTAGTGGTCAATGATTCTTCGCCTGAAAAAGGCAACGCAGAAGCCCAAGCTTTACGGTCAAAAGGGATTTTAGTCATCTGTGGCGGCCATCCGGAAAATATTTTGGATAGAGGCTTCGATACGATTGTAAAAAATCCTGGTATCCCATATCACAATCCGGTTCTTCAACAAGCGAAACAGAAAGGGATTCCGGTTTGGACTGAAATTGAGCTTTCATACTTAGTAAGTGAGGCTCCCATCATTGCCATCACCGGTTCAAACGGGAAGACAACAACGACGACGCTTCTTTACCATATTTTGAATATCGGCGGCAAAAAGCCGCTCATAGCTGGAAATATCGGAACCGTTGCCTGCACAGTTGCACAGAATGCAATACCCGATGAAGTGATTGCTATGGAAGTTTCATCATTCCAGCTGGCAGGAACGGAAAACTTCCGTCCAAAGATTGCCGTTTGGACAAATTTATATGATGCACATCTCGATTATCACGGAACGTCGGAAGAATATGCCTTGGCGAAATCGAAAGTGACAAGTAATCAAACCGAAGAGGATTTCTTTATTTATAACGCCGATCAACCTGAAATGAAGCCGTATATCGAACGGTCTGCAGCCAGGAAGATTCCTTTTTCCCTACGAGGGAAACAGTCGGAAGGGATATCTGCGGATGATGAAATGATTTACTGGCAAGGCGAACCATTTGTTAAAAGATCAATTATCAAATTGCTTGGTCATCATAATTTGGAAAATATTTTAGCCGCGACAGCTTCAGCCATTCTTATGAATTGCGATAAAGAAACGATAGAAAACGTGTTAAGCTCTTTCACGGGAGTCCGACATCGCATGCAGTTTGTAAAAGAATTAAGAGGCAGGACGTTCTACAATGATTCAAAAGCAACGAACACCTTGGCAACAAAGAGTGCTTTATCATCTTTCCAATCGCCTGTCGTATTAATTGCAGGAGGCTTGGATAGGGGACATTCATTCGAGGAGCTTAGACCATATATGGGCAGGGTAAAAGCTGTCCTTGCGCTCGGAGAAACCGCTGACAGACTCGTTGAATTCGCTGCTTCATGTGGAGTTCAGCATTCGGTGAAAGTGGGGACGATGAAGGAAGCGGTAGAGGAAGCATTTGCGATTTCCCAAGAAGGGGATCAAATACTACTGTCGCCGGCTTGCGCCAGTTGGGATCAATACCCTAATTTTGAAGAGCGTGGAGATGCATTTATCGAAGCTGTAATGCAACTTTGAGTATCAGCTCACCCCTTGACCTATAACACGGAAGGATGCGTTCACTGGATCGAAAATTAAAGACTGCCTTCATCATTTCGGCAGTATTGTTGTCATTGGTCGGATTGGCTTTTGTCCATTCAGCAGGTTCGTATTGGGGGCAGGTCCACTATGCGGATTCATCCCCATTCATCATAAAGCAAGGTATTTACATGGCGGTTTCTATATGTGTTGCATTTATGTTGATGAAAGGGCCTTGGACATCTAAGGAGACATTCTGGACTGCCTTTTATTACATAACGATCCTATTGTTGATTGCTGTTATGATTCCGGGAATCGGTGCAGTTCGAAACGGATCCCAGAGCTGGATTGCTCTCGGACCATTCAGCATTCAGCCTGCTGAGTTCGTTAAAGTGGCGCTTATTGGAAAGCTTGCGTGCAACATGAAGCAATCGTCCGGGAAAAATCCATTCAGACTGAGCCATTTTGTGCTTATTTTATTGCCGGCGGCTTTGATTATGCTTCAACCGGATTTAGGTTCTGCAGTCATTATGATCGTCTCTGCATTTGTCATTTTGTTTTTGGCAGGTTATCCGCTCGTGTTTTTTGGCATACTCGGCTTTGCTGGCATTGGTGCTTTCGTTGCTCTCATTGCCGCCGCGCCTTACCGGCTAGAACGGATAAAATCGTATATCGATCCTTGGAACGACCCGCTTGGAGCTGGATTCCAAGGAATTCAGTCATTGTTTGCGATAGCGCCAGGCGGTTTATTCGGCCACGGCTACGGAAATAGCAGACAGAAATATTTATACTTGCCGGAACCGCAGAATGATTTCATATTTTCGATCATAGCTGAAGAAACGGGGTTTATTGGAGCGACATTCATTCTTGTCCTCTTCTCTATACTCCTCCTATCCGCATTCGGAATTGCAATTCGTACGCATGATTATAAATCTTTCTTAATGACGGCCGGAATGGCGTCGATGATTATTTTTCAAACGTTTTTGAATGTCGGCGTTGTTTCTGGTTTGTTGCCGGTGACAGGGGTCACATTGCCGTTTATCAGTTATGGCGGTTCTTCGCTGCTGACGACATGGATGGCAGCGGGTACAATATTACATTTTGCTTTTTATAAAGAACGAAGATGAAAGGAGGGCGGCACATGGATAAAGTGATAGACATCGAAGAACGGATTCCATCCATGAGGGAAAGACGGAGAAGGAAGACGAATAAGAAGTTTTTATTCATCATTGCCGTATTCTGCATCGCCCTCCTTGTGCTTTTATATTTCCAATCTCCTCTTAGCAAGGTTGGTGAAGTGAGGGTTCATGGGAATGCCCTTCACGATGATAACTATTACTATGAGAAAAGTGGGATTTTAGTAGGGACCTCATTTTGGGGATTTGAAACGAAAGAAGTGGAAAAAGAACTTTTAAAACTCGATGGCGTCAGTAGTGTTGCCGTCACAAGAAAATGGTTGAGGGATATCGATATTTCGATAGATGAATGGACAACCGTCGCTTATATGGAGAGCGGAGGGGAGTACGGTCTATTGCTCGAAAACGGAACCGTTTTCCAAAGTGATGGAATCTACCCAAACGTCCCGATTTTGAATCATGTGGACAACCCTGATATTAGGAAAAAGCTTACAAAGCAACTGCTGAAATTGGATAAAAATGTTCTGCAAATGATATCCGAAATCATCTATACTGGGTCAGAGGAGAATCCTGATACGATTATTGCATATATGGATGACGGATATGAAGTACACGCGATTTTACAGACGTTTGCAGAGAAGATGGATTATTATCCAGACATCATCTCCCAATTAGGTGGTCTTGAAAAAGGGGTTGTAAATATGGAAGTGGGCATATTTTTCACGCCTTTTAGCGAAGTTTACGGAAAAGGTGGTGTTGAGGAAGGGGAAGGTGATGAAGATGTCGAAGAAAATGAGTGACGACTACAGAAATAGAGGAAGATACATATTATACTCTTTCGTCTTTCTCATACTCGGTTTCATCTTCGCGTTCTCCTACCGTACATTAGGGAAGGACAGTGGCGAATCAGCCCAATCGCCTACATTTCAACAGGAAGAACAATACCGGGGAGAATTGATCATTCAAAAGGAAAGGAATAAAGAGCTCGCGGATGAAATCCAAGCCAAGCAAGATGATATCCGTGAATTCGAAAAATCTTTTTCGGAGAATGAAGAAAATCATACCGTGCTAGTCGAGGAGGCAAAGGACCTTCGATTGCTCTTAGGTATTATTCCGGCTACCGGTCCAGGAGTGCGTGTCACATTGAAAGACGGTGACTATGATCCTGTTGAACAGAACCCTAATGATTATATCGTCCATGAGAGTCACGTGCTTCGCGTAGTAAATGAATTGAAGATTTCCGGTGCTCAAGGGATTGCGATAAATGGGCAACGCATTTCATCCAATTCATACATCAAGTGTACAGGCCCTGTCATTACAATTGACGGCAGAACGCTCCCTGCTCCGTTCGTAATCGAAGCTGTCGGTGATACTGACGTCCTTGCTGCTTCATTGAATTTAGGCGGCGGGGTGATCGATGGGCTGGTACATGACAATATCGTTGTCACATTAGAGCAGCTGAAAGAAATCAAACTTCCCGCATTAAGGGACGAAGCATGATTAATCACTAAGAAGGAGGGTGTTCGTTGAAAAAAGCTATCAATTGGAAATTCACAATTGTCCTCCTGCTTATTGGATTTATGATTGCTGTCCAATACAATACGTTGGAACATCCTAAGGAACGTGATACGAGGGATATTTGGGCGATACGCCAAGAGTTGGCCGAAGAGAAGAAAATCCATTCAGAGCTTTTGACCGAAATCCGCGATTTGGATAGGACAATCGCCTCCTACAGAACGTTAAGCGAAGCGAGTACGGGACAAGCACTGAAGGAAACAGTGGACAAGCTGCACAGAAAAGCAGGAACGACGGATATTTCGGGACCAGGCTTTACGATCGAAGTTCGCCCTTCGGTGGAAAGCGTAGCGTATGGAATACCAATCACGAGTATTTCATCCGATTTACTTACACGTTTCGTCAACGAAGTGAATCGATTTAAAGGCATTCATATGGAGATTGACGGCAAGCGATATACGATAATGAGCTCGATACGTGTCATCAATGGAGAAACAACTGTAAATGGATTGAATGTCTCTACTCCCCCCTTTACGATAAAAATTATTTCTCCTACAATGTCGGATAGCGAGAAGCTATACAATTATTTGTTGGCATCGTCCATCCATGACGATTTTTATCTCGATAATCTAGTGCTTGAAATCAAACAACCGGAGAAGGAAGTGACCATCCGGGGGTATCCCGACAAATTTGAAAATATTTATTTGAAAGAACTTCCGAAAGGGGAATGACAATGTGGTTGCCACTGCTTGGTTTAATACTTGGAGTTTCGCTGGGACTGTTAACGGATTTACAGATCCCTCAAATCTACAGCAACTATTTGTCCATCGCCGTGCTAGCTGCATTGGATACACTTTTCGGGGGAATACGGGCGCATCTTCAACAAATTTATGATGATAAGGTGTTCATCTCCGGCTTCTTCTTCAATATTGTTCTTGCTGCGGGATTAGCTTTCCTTGGGGTGCATCTCGGGGTGGATTTATATTTGGCCGCCGTCTTCGCATTCGGAGTTAGGCTATTCCAGAATATCGCAGTCATTAGAAGGATTTTGCTGACGAAATGGTCGGATCGAAGTAAAGTTTCTGAAACGAAATTTCAGGAATGAAAGGAATTGATCATCGGATGGAGAAAATATTTAGACAATACGACTCTAATACAATAGAATGTATGATAAGGACTGTAATGGGAGGTGCCGGAAATTGAGTCAATCTACAATATATGTATCACTTGATATAGGATCTTCGTCAGTCAAAGTACTGATCGGCGAAGTGGATGGCGGATCCCTCCACGTAATCGGGGTTGGTAACGTCCAATCTGCAGGCATTCGAAAAGGGACGATTATCGACATTGATGCGACTGTCCAATCCATCCGTAAAGCGGTGGAACAGGCTGAGCGGATGACAGGCATGCAAATCAGGGAAGTCATACTAGGCATTCCTGCAAACGGCGTTCATTTGCAAGACGTAAAAGGCGTTGTAGCTGTCAATTCGGAGAACAGGGAAATTACCGATGACGACTTAGATCGGGTTATGAAATCGGCACAAGTGATGTCGGTTCCACCAGAACGGGAAATCGTCAACATCATACCGAAGCAGTTCATAGTGGATGATTATGATGAAATAAAAGATCCTAGAGGAATGATTGGCGTACGTCTTGAAATGGACGGTACACTTATCACGACTTCAAAAACGTTAGTGCATAATATTTTACGATGTGTAGAACGGGCGGGTCTTGTAATCCGTGAAATCTATTTGCAGCCGCTGGCAGCGGGTACATTTGCATTGACGGACGATGAAATGAGCCATGGAACAGCATTTATCGATATCGGCGGAGGTTCAACGACAATCGCCATCTTCGGGGATAACCGCTTCATTTCAACTGCTGTCGTCCCGGTTGGCGGGGACCACATTACGAAAGACTTATCAATCATCCTGAAGACACCTACAGAGCAGGCAAGAAAAATCAAACATCAATATGGTCATGCTTTTTACGATGACGCGTCGGATGACGAGCTTTTTGAAGTCCCTGTCATCGGTGCCGATTCAAAAGATCAATATAGTCAAAGATACATATCGGAAATCATAGGTGTCCGATTGGAAGAATTGTTCGATTTGGTTCTTGAAGAGCTCTATCGTATGGGAATTCATGATTTACCGGGTGGAGTCGTATTGACAGGTGGCACGACGAAGCTCGATGGGATTTTGCAACTTGCAAGATATGTGTTGAGAACAAGGGTCAGGATCCATACCCCTGAATATATCGGGGTGCGTGAACCGATGTATTCGACTGCTGTGGGTCTTATCCGTTATGCTAATATGGAAGATAGCTATTTTGGTATTGCGGCCGAATCTCAAACAGTAGCTACAAATAGTGAGATGGACTATCCACCTTCCCCTAAAAAGAAGGTAGCCGTCCAATCAAGAGAGAAAAAGACTAGCTTGATGAGCAAAACCAAGAAATTTTTTGATGGATTTTTCGAATGACCATCTACATATGGTCATATAGGGATTAGGAGGAGAGAGCATGCTAGATTTTGAAACGAATGTCGATGCACTCGCAGTCATTAAGGTGATTGGAGTCGGTGGCGGAGGAAATAACGCGGTTAACCGCATGATTGAACATGGAGTGCAAGGTGTGGAGTTCATCGCTGTAAATACGGATGCGCAAGCACTTAAATTATCTGAAGCCGAAGTGAAATTGCAAATTGGAGCAAAGCTGACTCGCGGACTCGGAGCAGGAGCAAATCCTGATGTTGGGAAAAAAGCAGCTGAAGAAAGCCGAGAGCAAATCGAAGAGGCACTTCGCGGGGCTGACATGGTTTTCGTAACCGCTGGAATGGGTGGAGGAACTGGAACAGGTGCTGCACCTGTCATCGCGCAAGTCGCAAAAGATCTTGGAGCATTGACAGTAGGTGTCGTCACACGTCCATTTACTTTCGAAGGACGTAAGCGCCAGACGCAAGCAATTGGTGGAATCGCTGCAATGAAAGAATCGGTAGACACGCTAATCGTCATTCCAAATGATAAATTGTTGGAAATCGTCGATAAGAACACGCCGATGCTGGAAGCGTTCCGTGAAGCCGATAATGTACTGCGCCAAGGGGTTCAAGGTATCTCGGACTTGATCGCTGTACCTGGGCTTATCAACTTGGACTTTGCGGACGTGAAAACGATCATGTCCAACAAAGGTTCAGCATTGATGGGTATCGGTATGTCCACAGGCGAGAACAGAGCTGCAGAAGCTGCTAAAAAAGCCATTTCGAGCCCGCTTCTGGAAACGTCGATCGACGGTGCCAAAGGTGTGCTAATGAATATTACAGGCGGTTCTAATTTGAGCTTGTTTGAAGTTCAAGAAGCTGCGGATATCGTCGCTTCGGCTTCAGATGAAGATGTCAATATGATTTTCGGTTCTGTCATCAACGATGACCTGAAAGACGAAATCCTCGTTACAGTCATTGCAACAGGATTCAGTGAAGATCAATTGAATCAACCGAAGCCTTCAAGAAATCCAGGGTTCGGCGCTACACGTCAACGTGAGCCTCAGTCTCAGACAGTACAGCCGTCTCATACAAGAAGAGAAGAGCCTCAGCCACAATACCAACAGCCTGAGCCGACTCGACAACAACAGAGCCATCAGCAAGAGGATGCATTGGATATTCCGACATTCTTGCGCAATCGCCAAAGAAGATAATTGAAAAATAGGAGAAAGCTCTCCGGCAGTCCGATTGGACAAGCCTGAGAGCTTTTTTTGCATATTCATGTCGATTATTTTGTTATCATTTTCCCTCGTTCCGACAAACATTGCAGTTGTAGAGTGTTATCCTTACGTACAAGGAGGGCGGGCTGATGTATGGGGAACTCATTGTTGGTGTTAACATGGTTTTCAACTATGCGATTTTGTCCTTTGCAAACCGGATGGTCAAGGCACAAGCTACAACGCTCCGCTTATTGCTCGCTTCATTCGTCGGTGCGTTGCCGGTAACGATTTTCCCAGACTCCTATATCGCTATCTTCGTCGCCTTCGGTATAATGATCGTCTGTGGCTTTGGATTTTCAATTGCAACCATCGGCAGCCCGACTGTCATCGTATTGATCGGTGCGCTTTTTGCCGGAGGAGCGTTAACGGTTTTTACGGATAATTTCATGTTTACGGATGCCAAATTCACGGTCTTCGTCAGTGCACTTCTAGCTTATGTTTTCCTCTACCTTCTAAAGACCAAGTGGTTGGATGTTAGAATTGCCCGACAACTGTCCTCCTATTCAGTTGCATCGGTATTGTCCATTTGGGATGAAGCGATCTCCATTCCGTGTTTCATCGATACAGGCAACCGTTGCACAGAACCACTTACCGGAGAGCCGGTGCATTTTGTGTCATTCAAATATGTAGAACGATCGATTCCTGAAGAGTTGAAAGAACCGCTGCTTACATGGAAACCAGAAGACATGCCCCAACTTTCAACTTTCCCGAAGCATTATCAAAAAAAATTACGATTGATCCGGTTGCAAACGGTTCAAGGTGCCTCATGGGCGGTCGGTTTCAAATTCAACCGATGGATCATAGGTGAAGGGAGTGAGCTGCCAGCAGGCTATATTGTCTTCACGAAGCAGGATAACCGTTATCCGGAAGGGGCAGGCGCCATTTTACATGCCTCCGCATTGGAGTCCATAACGAACGAAAGGGGAACTAGTCATGTTGCAGGAACTTAAAAAATGGTTATCGATCGTTAAGAGCTTCTTCAATAGAAAAAAGAGCGGCACTTATTACATCGGTGGCCATGAATCTCTGCCTAAGCCATTGTCCAGGGAGGAAGAGGCAAAGGCGATCAGGGCCTTCATGGAAGGGGACATGGATGCAAGGGATACGCTTATTGAAAAGAACCTCAGACTTGTCGTTTACATTGCCCGTCGTTTTGATAATACGAATACGCATATCGAAGATTTGATCAGCATCGGGACTATCGGACTTATAAAGGCGATTGAAACATTTAAAAGCGATCGCAATATTAAATTGGCGACATATGCTTCAAGATGTATTGAAAATGAAATCCTTATGCATTTAAGGAAAACAAATCGGACGCGATCGGAAATTTCATTCGACGAACCACTAAATTCCGATGCGGATGGAAATGAGCTGCTGCTCTCGGATATTTTGGGAACGGATGAACACATTATCATTGATGATGTTGAGAAAAAATTAGAGAGGCAACATATGATTGAAGCAATCAGCACATTGGACGAACGGGAGAAATATATAATGGAATGTCGCTTTGGACTGACTGGACAGCTCGAAATGACCCAAAAGGAAGTCGCAGAACTACTAGGGATTTCCCAATCTTATATTTCCCGTCTTGAAAAGAAAATCATCTCCGAATTACGGGACAGACTGAATCACCCTATCGCTTGATGGTTGAAATTGGCGAATTCGATTCCGCATATTCCGCAAGTGTGAGGACAAACTATTTTGTACAGTCATCTACAGAATGCGGAGGAAAAGCGAATGATGCGTACAAGAGTTGAAATCTGTGGTATCGATACGTCCAATTTGCCATTACTGACGAATGAAGTGATGAAAGAAACGTTTATCCGGCTTCAAAATGGTGACGAATCGGCAAGGGAAGAACTTGTCATAGGTAACTTGCGGCTAGTATTGAGTCTCGTTCAAAGGTTTGCTTACAGGGGGGAGCAAGCAGACGACCTTTTTCAAGTTGGCTGCATCGGTTTATTGAAGTCCATTGACAACTTTGATTTAAGTCATAATGTCCGATTTTCAACATATGCCGTTCCAATGATCATCGGTGAGATCAAAAGACATTTAAGAGATCATCATGCCATTAGGGTATCCAGATCACTTCGGGATATAGCTTATAAAGCAATCAGAGCAAAGGAACAATTTGTGAACGAGCATCAGAAAGAGCCGAGAATTTCCGATCTTGCGGAAGCGACTGGCATTCCTGAGGATGATATTTTATTTGCTTTAGATGCAATTCAAGATCCGATGTCACTTCATGAACCGATGAACGGCGACGGAGGCGATCCTGTTTATATTATGGATCAGTTGCAGGATAAGAAGGTGTCGGAAGAACGTTGGTTGACATATGTCTCGGTGAAGGAGACTGTAGCGGGCATGACGGAAAGACAGCAACTAATTCTTTCTAAACGTTTCTATTTAGGACAGACACAAACTGAAATCGCAAAAGAACTAGGCATTTCTCAAGCACAAATTTCAAGACTGGAGAAAAATGCAATTCAAATTATTAGAGACGGAATGGAAAATAAATGAATAAAAAAACGCAGTGCTTCGGCATTGCGTTTTTTTCAGGTTGGTGAGCATAAGCTGTAGGGAGAATGCTTTCTTGAAAGCTGGCTATTGCTTTCCGTTCTAGCACTCGCTTTCCGCGGGCGTTGCCTCAGCCTCCTCGTCGTTGCGCTCCGCTTCACTCCTGCGGGGACTTCGACTAACGCTATTCCCGCAGGAGTCTCGCGCTTGCACTCCAAGCAACAGCTACTAGATAATTGAAAGCTCTTTATAACAACAAATTTATTATGAATAACTCCGTTGAATATTTTTTAAAAGGATGTAATTTGTTTGATCGAAGCGGAAGGCGGCGACTCCTGCGGGAAAGCGGGACAGGGGAGACCCCGCAGGTAGCGTAAGCACAGCGTCGCGGACGAGGAGGCTCACCGCCCGCCCGCGGAAAGCGTCCGCCTGGAGCGGAGATCAACTTGTGGTAATAAAAAGGAGGGATAGGAATGCGTTTTTCTGATTTGCAGAAGAAAGAAGTGATTGAAGTGAAAAAAGGATCGTTCCTAGGATTCGTACAGGACGCAACAATCGATATGAAAAATGGCAAAATTGACGTACTCCAAATTGGAGGAGCAGAACGATCCTTGTTTTTAGATTCAAAAATGAAGGATTTGAAGCAAATTAAGTATGATGATGTGCTGACCATCGGCAAAGACATCGTTTTAGTCGGCAAAAAGGCTGATAAATGAAGAGTTATCATTGATATGTGTCCATCCAATTGATACAATAAAGCAAAGTAAGCAGAAAAGTAGTGATTTCATTGGACACACTTCAACAACGTATGGAAAAAATAGAACAAGAAATTCAAGCAGCATGCGATCGCTCAGGAAGGAATCGTCAAGATGTGACGGTCGTGGCGGTGACAAAGCAAGTCTCTGCAGACAGGGCACGTGAAGTCATCGAAATTGGAGTTTCGAATCTTGGAGAGAATCGGCCTGAAGGACTTCTCGCAAAGCAGGAAAACATTCAATCTGATGATGTCAGCTGGCATTTCATCGGGAATGTCCAAAGCAGAAAAGTGAGGGACATTATTAACCAAGTCGATTTTCTTCATTCATTGGACCGCCTAAGTATTGCGAAAGAGATTCAAAAACGCGCAGCATCTCCGGTTGATTGTTTCGTGCAAGTGAACGTTTCCGGGGAAGAGTCCAAGTCGGGGTTAACCCCTGCTGAATTGGAGGATTTTATCCTTCAGCTCGCCGACTATGATAAAATTCGAGTTGTTGGTTTAATGACGATGGCTCCCTTTACGCAGGACGAAGAGTGGATCCGAAAAATATTCCGCTCCTTGAGTAGTCTTCGTGATCAAATCGCAGCAAAAGATTTAGACTTTGCGCCGTGCACGCTATTATCCATGGGAATGTCAAATGACTATACAATCGCAATCGAAGAAGGTGCAACTCACGTTAGAATCGGAACCGCATTAGTCGGAACGGAGAGCGAGGGAGACGAATGAGCATAAAAAGACGATTTGAGAAATGGTTCTACCTTGATGAAGAAGAGGAATTGCAGCAAGAGCAGCCTGTCCGGGAACAACATCCGGTACAAGAGCAGCAACAGCCGAGAAGAGCGGTTTCGCGGAAGCCGCAAATTGCGGAAACACAGCAACAGCCGGGAACAGTTGTCAGCTTGCAAAGCATCCAGAAATCTTCAAAAGTTGTTCTTTTTGAACCGCGTGTCTACGCTGAAGCGCAAGATATTTCGGAGCACTTAAAGAATAAAAGGGCCGTAGTTGTCAATTTGCAAAGGATCGAGCGCGATCAAGGGATCCGCATCGTCGATTTCCTAAGCGGAACTGTCTACGCACTTGGCGGGGATATTCAGCGGATTGGCACCGACATTTTTCTATGTGTGCCGGAGAACGTAGAAGTGGCAGGGACCATTTCGGATTTTTTTGAAAGATAGAATTGGATGAGGTGTACAGACGAATATGATACCAGTAGTCAATATAGTGTTTGATATTATTTTTAAAGCAATAGATCTTTACTTGATACTCCTCATTATTTACATTTTAATGTCATGGGTACCTTCCACAAGGGAAACGAAGTTCGGAATCTTTTTAGGGAAAATTGTAGAGCCGTATTTAGGGTTTTTCCGTAAGTTCATCCCGCCACTTGGAATGATTGATATTTCACCGATTGTTGCCATCTTTGTATTGAATTATTTAATTTCCAGAGGTGTATACGAAGTATATCGATTAATCATTACCTCACTCATGTGAGGTTTTTTCTATAAGGGACCCATGTAAAAATGGTTCCGTAAGGAGTCGTAAAAAAGTGGATTCGATCATACAACATTTTAGAAAAGACGAACAGCCATTCATTGAAACGGTAATCGGGTGGACGCGTGAAGTTGAGGATACATATTCTCCAAAGCTCACCGGATTTCTCGATCCGAGACAGATATTCATTTTGAGTTCCATCGTAAGGAGTTCCGGTCTTGAATTTGGGGTCCATGGCGCATTTCTTGAGCCTGAACGCCAAAGGGCTTTAATTTACCCAGATTATTACGAACCGGTAGATGCTGATTTCCAAGTCTCTGTTTTTGCGATTAGGTATCCTTCGAAATTCATGACGTTGGAACACCGGGATATTTTAGGGTCACTTATGGCACTTGGTATCGACCGTTCGAAATTTGGAGATATCCGCTTGGAGGATGATGTCGTCCAACTCGCTGCGGCTGAGGAGATGAAAGATTACCTCACTGCCAATTTGACATCAATCGGCAAATCCAAAGTCCGTATCGAAGAGCTCGGTTCTTCTGATGAATTGATCGTCATGGCGGAGTCGTGGAAAGAAGAGCTCCATACAATCAGTTCATTGCGCCTAGACTCGCTTGTCGCTTCTTTAGTGAATTGTCCGCGTCAAAAAGCTGTTGCACTCATACAGAATGATAAAGTGAAAGTGAATCATGTCGTTCGCGATCAGCAAGCGTTTGAGGTGAATGAATCAGACATTCTTTCAATCCGGGGTTCAGGCCGTTTCAAAATTATGTCGATAGAAGGAAGGACCCGAAAAGACAAAATACGGTTGTTGATTGGTAGGTTAGAATGATTTTTCAGACAACCGTCTGAAAAACTGCTGTTTTATATGTGGATGGCATGTATAATAGGGAATAGATGATTTACTCGAAAGGGAGGAACAGAAGATGGCATTGTCACCACTCGATATACATAATAAAGAATTTAGCCGTGGTTTCCGCGGTTATGACGAAGATGAAGTGAATGAGTTTCTCGAACAGATCATGAAGGATTATGAAAACGTGCTGGAAGAGAATAAAGCTTTGAAAAGTAGTTTGAAGGAAACGAAAGAAAAGATTTCCCATTTCAATACGATTGAAGAGACGTTGCAGAAATCCATTTTGATCGCCCAGGAAGCGGCTGAAGATGTTAGACGTAACTCGGTCCAGGAATCGAAGCTCATCGTCAAAGAAGCAGAGAAAAATGCAGACCGTATTGTGAATGAAGCATTGTCCCGCGCTCGTAAAATTGCATTGGAAATCGAAGACTTGAAAAAACAATCGAAAGTATTCAGAAACCGTTTTCGCATGTTGATCGAAGCTCAGCTCGATATGATCAAAACTGACGATTGGGAAAAACTTTTAGAATACGAGCCGGATACAGAACATCTTGAGTCCGCTGCAGATGTAGAATGACAGGGATGCTTGACATTCCAACTCATTCACACATATAATAATGACCATATAAGCAGGAACAGGCGTTGAAAGAGAGAGTACTTTCCGAAATTCATGCATAGCGAGCCGGGGGCGGTGGGAGCCTGGTCTGAAACGGAAACGAAAATCACTCCAGAGCCGGATTGACGAAAATCAATCCCGGATGCACCCCGTTATGGTGTTCTGAGAGGCAGTATGATTTTATCATGCTGCAACTAGGGTGGTAACGCGAGAATAATCCCTCGTCCCTTACATAGGGACGGGGTTTTTTTATTTCCAAAGGAGGAAACAGGATGGATTACAAAGACACATTGCTCATGCCGAAAACAGAATTTCCGATGCGTGGCAACTTGCCAAACAAAGAACCTGATATGCAAGCGAAATGGGAAGAAATGAACATCTACGAAAAAGTGCAAAAACGGACCGAAGGACGCCCATTCTTCGTTCTTCACGACGGACCGCCATATGCGAATGGTGATTTGCACATGGGGCATGCACTGAACAAAGTGCTGAAAGACATGATCGTTCGTCATAAATCGATGACCGGCTTCCACGCACCTTACGTGCCGGGCTGGGATACACACGGTCTTCCAATCGAGCAAGCTCTCGTCAACAAAGGCGTCAATCGTAAGGAGCTTTCTGTCGCCGAATTCAGAAAGATGTGCGAGGAGTATGCTTACAGTCAAATCGACAGCCAACGTTCCCAATTTAAACGTATCGGCGTACGTGGCAACTGGGAAAATCCGTATATCACTTTAAAGCCTGAATTTGAAGCAAGGCAAATCCAAGTATTCGGCGAGATGGCTAAGAAAGGCTATATTTACAAAGGTCTGAAGCCTGTCTACTGGTCCCCTTCAAGTGAATCGGCATTAGCTGAGGCGGAAATCGAATACAAAGATAAAAAATCACCTTCCATTTACGTTGCATTCCCGATCAAGGACGGTCGCGGTGTTGTAAGCGAAGATGTAAAAATCGTCATCTGGACGACGACGCCTTGGACGATTCCTGCAAACCTCGGAATTTCAGTCCATCCAGAATTCACTTACGCAATCGTCAATGTGGAAGGAAATAAGTTCCTCATGGCGAAAGATCTCGTTGAGTTTGTTGCGAAAGAAATCGGCTGGGAATCGTATGAAGTTGTTACTGAGCTAAAAGGTTCAGATCTGGACAGGGTAATTGCGAAACACCCGCTATACAATCGTGATTCTCTAGTCATGTTAGGTGAGCATGTCACGGCCGAGGCTGGAACGGGCTGTGTTCATACTGCTCCTGGGCATGGTGAAGACGACTTCTACGTGTCAAAACAATATGGTATCGACGCATTGTCTCCAATCAATGACCGAGGTGTCATGACTGATGAGGCGCCTGGCTTTGAAGGATTATTTTATGAAGATGCAAATAAAGAAGTGACGAAAAGATTGGAAGAAGAAGGAGCTCTGTTGAAACTCTCCTTCATCACTCACTCGTATCCACACGATTGGCGTACGAAAAAACCGGTCATTTTCCGCGCGACAGCACAATGGTTCGCATCCATCGAATCATTCCGTAGTGAATTGCTTGAAGCGATCCGCAATACAAAGTTCACTCCTTCATGGGGCGAGACACGTTTGTACAATATGGTGCGCGACCGTGGCGACTGGTGTATTTCACGCCAGCGTGTGTGGGGAGTTCCGATTCCGGTATTTTATGCGGAAAATGGAGAAGCCATCCTTACTGATGAAACGATTGCACATGTTGCAAAACTGTTCAGGGAACATGGTTCAAATATTTGGTTTGAAAGGGAAGCGAAAGACCTGCTTCCGGAAGGTTTCAAGCATGAAGGCAGCCCGAATGGCCAATTTTCAAAAGAGACGGATATTATGGACGTCTGGTTCGATTCCGGTTCTACACATCAAGGCGTGTTAGTGGAAAGGGACGATCTCGTCTATCCAGCTGACTTGTACTTGGAAGGCTCCGACCAATATCGTGGATGGTTCAACTCATCCTTGACGACAAGTGTCGCCATCAATGGAATCGCTCCATACAAAGGGCTACTGAGCCACGGATTCACATTGGATGGGGAAGGACGCAAAATGAGCAAGTCGCTCGGCAACGTCATCGTACCTTCAAAAGTGATGAATCAACTAGGTGCCGATATCCTTCGTCTATGGGTGTCGTCCGTCGATTATACGGCAGATGTACGGGTTTCCGATTCGAACTTCAAGCAAGTATCGGAAGTATACCGCAAGATCCGAAATACGCTCCGCTTCCTGCATGGAAACGTTGCAGATTTCAATCCGGCTTCTGACCGTGTTGAATTCAATGATATGCGTCCGATCGACCAATACGTTTATGTGAAGTTGCAAGATTTGATCAATGAAGTCCTTGAAGCTTACGAGAAATACGAGTTTGCAGGCGTCTATCATGCAGTGAACAATTTCTGTACAGGCGAATTGAGCTCGTTCTATCTAGATATTGCAAAAGACGTCGTTTATATTGAAGGCGTCGATCATCCGCACCGCCGTGCGATGCAGACCGTCATGTACGATTCACTTCTCGCTCTGTTGAAACTATTGACGCCGATCATCCCACATACGACGGATGAGCTATGGGCATATCTAGAGCATGTCGAAGAGGAAAGCGTACAGTTGACTGACATGCCGCAAGCGGAAGACCTTGGAGATCAAGCAGACGCACTTCGCGAGCGTTTCGGCCAATTGATGCTTGTGCGCGATGATGTTTTGAAGGCGCTTGAAGAGGCAAGAAATGCAAAAGTGATCGGTAAATCGCTCGAAGCGAAAGTGACCGTTGCCTTGCCAGAAAAGATGGCCGGCATCTTTGCGGCGAACGATATCGATTACGCTCAATTCTTCATCGTTTCCAAATTCGTGGAAGGCGAAGAAGGTAGTTTGCCATCAGAAGCGCTAAAACTTGACTCCGCAACTGTTCTTGTAGAAAAAGCGGACGGTGAAAAATGTGACCGCTGCTGGACGATTTCTGAAACTGTCGGCACAGATTCAGACCATCCAGAGCTATGCTCACGTTGTGCTGAAGTCGTGAAAAAATATTATTCATAAGCATTTTGGTAAAGGCTGTTTGCAACGGTGGCTTTGTTCCTGTTGCAACAGTCTTTTTCTTTTCCGTTAAACGCATGCCAATTTCATGATTGGAATCATTTTGTGGTAAAATGGAGCAGAAACTGTCGGACGGGGGTTTTTGGATTGATACTTTATTATGGGTTGGCTATTTTTTTAATATTGCTCGATCAACTGACAAAATGGCTTGTTGTGCAGAACATGAATCTTGGGGAGCGAATCCCCATCGCGGAACCTTATTTGGCACTCTTATCGCACCGGAATAAAGGAGCGGCATGGGGAATGCTGGAAGGGCAGATGTGGTTATTTTATATCGTCACAATAATAGTTGTCGTCGGCATCATCTATTTTTTCCACAAAGAAGCGAAGGGCAGCAAATTATTAAGTGCCAGCCTGATGTTTTTATTGGGCGGAGCGATCGGAAACTTCATCGACCGATTAGTTCGGAAAGAGGTTGTTGACTTCATTGATGTCCTCATCCCTGTCATCAATTATGACTTTCCAATATTCAACGTGGCCGACGCAGCATTGACGGTCGGCGTCGTCTTTATTATCCTTCACGTCATTGCAGATGAAAAAAAGAACAAGAAAAAGGTGACATAATGGAACCGCACGAAATTGTAATAACAGAAGAACATGGAACCGGCAGAATTGATAAAGTGCTATCGGAAATCAATGCAGATTGGTCCCGCACGCAAATCCAGCAATGGATGAAGGACGGGGCAGTTCTCGTAAATGAAGCAATCGTAAAATCAAACTATAAAGTGAAAACTGGGGATGTCATCCAAGTGATGGAGCCTGAACTCGAGGAGCTCGACATCGTAGCGGAAGATCTCAATCTGGAAATCGTCTATGAAGATACGGATGTGCTTGTCGTGAACAAACCTCGCGGAATGGTGGTCCACCCAGCGCCTGGGCATGCTACGGGCACTCTTGTGAACGGTTTAATGTATCAAGTGAAAGACCTTTCGGGAATAAACGGCGTCATGCGTCCGGGGATTGTCCATCGGATTGACAAAGACACTTCAGGCTTGCTCATGGTAGCCAAAAATGATCAAGCGCATGTATCACTCGTCAATCAGCTCGTCGAGAAATCGGTAACACGCATTTACACAGCACTCGTCCACGGTCATATCCCACATGACCAAGGTACGATCGACGCACCGATCGGAAGGGATCCGAAAGATCGGCAAAGCATGACAGTTATAGACAAAGGGAAGCATGCTGTCACCCACTTCAAAGTGTTGGACCGTTTCGGCGATTTTACGTTGGTGGAATGCCGTCTGGAGACTGGAAGGACCCACCAAATACGGGTGCATATGAAGTACATCGGTTATCCGCTTGCAGGTGATCCGAAATATGGTCCGAAAAAGACAATCGACTTCAACGGACAAGCATTGCACGCTGGCACGATCGGCTTCAAACACCCTCGCACCGGGGAGTACTTGGAGTTTACACAGCCTTTGCCGGAAGACTTTAGAGCATTGATTGAAAAAATGCGTACTTAAAATCGTTGACAAAGTGAAAACGGGCAACTATACTAAACAATGAAATGAATAGCGACACCTTTAAAGTCAGTCCAGAGAGGCTGGGAAGGTTGCACGGAAGTACAGTAGGATAGCTGCGCGCTTTTCCTCAGTACGTATTTTTCTGCACCTATACCCTCCTGCCATCCTGGCAGGAGGTTTTTTATTTTCAAGGAGGAGGAATTTTTATGACGGAAAAAGCAATCATTCTTGACGAGCAGGCAATATCACGGGCGGTGACGAGAATCGCCTACGAAATTATCGAAAAGAATAAAGGAATCGACGGATGTATCCTCGTTGGTATTAAAACGAGGGGGGCTGTACTTGCGAGACGGCTTTCAGATAGAATCAAGCAAATTGAAGGAAGACCGATTTTAACAGGCGAACTGGATATTACGTTATACAGGGATGACCTTCAAATGAAACATGAAAATAAGGAACCTCTCGTTCACCAAGTCGACATCCAACACGACGTTACGGAAAAGAAAGTGATCCTTGTCGATGATGTCCTTTTCACGGGAAGAACAGTGAGAGCGGCGATGGATGCTGTCATCGATTTAGGAAGACCCGCTGCGATACAACTAGCTGTTCTCGTCGACAGAGGCCATCGTGAATTGCCGATCCGTCCTGATTATGTCGGTAAGAACATTCCTACATCGAATGATGAGCGGGTAGTCGTCAACGTCATTGAAGAAGATGGAACAGACGGCGTGACAATCCATAAAAAATAAAAATAAAAAATAAAAACTGGATAGGGATTGAGAGTGAAATCATGAATGACAACAAAGTGTTAGACGTACTCGACAAGCCGGCTCCAGGGAGATGGCTTGCCCTCAGTTTGCAGCATATGTTTGCAATGTTCGGGGCGACGATCCTCGTGCCGCAATTAGTCGGCTTAAGCCCTGCCATCGCGTTATTGACAAGTGGGATAGCGACAATCATCTTTGTCCTTGTTACAAGGTTCAAAGTTCCCGCGTACTTAGGTTCATCCTTTGCCTTCATTGCGCCAATCCAAGTGGCGACGAGCACAGGCGGAATCGGAAGCGCAATGATCGGCAGCATGTTTGTCGCTCTCGTATATGCAATCGTATCATTGGTAATATGGACGACGGGCTCCGGATGGATCATGAAATTCCTTCCGCCAATCGTCGTCGGTCCGGTCATTATGGTGATTGGATTAGCGTTAGCGCCAACGGCAGTAAGCATGGCAAGTACAATCCAAGTGAATGGTGAATCGCAATATAATCTCCTGCATTTCTCGGCCGCAATTGTCACATTGGCAGCGGCGATCATCTGCCTCATGTTCTTTAGAGGAGTAATCAGTCTGATGCCTGTTTTGATCGGAATAATCGTCGGTTACATTTACTCTGCGGCCATCGGAATATTGGACTTCACAAAAGTGCATGAAGCTGCCTGGTTTGAAATACCAGAATTTCTGATTCCGGGAATAGACTATGAATTTGTCATCACCCCGGCATTACTGGCAATCATGGTTCCGATATCAATCGTTACGATTTCAGAGCATATCGGACACCAGCTCGTACTCGGCCGCGTCGTCGATAAAGATTTTATTAAAGACCCAGGTTTAAACCGGTCGCTTTTAGGAGATGGACTTGGAACACTCATTAGCGGAATACTTGGCGGTCCACCGAAGACGACATACGGTGAAAACATTGGAGTCATGGCGATTACACGTGTTTATAGTGTCTATGTCATTATTGGCGCAGCGGTGTTCGCAATATTGTTCTCCTTCATCGGGAAACTGATGGCAGTTATCGCGACAATCCCTCAAGCGGTGCTTGGCGGAATCTCAATATTGCTGTTCGGAATCATTGCTTCATCCGGACTGAGGATGCTCGTCGATCACAAAGTCGATTTTGGGCAGCAACGGAATCTCGTCATCGCTTCGGTCATTCTCGTCATCGGCATCGGCGGTGCTTCCATCCATATTAGCGAAACGTTCCAGGTCGGAGGAATGGCGCTTGCTGCAATTGTCGGTGTACTCTTAAACCTCATCTTGCCGGGCAGGTCGAATGATAGCTTGGCAGATAGTTAAACTGAATAGAAGACCTTTTAACATTGTACTGAGAGACAAGGAAAGGTTCAGTTGACGAACAGTCATTCAAAATGGATGACGGTTGTTCAGTCATGCCCAACTGGCCTTTCCACATAGTGGAAAGGCCATTTTTATATCCAATCGGAAGGGGATTTTCCAAATGAAAAACCTGTTGTCAATGAAGGATTTATCAATCGATGAAATTACGACCATTTTGGATCGAGCAGAAATTCTCAAGCAGTATGGCATCCGCGAATTACCCGAAAAATATATGGTTAGCAATCTATTCTTTGAACCGAGCACAAGAACAAAAATGAGCTTTGAAGTGGCGGAGCGGAAATTAGGTCTTGAAACAATCCCTTTTGAAGCAGGTTCTTCGAGTGCCCTTAAAGGTGAAAGCTTATATGACACGCTTCGGACACTAGAAGAAATCGGTATGGATGTAGTCGTTATTAGACATCCGGAAGAACGCTATTACGAAGATCTGGTTGGAAAAGTGAATTTGGCAATTATTAACGGCGGAGACGGATCGGGGCAACATCCAACTCAATCTCTACTGGATCTGTTCACGATAAAAGAAGCGTTTGGCGGTTTCAAAGGACTCAATGTGCTTATTGTGGGCGACATCGCCCATAGCAGGGTCGCAAAATCGAATGCGGATGCTCTTACAATGCTCGGTGCAAATGTAACATTCCTATGTCCTTCCGAGTGGGCAGGCGATTTTCCTTCTGTATGTGAGTGGGATGGAGTAATCGAAGAGAGTGATGTTGTCATGCTGCTGAGGGTCCAGCATGAGAGACATGATGGTGAATCTAGATTTACGAAAGAGGAATATCATCAAAGATTTGGGCTGACAGTGGAAAGGGAAAAAATGATGAAGCCTGGATCAATTATCATGCATCCTGCGCCAGTGAATCGGGATGTAGAAATAGCCGGAAGTCTAGTTGAGGGCAGACGTTCTAGAATTTACAAACAAGTTGAAAACGGCGTATACATACGCGCTGCAATTTTAGAAGTACTATTGAAAGGAAGGGAATTGACATGGAGAAAATCATTAAGAGTGCCTATGTATTGAATGACGAAGGTGAAATGGTTCTGACGGATGTCCGTATCGAGGGAGAGAGGATAACTGAAATCGGCGCTGATTTAAATATTGAAAATTCTGAAGTCATTGATGGAGAAGGCCTTTTGTTGGCACCTGGATTCATCGATGTACACGTCCATTTGCGCGAACCTGGCGGTGAGCATAAAGAGACGATTGAAACGGGGACTCTCGCGGCAGCTAAAGGCGGTTATACGACAATTTGCGCCATGCCGAATACAAGACCTGTCCCCGACACGAAGGAGAATTTATCGCTTGTCAATAACTTGATTGCTGAGAACGCACATATACGCGTTCTTCCATACGCCTCCATTACAATAAGGGAAGCCGGAAAAGAACGGACGAACTTGAAAGAGCTGAAGGAGAACGGCGCTTTCGCGTTCACAGATGACGGTGTAGGCATCCAGCAGGCGGGAATGATGTATGAGGCAATGCAGGATGCAGCCAAGATCGGCATGCCGATTGTAGCTCATTGTGAAGATAATACGTTGATATACGGCGGAGCGATGCACGAAGGGAAGCGCAACAAGGAACTCGGACTTCCAGGCATCCCATCCATCGCTGAATCGGTCCATATCGCAAGAGATATTCTTCTCGCCGAAGCAGCTGGCGCTCATTATCATGTGTGTCATGTCAGCACAAAAGAATCGGTGAGGGTCATCCGTGATGCGAAGAAGGCGGGGGTTCATGTGACGGCTGAAGTGAGTCCGCATCATCTTATTCTCTTGGAAGATGATATCCCTGGTGATGACGCGGATTGGAAGATGAATCCACCTTTACGCGGGCTAGAGGATTTGCATGCACTGCGGGAAGGGCTGATGGATGGAACATTGGATTTCATTGCGACAGATCATGCTCCTCACACGGCGGAAGAGAAAAATGCAGGGTTTGAAAAGGCGCCTTTTGGCATAACAGGGTTGGAAACGGCATTCCCTCTTCTTTACACACATTTTGTGAAAAAGGGCGAATGGACGTTGAAGCAATTGATTGATTGGATGACAGAAAAACCTGCCGACGTATTCGGGTTGCCTTACGGAAAGATTAAAGTTGGAGCGCAAGCCGACCTCGTCCTGCTTGACTTAAATAAAGAACAGACAATCGACCGGAAAACGTTTTTGTCGAAAGGGAAAAATACACCGTTCGATGGCTGGACTTGCGCGGGTTGGCCTGTAACGACAATCTACGGAGGAAACATCGTTTGGCAGGATCAACCGGATAATATGCCAAAACAGCAGGTGATCTTATGATAATCCAAGATCGGATGCGAGTGAACGGTCAACAGAAAATCGCAGAGAACATCTTTGAAATGAAACTCACCGGCAAGCTGGTAAGGGAAATCAATTCCCCTGGCCAGTTTGTCCATATCCGTGTATCGGATTCATTCGAACCTTTGTTGAGAAGACCGATTTCCATCGCTTCCATTGATGCGGAAAAGAACGAAATGACAATTATCTATCGTGCTGAGGGACGAGGCACTACGCTACTATCCATGAAAAATGCCGGTGACGAAATCGATGTCCTCGGTCCTTTAGGAAATGGTTTCCCTGTAAAAGAAACGTCTCCCGGTGAAACCGCGATACTCATTGGTGGAGGGATCGGGGTGCCGCCTTTGTACGAATTATCGAAGCAGCTGACTGCGAAGGGAGTTACATGCATCCATGTGCTAGGCTTCCAGACAGCGGATGTGTCGTTTTATGAAGAGGAATTCACACGGTTGGGCGAGACATATATTGCAACTGTCGATGGTACAAAAGGGACCCTGGGTTTTGTGACGAATGTGATGGAAGCGATCGGAGCCGACTTTGCAACATACTATAGCTGCGGTCCGATGCCGATGCTGAATGCTGTGCAAACAGCATACACCGGCAAAAAAGGATTCCTCTCTTTCGAACAGCGGATGGGGTGCGGAATTGGGGCTTGCTTTGCATGCGTTTGTGAAACGACTGACAATACGGATAAAGAGTACGTTAAAGTTTGTTCGGATGGTCCAGTATTTCCAGCAGGGGTGGTATCGATATGAATAGATTGGCAGTGGAATTGCCTGGGTTGCAATTGAAAAATCCGATCATGCCAGCATCCGGTTGTTTTGGATTTGGCAAGGAATACGGGAATTTATATGATCTGTCGCTTCTAGGCGCCATTATGATCAAGGCGACGACACTTGAAACGCGTTTCGGCAATCCGACTCCTCGTGTTGCAGAAACGGCGTCAGGCATGTTGAACGCTATCGGCTTACAAAATCCCGGCTTGCAAGGCGTCATGGACAATGAACTTCCTTGGCTGGAACAGTACGATGTGCCAATCATTGCGAATGTTGCAGGGACAGAAACAGCGGATTATGTTGAGGTGGCAAAAACAATTTCGACTGCTCCGAATGTGAAAGCACTGGAATTGAATATTTCTTGCCCGAATGTGAAGTGTGGCGGCATCACGTTCGGAACAGATCCGCAGCAAGCACATGATTTAACGGCAGCAGTAAAAGAAGTGTCCGAAGTGCCTGTATATGTGAAGCTCTCCCCGAACGTCACAGATATAAAAGAGATTGCAAAAGCGGTGGAAGCTGGCGGAGCAGATGGCATTACGATGATCAATACACTTGTCGGCATGCGACTTGATCAAAAAACAGGACGTCCAATCATTGCAAATATAACAGGCGGTTTGTCAGGCCCCGCCGTCAAGCCGGTCGCCATCAAAATGGTGTATGAAGTGAGCCAAGTCGTACAAATTCCGATCATCGGCATGGGCGGAGTCGCCGAAACAGCAGATGTCATCGATTTCCTATCGGCAGGTGCGAGTGCGGTAGCTGTCGGGACGGCCAATTTCGTGGACCCGTTCATCTGCCCGAAAATCATTGAGGAGCTCCCGGCAAAATTGGATGAGCTTGGAGTTAATCATATAGCAGAGCTTGTAGGAAGGAGCCACCGATTATGAAAACATCCCCGATCATTGCGTTAGATTTTGATTCATCACAACAGGTTTTTGACTTTCTACAACCATTCGAAAGCGACATCAATGTGAAAGTCGGCATGCAGCTTTATTACAAGGAAGGTCCCGCCATCATTTCTGAATTGAAAGAGCGTGGTTTCGATATATTCCTGGATTTGAAGCTCCATGACATTCCGAATACAGTGAAGTCAGCAATGGAAGTGCTGGCTAGTTTAGGAGTGGACTTGGTTAACGTTCATGCAGCCGGCGGAAAGACGATGATGGAAGCTGCACTGGAAGGGCTTGATAAAGGGACGCCAGCCGGAATGAAGCGTCCTGCGATCATAGGCGTCACTCAATTGACGTCTACAGATGAGCGGCAAGTGAGGGAAGAACAGCTTATAGAAAGTTCTCTTCAAGAATCCGTCCTTCATTACGCAAAGATCACGAAAGATGCTGGGTTGGATGGAGTCGTTTGTTCAGTACAAGAGGCGGCAATCATTTCTGAAGTTTGCGGACGGGATTTCCTGAAAGTCACCCCTGGTATCCGACTTCCGGAAAGTGGAGCGCATGACCAGAAAAGGATTGCGACACCTGAGGAAGCAAGGCGAGAAGGATCAACTCATATCGTAGTCGGCAGGGCGATTACAGGTGCAACGGATCCCCGTTCGGCTTACCAACAAATTAACGCAAGATGGAGAGGGGTAATCTAATTGGATAAAAAGGAAATCGCAGAAATTTTATTGAATGTCGGGGCGGTGGAACTAAGTCCTGAGGCTCCTTTCACATGGGCTTCGGGCATAAAGTCGCCAATCTATTGTGATAACCGATTGACGATGTCTGATCCAGTCGGCCGCAAACAAATTGCAGAAGGACTCGCCGAGTTAATTAAAACATATTATCCTGAAACGACGCTTATTGCGGGAACGGCAACAGCCGGCATTCCTCATGCTGCATGGGTGGCAGACATTCTTGGTCTTCCTATGGTGTATATCCGTTCAAAAGCGAAGGGGCATGGCAGAAGCCGTCAAATTGAGGGTAAAGTGAAGCCTGAGGATAAAGCGGTTATCATTGAAGATTTGATTTCTACAGGGGGCAGCAGTCTAAATGCCGTTGAAGCATTGCAATCTGAAAGAATTGAAGTGTCCGGCGTTGTCTCCATTTTTACATATGAGCTCGAAAGTGCGGATAAAGCATTTAAGGATGCGGGATTGCCGTATAAGAGTTTGACGGATTTCGGTGCTCTTGCTGAGGCGGCGATTGAAAGCGGAGCAATTACAGCAGAGTCAATGGCTGGTTTACTGGAATGGCACACGAAATTGAAAGCCGGATTATTGTAATATCGTATAACCAAATTAATCATTAAAAAAAGATTGCCATCTTGGCTTGTGATGGCAATCCTTTTATTACTTCCTCAACTTCCTGACAACATCCTCATCAGGCGTGACAAACAATGTCTTCTGCTCAAAATAAATGACGAAGCCGGGTTTTGCACCGTTCGGTTTCTTCACATGGCGGATCTCCGTAAAGTCGACCGGAACGGATGACGAACCTCTCGCTTTGCTGAAATAAGCCGAAAGAATCGCTGCTTCTTGAATCGTCTGCTCATCGGGATCATTGGAGTGAATGACGACATGCGATCCTGGGATATCCTTTGTATGGAGCCACACATGATCCCTTGCCGCAATCTTGAACGTCAAATAATCATTTTGCTTATTATTTTTCCCGACCGAAATCGGAATGCCTGACGAGGAAATATATGACTCGGGCGAAGGCTTTTTCGGCTTCTGTTTTTTCATGCCTCTTCTTGCCCGCATCAGTCCAGACTCCGCCAATTCCTCACGAATTTCATCGATATCTTCCGGAGATGCTTGCATGACCTGCTGTTTGATCATCTCGAAATAGTCGATGTCTTCTTTCGCTTTCTCCAATTGTTCCGCAATCATGATCAATGCATTTTTCGCCTTCGTATAGCGGGAATAATAACGCTGCGCATTTTCAATCGGCGTCTTTCTAGGATCGAGTGGGATCGTTACCGTAGTGCCTTCCTCATAATAGTTGTCGACGACGGCTTCCTGATCCCCTTTATTGATTGCATAAATATTTGCCGTCAGCAGTTCACCATACAACTGGAACGTATCCAACTTACCTGCCGCTTTCTGCTCTTTGTCCAGCTTCTCCATCTTCAATTTCAATTTTGCAATCTCGTTATCAAGCCAGCGCTCCAAGTCGGCCGCCTGAGATTTCACCCGCTCCCGTTCGGCTCGGGCGAAATAGACCTTGTCAAGCAGCTCTCCGAGTGTCTCGAACGTCGCGACCGTTTTATCGGCATATGTTAACGTCGTCGCTGAAAATATCGTTTTATTCCCGACCTCTGCAATCGTCGGTGTTTGCGTTCCACCTTTGAATGAAGACAGGAAATCCTTGAATACCCGATAGGCATCTCCTTCTGTTTCATGCAACCGGTGTAAAAGCTCTTCTCCATGGATTGGCGAGAAGCCAGAAAGTTTGCCGACGACTTGTTTGGCATTCTCCCATTCTGGCAATAATGCTAGGAACTCCTTTTCATCCAACTCAAAAGGATCCATTTTGTCTTGCGGGGGAGCAGGGACATATGGTTGTCCAGGCAAAACAGTCCGATAACTGTTTACGGATGGCGGCAAATGTTTCATACTATCGATGATCATATTGCGTTCCGGATCAATCAAAAGTAAATTACTATGTCTTCCCATAACTTCTACGATCAACCGGCGGTGGATATCGTCACCGATTTCGTTTTTTGCGCGGATATCGAAGGAAATGATCCGGTCATTTCCAGATTGAGCAACAGATTGGATCATTCCGCCTTCGAGATGTTTCCTCAACACCATACAAAACATTGGTGGTTCCGAAGGATTTACAATCGTTTCATCAGTCAACTGGACACGGGAGTACGATGGATGGGCGGAAATGAGAAGTTTGTAATTGCTTCTGCCTGCCCGTACTAATAGAACGACTTCCTGTGCATTCGGCTGATGAATTTTTGAAATTCGGCCGTCTTTAATTTGTTGCAGCTCTTCGACCATCGCTGCGGTGAATAAACCGTCAAATGCCATGATAATTCCTCTTTCAAACGTTTTGTACCATTTTAGCACTCTCTGGGTGTGATATGTTATAATATGAGAAGATTGTTTGCTATGATGAATGGAACAATAGAAGCTTGAGAATACATAAGAAGAGGGATTGCATGTACAAACAACGTGGATTGCTGATTGTCCTGTCCGGGCCATCCGGTGTAGGAAAAGGGACGGTCAGAAAAGAGCTATTTCAACAACCTGACACGAACTATGAGTATTCGATATCGATGACGACGAGAAGCCCTCGTGAAGGCGAGCAGGACGGTGTCGACTATTTCTTTAAAACGCGTAATGAGTTTGAGCAATTGATAAAAGAAGGAAAATTATTGGAGTATGCTGAGTATGTAGGCAATTATTATGGTACTCCTCTCGACTACGTGAACGAGACGCTGGATGCTGGAAGGGACGTCTTCCTTGAAATTGAAGTTGTCGGGGCGGCCCAAGTCCGTAAACTAGTTCCCGATGGGTTATTCATCTTCCTTGCCCCTCCGAGCCTGTCCGAGCTGGAAGATCGTTTGGTAGGCAGAGGAACGGAGAAGGCGGATGTCATTGCAAGCAGAGTTTTGAAAGCGCGTGAAGAGCTGGAAATGATGAACTTGTATGACTACGTTGTAGAAAATGATGAAGTATCGAAGGCATGCGATCGCATCAATGCCATCGTGACGGCTGAACATTGTCGCCGGGAACGTGTGGAAAAAAGATATTTACTTATGTTGGAAGGGGAATAAATCATGTTATATCCATCTGTTGACTCTTTAAAGGGAAAAATTGATTCGAAATACACACTTGTGACACTTGCCGCAATGCGCGCCCGTGAGATGCAGGAGAGCAAGAATATGTTGCTTCATTCCTATAAGTCGTATAAGAACGTAGGAAAAGCTTTGGAGGAAGTTGCTGCTGGCGCTTTGTCAAAACAAGTGCAGGACGCCTCGATTGTGTACGAAGACGAAGTATGATGAACATTCATTAAATTAAAGCATTTGAATAGGATTGCATACTCCCTTAGAAACAGATTTTCTTTGGGAGTTTGTCATTTTTAATAGCTTTTTTCAATAGTCGAACGACCGGTCTATGGACAAACATTACATAAGTCGTTTTAGTAGAGAAAGGGTGGGACTGTTGTTGAATAAAAAAATACTCCTCTGTGTAACCGGCGGAATCGCCGTTTATAAGGCTGTTGCACTTGTTAGCAAACTAACGCAAGCAGGGGCGGAAGTGAAAGTGATGATGACGGCTTCAGCGATGGAGTTCGTTACTCCGTTATCTTTTCAAGTGATGTCACGGAACGATGTCTATTTCGATACATTCGACGAAAAAGATTCGCGAGTCATTGCCCATATCGATCTAGCTGATTGGGCTGACCTTGTCATCGTCGCGCCTGCATCTGCAAATGTCATCGGCAAGCTTGCGAACGGCATTGCGGATAATATGGTCACGACAACCCTTCTCGCTACGACAGCGGAAGTTTGGATTGCACCGGCAATGAATGTACATATGTATGAGAATAAGTCGGTCATCCGTAACATTGAACAGCTTCATGCGGACGGTTACCGATTCATTGAACCTGGAGAAGGCTTTTTGGCATGCGGCTATGTCGGTAAAGGCAGGCTCGAGGAACCTGAGAAAATTGTCCAGCTTATTAAGGAGAGGTTCTCACAAGCCGAAGATCGGCCCTTGTCAGGCAAAAAGGTCGTAGTGACAGCGGGACCGACCCGGGAAAGAATCGATCCCGTTCGTTATATTTCCAATTTCTCGAGCGGGAAGATGGGATATGCAATCGCGGAAGCTGCCGCAGCGTTAGGCGCAGATACAATATTGGTGTCGGGTCCCGTGGAGTTGCCGATGCCGAATGGCGTACAACTCATCTCGGTGGAGAGCGCAGCAGACATGCTTGATGCTGTGCTAAGCCATTTCGACGACGCCGATGCAGTCATCAAATCGGCAGCTGTAGCGGATTACAGACCGAAAGAGCAACATTCGCAAAAGATGAAGAAACAAGATGGGGATTCATCCATTGCGCTTGAACGCACAACCGATATTCTCAAAACGCTTGGCGAGAGGAAAAAGGGACAAATCCTCGTCGGGTTTGCAGCGGAGACGAATGACGCAATCGAGTATGGGAGGAAAAAGCTTTCCGATAAAAACTTGGACTATATTATCGTCAACGATGTGACCGATCCCGATGGCGGCTTCGGCAATGATACGAATGTCGTCACTTTATTAACAAGAAAGGGGTCGCGGGCATATCCTTTCGAAGCGATGCAAAAAAAGGAATTGGCCACAGTGCTATTAAGGACGATTTTGAAATTGGAGAGTGACGTTGCAAATGATAGCTGAAGTCATTGTCGATGTATCAGCATATCCAATTGATCGTCCCTTTGATTACGCTGTGCCGGGACATATGGAAATGGTTATCGAATGCGGATCCCGCGTAAAAGTCCCTTTCGGACCGAGAAAAGTGATCGGCTATGTCACCGGGCTAAAACAGGAAAGTGATATCGAAGAGCATAAGTTGAAGAAGATTGACGAACTGATCGACTTGGAGCCTGTTCTTTCAACAGAGCTGTTGGGCTTAGCTAAACAAATGGCGAGAGAAACGCTATCGTATGAGATCGATGCATTGCAAGTGATGCTTCCGGCAGCGATGAGGGCAAAATATGAGAAATTCATCAGTATAGAAAAGCCGGATGAAATTGACGATGCCCGATTTTTACAATTATTGAATGGACGTACCCGTATCCCGCTGAAACAGGTCACTGATTCGGTCATCTTGAGATTGGTCAAAGATTATGCGGAAAAAGGTGTTGTTTCCGTAGATACGGCAATTACCCAGCAGACGAAAGTGAAAAAAGTCCGAGCGATCCATATAGGTGATGCCCAAACGTTATCCGATATGCTGCTCACTATCCACCCGAATGCGAAGAAGCAAGCGGAATTAATCAAATGGATGCTGGAACACGCAGGGGAGACGATGGAGGCCGCAAGATTGCTCAATGAATCGGGCATTCAAAATCCGGTTCTTAAAGCTATCATTGAAAAGGGCGGTGCGACGGAATCATACGTCGAAACGTATCGTGAGCCGGATGCTCCGAAGCTCCTTGATACACCGGTACCACTCCGGCTGACCGAGGAACAGCAAGCAGCACTTGATAAAGTAAACGCGGCTGCGGATTCTAATAAGGCCGAAACATTCCTGTTGCACGGCATCACAGGAAGCGGGAAAACGGAAGTCTATCTGCAAGCAATCAAACATGTACTGGATAAGGGGAAAGAAGCGATCGTCCTCGTTCCTGAAATTTCCTTGACCCCGCAAATGACTGCCCGATTTCAAGAGCGATTCGGTGAATTAGTTGCTGTCATGCATAGCGGGTTGTCGGCAGGTGAAAAGTATGACGAATGGCGAAAAATTCACCGTCGGGAAGTGAAAGTTGTCGTCGGAGCAAGATCAGCCATTTTCGCCCCGTTTGAAAATGTAGGAATCATCATCCTCGATGAAGAGCATGAATCGACATACAAACAGGAGGATACACCGCGGTACCATGCTAGGGATGTTGCGATCTGGCGTTCGGAACATTACGGCTGCCCGGTCATTCTCGGCAGTGCCACTCCTTCCCTCGAGTCCTACGCCAGGGCTTCAAAAGGCGTTTATACATTATTGGAGCTATCCAAGAGAGCGAAGAACCAACCTTTGCCTGCTGTCACGGTCGTTGATATGAGGGATGAATTAAAGGAAGGAAACCGTTCAATGTTTTCCGTGGAATTGGCGGATGCAATCCGTCTTCGCTTGGAAAGGAAAGAGCAGACAGTCCTGTTTTTGAATAAAAGAGGATTCTCCTCATTCGTATTGTGCAGGGATTGCGGAACGGTCGTCCAATGCCCGAACTGTGATATTTCATTGACCTATCACCGTGCGAATGAAAGCTTGAAATGTCATTATTGCGGTCACGAGGAGCCGGTGCCGCTCGTTTGTCCGGAATGTGAAAGTGAGCATATCCGGTTTTTCGGGACAGGCACGCAAAAGGCGGAAGAAGAAATTTCGAAGATATTCCCGGAAGCGCGAGTGTTGCGGATGGATGTGGATACGACGCGGCAAAAAGGAGCACACGAACGCATTCTTCGCCAGTTCAGCGAAGGGAAGGCGGATATCCTGCTTGGCACCCAGATGATAGCAAAAGGGCTGGACTTCCCGAATATTACATTGGTCGGGGTGTTGGCTGCGGATACGACTTTGCATTTGGCGGATTTCCGGGCTGCGGAGAAGACATTCCAATTGATGACGCAAGTAAGCGGAAGGGCAGGCAGGCACGATTTGGCGGGGGAAGTATTCATCCAGACGTACTCACCTGAACATTATGCTATCGAACTCGCGAAGACCCAGCATTACGAGACGTTTTATCATTTGGAAATGTCAGCACGCAAACAATACGGTTATCCACCTTTCTTCTATATAACACTCGTACAGTTTTCACATGAGGATTTATTGAAAGTCGCCGATTTTGCGGAAAAGGGGACTCGCTATTTGAAAAGTTCGCTATCACCCGGCACCGTCATCATCGGTCCGGCAGCGGCTGCGATAAGTCGTGTGAACAATAGATATCGCTACCAATGTTTGATAAAATACAAAAAAGAGCCGAAGCTTATTGAAACGCTTCAGCAATTGATCAGAATGTATCGGACAAACTGGATGAAGGAAGGTCTGCTCATGACAGTGGATGTAGAACCGACTTCCATTTTTTAACCGATGCGGACTAGTTGGAAATGAGGAATTGAATTGGCAATACTTGAAATTGTAAAAAGCCCTTCAACACTATTGACACAGCGTTGCAAGGAAGTAGAAAAGTTTGATGAGAAATTGGCTAAGCTGCTGGATGACATGTACGACACAATGATTGACGCGGATGGTGTAGGGCTTGCGGCTCCTCAAGTGGGGGAGCTCGTCCGAGTCGCCATCGTCGACATGGGTGAAGGAAATGACGTTATTGAAATGGTTAACCCCGTCGTCACAGCAATTGGAGGTTCAGTCGTGGAAGTGGAAGGATGCTTGAGCTTCCCGGGCCTCTACGGTGAAGTGGAACGACCGTTTTTCGTCCGCGTCGAAGCTCAGGAACGTGATGGTTCTTTGTACGAGCTGGAAGCGGAAGATTATGAGGCACGGGCGATTCTGCATGAAATCGATCATTTAGATGGAATTTTATTCGATTCGAAAATAACACGGATTGTAGATCCAGAGGAATTTGAAGAGGTTGACGGGGAGGATGAAGAGCAATGACAAAAATCGTATTCATGGGGACTCCGGACTTTTCAGTTCCTGTCTTGACAATGTTACACGAAGAAGGATTCGACATCATTGCAGTTGTTACCCAGCCTGATCGGCCTGTCGGAAGGAAGCGGGTACTGACACCTCCTCCTGTAAAAGAAGAGGCGATTCGACTCGGTTTGCCAGTATTGCAGCCTGAAAAGCTAAGGACGTCAGAGGAGCTTGTTGAACTCATTCAGATGAAGCCTGATTTGATTGTCACCGCTGCATATGGGCAGATCTTGCCGAAAGACTTGCTTGAAGCCCCTCGACTCGGTTGCATCAACGTCCATGCGTCGTTGTTGCCGAAATACCGGGGAGGCGCTCCAATCCATCAAGCGGTCATCGACGGAGAAACGGAAACCGGAGTCACGATCATGTATATGATGGAAAAGCTCGATGCGGGCGATATCATTTCGCAGACAAAGGTGCCTATTACTGAAGACGATAATACAGGCATTCTCTTCGAAAAGTTATCCGTGGCCGGCACAGAACTATTGAAAGAGACGTTGCCTTCCATCATTGATGGTACAAATGAGCGTATTCCACAAGATGAAAGCCTCGTTTCATTTGCAGGCAATATAACCCGTGAACAGGAAAGAATCGACTGGTCGCGCAGCGGTACAGATATCTTCAATCAAGTTCGTGGACTGTATCCTTGGCCGGGAGCCTATTCTGTTTTCCAAGGGGAGAACGTGAAAATTTGGAAAGCGGAAAAATCAGAGGAAACATCTGAAGCTTCACCGGGCACAATTATTAAACTATTGAAGGACAAGCTGATCATTAAATCAGGCGATGAAACTTCCATTGCCATCACTGAGTTGCAGCCTGCCGGGAAAAAACGGCTGTCAGCAGAAGAATTCCTGAATGGCGTAGGAGCCAAATGGAGTGAAGGGGACCAATTCGAATGACAAACGCCAAAAAGAGGATTTGGAACGGCAATGTCCGCGATGCGGCATTGTCGATCTTGATGGAGATCAACCAAAACCAGGCTTACAGCAATCTCCTGCTTAACAGGACAATCAAAAAATACGACATCGATCCGAAGGACAGAGGGTTATTGACCGAATTGACGTATGGCACGTTGCAGCACCGTTTGACATTGGATTATTATTTGGAGCCTTTTGTGAAAGGGAAATTGGACGCTTGGGTTAGAGAATTACTGCGTTTGTCCATTTACCAAATTGTCTATTTGACGAAGATTCCTCCGCATGCAGTCGTCCACGAAGCTGTGGAGATTGCAAAAAGAAGAGGCCATAAAGGGATCGCTTCAACCGTAAACGGCATTTTACGTTCCGTATTGCGAAAAGGGGTCCGTCCGATCGAGGACATCGAGGACGATATCGAAAGAATGTCTGTAGAAACAAGCCATCCAACATGGCTCATTGAACGTTGGGTGAAGCAATTCGGCAAGGAAGAAGCTTTGGCGATGGCGCATGAAAACAATCATCCCGCCCGCATGACGGCAAGGGTCAATTCATTGAAAGCGACAGTCGAAGAAGCTATGACGGCGCTTGCAAAGGAAGGAATTGAAGCTACAAAGGGAGAGATCATTCCCGGAAGCATCCAAGCATCAAGCGGGAGTTTGGCAAATACAGAAGCTTTCACCAACGGTTTAATGACGATCCAGGATGAAAGCTCGATGTTGCCTGTTCTTGCCCTTGATGTAAAGCCGAATATGAAAGTGTTGGACATGTGTGCCGCTCCGGGCGGTAAAACGACATTCATTGCCGAGAAGATGGACGATAAAGGCGAAGTGTATGCACATGATTTACACGAACATAAATTAAAGTTGATTGAATCGAATGCAAACCGTCTCGGCATCCAATCAATCACGACGAAAAGCGGTGACAGCCGAGAGTTGGAATCCGTATACGGACCTAAATACTTTGATCGTATCCTTGTCGATGCGCCTTGCAGTGGACTCGGAGTCATTCGTCGCAAGCCTGAAATTAAATACAATAAGACGGAACGGGACTTGATAAGTTTAACGGAAATACAGGAGCAATTGCTCCATACGGCGTATCGATTACTAAAAGATGACGGAGTTATCGTTTATAGCACATGTACGATCGAGTACGATGAAAACGAAGGAATGGTCCGCAGATTCCTGGAAAAACACCCCGATATGGAGATGGCTTCGCTCGATGGACTTGCCGACAATGATTCTTTGGCAATCAAAGACAATATGCTGCAAGTGTTGCCGCAGCATTTTGGAAGCGATGGATTTTTCGTAGCGGCATTCCGCAAAAGGAAGGACTAATCTTCGGCTGTTGGCATAGAGAATAGATAAGGGGAAATTGAAAATCGTTTGTAAAAAAGGGGGGACGAGTGTTGCGATTCGAAGTAGTGACGGACATCGGTCAGAAACGGACAGTGAATGAAGATAGCGCAGCAGTATTTGAAATTCAAGACGGACCGACGCTCGCAGTTGTCGCGGATGGCATGGGAGGCCATCGAGGCGGGGACTTTGCAAGCTCGACAGCAGTCAGGATACTTGGCGAACAGTTCATGAAAGTTGATAACTTAGCTAATATGGAGGAAGAAGACTGGAAAGACTGGCTACAGGAGACGGTATTGGAAGTAAACCGCACAATATTTGAAATTGCCGAAAATGATGTGGAGTACAAAGGGATGGGAACTACATTGGATGCAGTGCTCATCTACGAAAATAAAGCTCTCGTCACACATATCGGGGATAGCCGTGTGTACACAATCAACAAGAATGAAATCCTGCAAATTACGAAGGATCATTCTTTCGTAAATATATTGCTTGATTCCGGAGAAATTACGGAAGAGGAAGCTGCAAGACATCCTCAGAGAAATTGGATCATGAGGGCAGTTGGATCTGAAAAGTCAATCAGTCCGGACTTCTACCAAATCCAACTGGACGAGCAAACATATTTACTCATATGTACGGATGGCTTGAGTAATAAAGTCAACAATGAACGGATCCGGACAATCGTTACATCGGATGGGGACTTGCATGAAAAGGCGGTTAAATTAGTCGAGTTAGCCAATGAAATGGGCGGAGAAGATAATATTTCCGTCATTTTGGCGAGTCCTCACGGTTCGGAGGTGAGCCAATGATGATCGGCAAACGAATCGGCGGCCGTTACGAGGTGCTTAGAGGAATCGGTGAGGGTGGCATGTCAAAGGTCTATTTGGCACATGACATCATCTTGGACCGGGATGTAGCCATTAAAGTCCTGAACTATGATTTCGCAAATGAGCAGGATTTGAAAAAAAGATTCCAAAGGGAAGCGCTCTCTGCCACCAGTTTGACACATCCACATATCGTCAATATTTTTGACGTCGGCGAGGATGAAGAGCTTCATTATTTGGTCATGGAATATATCGAGGGGCAGACACTTAAGAAATATATCCAAACGAATGGCCCGATAGAAATCCATCAAGCTGTCAAAATCATGAGGCAACTTATCTCCGCGATAGCCAATGCTCATCATAACGGAATAGTCCATCGCGATATTAAACCGCAAAATATTTTAATGGACGCGGAAGGCAACGTAAAAATAACCGATTTCGGAATCGCGATGGCATTAAGCGCCACCGCCCATACGAAAACGAATTCAGTAATCGGCACCGTCCATTATTTGTCCCCCGAACAGGCAAGGGGCGGAATGGCGACTAAGAAATCTGATATTTATTCGCTAGGTATTGTTTTCTACGAATTATTGACCGGAGAATTGCCGTTCTCCGCTGAGACTGCCGTAGCTATCGCATTGAAGCATTTGCAGGAGGAGACTCCTTCTGTGCGGCTGGCGTATCCCGATATTCCGCAAAGTGTCGAAAATGTCATTTTGAAAGCGACAGCGAAGGATGCTACATATAGATATCAATCGGCGGATGAAATGTATGAGGATTTGCTCACAGTTCTGTCTCCCGAAAGACAGCATGAAGAAAAATTCACGATCCCGTTCGACGATGACCGCACTCGTGTTATTCCGGCGATTAAAGATACGTCGAATTTTGACCATGCGGAAGAGACGAAAATCATTGAGCCGGTCGTTCCCGATCCGATTCCGAAACAAAAGAAGAAGAAGCGGAAGAAATGGCCGCTTGTCGTTGGTTTATCAGCACTGCTGGTAGCCATCGCGGTACTTCTATTCATATTTTGGCCCTCCTTATTCGGACCTAAAAACGCCTTGATCCCAGAAGTGGTCGGATTGGAAGAAGCGGAAGCGGTTTCCTTGATGGAGGAAAGTGGATTTGTCGTTGAAGAAGTCGTGGAAGATTACTCGGACGAGTATCCAGCCGGGCAAGTTTTTAAAACAAATCCAGAAGCAAATAAAAAACGTGAAATCGGGTCGGCAGTCATCCTTTACGTAAGTATAGGCAAGGAAACGACCGAACTTACCGATTACATCGGTAAGGATTATGAAACGATAGCGGATTTCCTGAATGGATTCGGATTTAGGGACGTCCGCCCGGAATGGGTTCACAATGATGCACCGAAAGGACAAATCCTTGAGCAGACTCCTAAAGCCGGGGAAAAGGTCGTTCCGGAAGAAACCGATATCGTATTTACAGTCAGTTTGGGGAAAGAGATGAAAAAACTTGCTGACCTATCCAATTATACGAAGCAAGAATTGGACGATTACGCGTATAAGTCCGGCTTCAACATCGATATCGTAGGAAGAGAAGAATCTGATAGTGTGAAGGAAGGTCATGTCATTTCACAAAAACCTTCTGCGAACTCCGAACTTGAAAAAGGTTCGAAAGTTGAAGTCATCATGTCGAAAGGTAAGGAGAAGAAACCGGTAAAAGTTGTTGTGGAGACGGTTGACATTTTATATGAACCATCAACTACCGATGACGATGATGAAAATTCGGAACCAGAACCGCAAACAATCAAGATTTATATCCAAGACAGCAAACATTCGATGACGGATCCGGTTGCCGAATTTACAATAACGGAAGACGTGAAAAGAAAGATTACAGTCGTATTGGAAGAAGGGCAGCGCGGCGGATACAGAGTCGAAAGAGATTCAGAAGTCATTGTAAATAAAACATTCAACTATGAGGATATTGAACAGTAAGGAGGGATTTAATGCCAGAAGGACAAATTAGAAAAGCGATAAGCGGTTTTTATTACGTGAAAAGTGAGAACGGGAATCTTGTCCAATGTAAAGGCAGGGGAGTTTTCAGAAACAGAGGAATAACGCCCCTTGTCGGCGATTTTGTCACAATCGTCCAAGAAGGCGATAATGATGCGACAATTACAGAAGTCCATAAAAGGAAAAGTGAATTGGTTAGACCGCCTATCGCGAATATTGACCAGGCGTTGCTTGTGTTTTCAATCGTGGAACCTGACTTCAGCCTTCATCTGCTGGATCGTTTCCTAGCCGTCATCGAATCGGCCGGCATTCAGCCGGTCATCTGCCTGACAAAGAAAGATGTCGCAAAGGAAAAGGATCTTCGGCAAGCCGAATCCGCAACTGCTTACTACCGTAGTATCGGTTATGATGTGATCGCTACTTTTATAGGAGATCCGGATCTTTACCCGTTGATTCAACCTTATTTGGCAGGGAAGACGACAGTTCTTGCCGGTCAGTCCGGCGTCGGTAAATCGACATTGCTCAATACGTTGATACCAGAGCTTTCATTGAAGACCGGCGAGATTTCGGAAGCGCTTGGAAGGGGAAGGCATACGACCCGTCATGTGGAGCTTTTGGAAGTGGCAGGCGGACTCGTAGCAGATACACCAGGGTTCAGCTCTCTTGATTTCGATCATATCGAGAAAGAGGAACTACGGGATTATTTTGTTGAAATGGAAAATGTGGCACATGAATGCAAATTTAGAGGATGTTTGCATTTGAAAGAGCCAGCATGTGCAGTGAAAGAGAAAGTGGAGACAGGGGAAATATTGCAGTCCCGCTATACTCACTATTTACAATTTTTGCAAGAGATTACTGACCGAAAGCCGAGGTATTGACAATGATTAAAATAGCACCGTCCATTTTAGCGGCGGACTTTTCAAAGTTGGCAGATGAAGTGAAAGAAGTGGAGAAAGCGGGAGCGGAACTGATTCATATAGATGTGATGGATGGGCATTTCGTTCCGAATATTACAATGGGACCGATTGTTGTGGAGGCGCTGCGTCCGGTGACGGAACTTCCACTTGATGTTCATCTCATGATTGAGAATCCCGATGCATATATTGAACAGTTCGCGAAAGCTGGGGCTGATTATATAACAGTTCATGTGGAGGCATGCAGGCATTTGCATCGCACTATTCAACTGATTCGCTCTTACGGAGTGAAGCCGGGTGTCGTGCTGAATCCACATACGCCTGTCGAGCACATCTTACACATTTTGGAGGATGTTGATCTAGTGTTATTCATGACGGTCAATCCAGGATTCGGTGGACAGAAATTCATTCATTCCGTACTTCCGAAAGTGAAACAGTTGTCAAATCTGATTAAGGAAAAAGGTTTATCCATCGACATTGAAATTGATGGAGGCATCAACGAGGAAACAATCATCCCTTGTGTAGAGGCAGGCGCAACGATTTTAGTCGCAGGATCAGCCATATACAATGCGGAAAATCGCTCGGAAGCATTGCAACGGATTAAAGCTGCTGGGGAAAGCGTGCTCAATTGATGAAAAGGGTAATAATCTGTTCGGGCGGACCATCCGAAGAATTGCCCGATCTGTCGGTTTATGAGACGGAAGGGACGATATTCATCGGTGTCGATCGTGGTGCGATTCATCTATTGGATAAAGGCATTGTTCCCGCTGAAGCAATTGGAGATTTCGATTCGGTAAGTGAAGAAGAGTTTAGCAGAATTAAAGAAACTGTGGACCGGGTTGATTCCTTCCAGTCTGAAAAGGATGAGACCGATACGGAACTCGCTCTGAATCGTGCAATTGCCTATCATCCGAAGGAAGTTATTTTGACCGGAGTCACGGGCGGTAGATTGGATCATTACGAATCGGCATTGCACTTATTATACCGCATGCAGAATGAACATAAGGATGTTTCATTACTCATTCGCAATGCCCATAATGAACTTTCACTGTTGCATCCAGGCGTCCATCGGGTGAAAAGAATTGAACAGCTGCCTTATATATCATTTTTCCCTTTCGGCAGTACAGTAGAGGGCTTGACGTTGACCGGATTCAAATATGAGACGGTCAACGCTAGGATGGATATGGGCATGACAAGATTTACAAGCAACGAACCAATTTCAGAAGTTTGTACTATCTCATTCCGGCAAGGCATATGCTTAATGGTAAGAAGTTCAGATTCCTGAAAGGAGAAGGGAATTGCGAGTTTATACATTTACGATGCCGAAGTTTCTAAGTAGCTTTGTTCGAAAATGCATGGTAGTCTTCCAAAAAGAAGAGAAGGCGAAAAGTCAAGCTACTGCGAGCCAACGAAACAGAAAACGGAAAAAAGAAAAAACGTCAGGCTGAACTTCTTCGGCCTGGCGTTTTATTTCTTTTTGTCGTATTGTCGGAACGCGATAAAATTAATTGTCCAGCTCCAACGACCAGTCCCTCGGGTCATAAGTCATATTGGCTGTGTGGCAAAAAGCGCCACTTCGCCAATCCGTCTTATGCCTGTCGGGCCTAAACGGTCGTTTCCGCATTTCTATTAAACGCGTTGCACTTTACCCGATTTGAGTGCTCTCGCAGATACCCAAACACGTTTCGGTTTACCGTTTACAAGAATACGGACTTTTTGAAGGTTAGCTCCCCAAGTACGTCTGTTAGCATTCATTGCGTGTGAACGAGCATTCCCCGTACGTGCTTTGCGGCCAGTAATTACACATTCTTTAGCCATTTTTTATGACCTCCTCGCTAATAATGATTAAGCGATTCACTATCTAATTCGCATACCATAATACTTTATCACAGGAAATAACGGCATGCAACCTTTTTTACTGATGCTTTCAAGTGAAAATCCTTTACAAGTAATTCGTGTTTATTTGTCAACGCTTTTCTATTGCTTTAGTGTATAGTACAATGGGGTTAGTTAATAAGGATGCAGGAGGGGAAGCTTTCATGTCAATCGAGCTGAAAAACGATTACGGTACGATAGATATTACGAACGACGTCATTGCCCAAGTGGTGGGAGAGGCGGCAATCGAATGCTATGGAATTGTCGGCATGGCTTCGCGTCACCAGATCCGGGATGGTCTTACGGACATCCTTGGGAAAGAGAACTATGCTAGAGGGGTCATAGTAAGGAATATCGGAGATGAGACGCATATTGATATGTATGTCATCATCGGCTATGGCACGAAAATCTCTGAAGTCGCATACCAAGTGCAATCCAAAGTGATGTATACATTGAAAAAGACATTATCGTTAACAGTGGATTCAGTGAATATATTTGTTCAAGGGGTTCGGGTGACGAACTGATAGAAGGAGGAAAACATTTCAATGAATTTTATTGATGGTGTGAAATTTGCCGACATGGTGAGGATGGGTGCTCATCACCTTCATCTCAATGCAGACTATGTCGATTCATTAAACGTGTTTCCCGTGCCTGATGGGGACACAGGAACAAATATGAATTTATCCATGACATCTGGTGCAAAAGAGACCGAAGCGCATGCATCTGCACATTTGGGCAAGACTGCCCAAGCTTTGTCTAAAGGGTTATTGATGGGTGCTCGCGGGAACTCAGGAGTCATCCTATCGCAATTGTTCCGCGGTTTCGGTAAAGCGGTGGAAGAGGAAGCGAAGCTTGATTCTGTGAAATTTGCCAATGCCTTGGAATATGGGGTGCAGACAGCGTACAAAGCTGTCATGAAGCCGGTCGAAGGAACGATTCTGACTGTCGCCAAAGATGCAGCGAACAAAGGCGTTGAAGTGGCAAAAACGACGAATGACATAATTGAAGTTATGGAAGCGATCGTTGAAGAGTCGAAAGCATCTTTGAAAAGGACTCCTGATCTTCTTCCGGTACTGAAGGAAGTCGGTGTCGTTGATAGTGGCGGACAAGGCCTTGTCTATGTATATGAAGGCTTTTTGGCATGTCTGAAAGGTGAAGAGCTGCCTGAACGTATGAACATGGACTTGATGGAAGACTTAGTCAATGCAGAGCACCATCGTGGAGTTCAAGGTTTCATGAACACAGAAGATATCGTATATGGATATTGTACAGAATTCATGGTGAAATTTGAGGAAGAAAAAGTGAAGAAGCATCCTTTTGAGGAAAGCAGCTTCCGCTTGGATCTCAGTAAATTTGGGGATTCATTGCTTGTCATTTCAGATGAGGAAATTGCAAAAGTACATATCCACACAGAGGAGCCAGGAGATGCGTTGAACTACGCACAACAATATGGTTCGCTCATCAACATTAAAATTGAAAACATGCGCCAACAGCATATCGACATTGTTGGCGAAAGCCATTCGACCAAAAAAGCGGAAACGAGTTCACATCCTTACGCAATTGTGACAGTGGCAATGGGCTCAGGAATTGCCGAACTGTTAAAGAGTATCGGCGCCTCTGCAGTCATTGAAGGCGGACAAACAATGAACCCGTCAACCGAAGATATCGTCAAGGCAATTAAAGACGTCGGTGCTGAGCGAGTCATCATCTTGCCTAATAATAAAAATATTATCATGGCAGCAAAACAAGCGGCGGAAGTAATTGGCATTGAAGCGGCTGTCGTTGAGACGAAATCCGTCCCTGAGGGATTGGCTGCGATTCTCGCATTCAATCCGGAAGCAGCAGTGGCGGAAAATGAAAAAGTCATGTCAAAAGCAGCAGCTGGCGTGAAGACCGGTCAAGTCACTCATTCAATCCGAGATACGTCCATTGATGGAATCGACATTAAAAAAGATGATTTCATGGGACTTGCGGGCAGCAAAATCGTAATCTCCAAGCCATCTCTTGATGAAGTGATGAAAACATTGCTTGCATCACTCATCGATGAAGATGATGAAATTGTGACGATCATCTACGGCGAGGATGTAACGGAAGAAGAAGCGACCAAGATAGCTGACTATATCGAGTCCACATACGATCATACTGAAGTCGAGTTGTATAACGGAAAGCAACCGCTTTATCCATATATCCTTTCAGTAGAATGATTATAAAATCGACGGTACCCTTCACCTAAGGGGTGCCGTTTTTCTATTTTGTCTTTATGCGTAATCTGCTGTAAAATGATAGTTAGCGTTTGTCTTTTTAGAAGGGCTTTTAATAAGGGGGTAGTTTATATGAAGTACAGATCGGTTTTTGAAATTATCGGTCCCGTAATGATTGGGCCGTCATCTTCACATACCGCGGGAGCCGCCAGGATCGGCCGGGTAGCCCGTGATTTGTTTGGGCGCCAGCCGGCGTGGGCAAGAATTCATCTCTATGGTTCTTTTGCAGAAACATATAAAGGGCATGGGACGGACGTTGCGATTATAGGGGGATTATTGGATTACGACACGTTCGATGAACGAATTAAAACGGCTTTTGAAGATGCCGCAGCACTCGGAATGACTTTTGAGTTCATTCCTGAAGAGGAAGAGGCGGATCATCCGAATACAGCGAAAATTGTCATCGGTGACAGTCAAGGAGAAATGGAACTTGTCGGCATTTCAATCGGCGGTGGAACAATGGAAGTCACTGAGTTGAACGGCTTTCCGCTACGACTATCCGGACATTTCCCGGCGCTCCTCGTTGTGCATGACGATCGCGCGGGTGTCATTGCGAATGTCTCCAACGCCATTGCTTCACAAGGGATGAATATTGCTCACATGGAAGTCGGCAGGAAAGAAAAAGGGAAAATGGCACTTATGGTCATTGAAGTCGACCAAATGTTTGATGAAACACTCATAAATGAATTGAAATCTTTGCCAAATGTTACACAAGTGTCAACATTGGCGAACTAAGGAGGGGAATAGACATGGAAGTGCTATTCGGAACAGTGAAGGAACTGGTAGCGATTGCAGAAGCACAAAATAAACCGATCTCTGAAATTATGATTGAACAAGAAATGCTTATTACAAAACGTTCCCGTGAAGAGATTGTCGCTCAAATGGATAATAATCTTACAGTGATGGAAAGCGCAGTCGAACAAGGTCTGCAAGGAGTGAAATCGACTTCCGGTTTAACAGGCGGTGATGCTGTCCTTCTTCAAAACTATATCAAGTCCGGAAAATCTCTTTCAGGAGATCTTATTTTGGATGCTGTCAGTAAAGCGGTAGCGACAAATGAAGTGAACGCAGCAATGGGTATGATTTGCGCAACGCCTACAGCTGGGGCTGCAGGAATTGTGCCTGGAACGCTTTTCGCGGTGAAAGACAAATTGAACCCGACGAGGGAACAAATGGTGAATTATTTATTCACTTCCGGCGCATTCGGATTTGTAGTTGCGAACAATGCATCGATTTCAGGTGCTGCAGGAGGATGCCAAGCAGAAACGGGATCAGCCGCTTCGATGGCTGCCGCAGCTATTGTAGAGATGGCAGGCGGAACACCTCAGCAAAGTGCAGAGGCTTTTTCAATCGTTATGAAAAACATGCTCGGTCTCGTCTGCGATCCGGTTGCAGGCCTAGTGGAAGTGCCATGTGTGAAACGAAATGCGATGGGAGCTGCGAAGGCTCTTGTAGGAGCGGATATGGCTCTTGCTGGAGTCGTCAGCAGGATTCCGACGGATGAAGTGATTGAAGCGATGCACCGAATTGGACAATCAATGCCTTCTGCCCTAAGGGAAACCGCAAAAGGGGGCTTAGCTGCCACACCTACTGGAAAGGCGCTGGAAGCAGAGATATTCGGAAAGGATAAAACGGCACGTGACACCGTCAATTCTTGATGCTGTCACAACATTGAAAGGTGTGGGCAAGGCATCTGCTGAACAACTTCAAAAACTGAGCATTGAAACGATTGAAGAGTTGATCAATACATTTCCGTACCGGCATGAAGATTTCAGATTGAAAGATTTAGCTGAAACGCCGCATAATGAACGGGTCACGATTGAAGGAAGGGTCGAAAGTGAGCCTTCCGTTCTTTTTTTAGGGAGGAATAAATCACGTCTTCAAATCAGGCTGCTAGCCGGTAATCATCTCGTTAAAGCGGTTTTCTTCAACCAGCATTATTTGAAAGACCGGCTTTCAATCGGAATGATCGTAACGGTGACCGGAAAATGGGACCGTGGCAGGCAAGTGATCAATGTAAGCAATTTTAGCGAAGGTCCGAAAACGGATCACGCCGATTTTGAACCGGTCTATAGTTTGAAGAATGTCATGCACCAAAAGACATTCCGTAAATATATGAGGCAGGCACTCGATTTGTGCAGCGGTGAAGTTGCCGAAGTCCTTCCGCTATTTTTACGTGAAGCTTACATGCTGCCATCCATCGGAGAAGCGCTTGAAATGGTCCATTTCCCAAAATCGCCGAATGATGTGAAACAGGCACGACGCCGTTTTGTATATGAGGAATTACTTAAATTTCAGTTGAAGATGATCGGGATGAAAAAAATCCGCAAAGAAATGGAGAAAGGCATTCCGGTTCATTATGATTTAGAACGTTTGAAAGAATTTATCGATTCGTTGCCTTTCGAGCTAACGAATGCGCAAAAAAAGGTAGTCAATGAGCTTTGCGCTGAATTGAAAAGTCCGACGAGGATGAACCGGCTGCTGCAAGGAGATGTAGGTTCTGGAAAGACGGTCGTTGCAGCAATCGCTCTATATGCAGCGATAACCGGAGGGTTTCAAGGAGCACTTATGGCGCCGACTGAAATTCTTGCTGAGCAGCATGCCAACTCCCTTTCAGCATGGTTTGAGCCGTTCGGGGTGAGAGTCGCTTTCCTTTCCGGATCCACGAAAGGGAAGGCTAGAAGAATCATCATTGAAAAGTTGCAGAGCGGAGAAATCGATTTGCTGATCGGGACGCACGCCTTGATTCAACCTGACGTTAGCTTTGCAAGCTTGGGTCTTGTCATTACGGATGAACAGCATCGGTTCGGTGTTGAACAACGCCGTGTGCTCAGAGAAAAGGGACTGAACCCTGACGTGCTTTTCATGACCGCGACTCCAATCCCTCGGACTTTGGCAATTACCGCTTTCGGGGAAATGGATGTTTCTATTCTTGACGAAATGCCGGCTGGACGTAAGAAAATCGAAACTTATTGGCTAAAAGAGGATTCATTATTGCCCGTGCTTCGGAAAATGGAGAAGGAACTGCAGGCAGGACGACAATCGTATGTCATTTGTCCGCTCATCGAGGAATCGGACAAGCTTGATGTGCAAAATGCGGTTGATGTCCATTCCCAGCTCACCCATTATTTCGCGGGCCGATATACGGTCGGTCTCATGCACGGTAGACTTCACCCTGATGAGAAAGATGAAATCATGAGAGACTTCAGCGAAGGGAAGATTGATTGCCTCGTTTCAACGACTGTCGTTGAAGTTGGAGTGAACGTGCCAAATGCGACATTCATGCTCATTTATGACGCCACCCGTTTCGGACTTGCCCAACTCCACCAATTAAGGGGAAGAGTCGGCAGGGGAGCGGACCAATCGTATTGCGTCCTTCTCGCTGATCCTAAAAACGAGGAAGGGAAAGAACGGATGCAGTCGATGACAGAGACGAATGACGGATTCCTCTTAGCTGAAAAAGACCTTGAGCTGAGAGGTGCAGGGGACTTTTTCGGCAAGAAGCAAAGCGGAATGCCTGAATTCAAAATGGCCGATCTCGTCCATGACTACCGCGCACTCGAAACCGCGCGTCAAGATGCGGAGAAGATGCTTTCATCAGACAGTTTCTGGACCGACCCGGAATACAAATTCCTAAGAGAAGACTTGGAACAATCCGGTGCACTTTCACATGAGCGCATGGATTAAACTTTATAGTATGCAGTTGCTTTCCGCTACAGGCGGACGCTTTCCGCGGGCACGGCTTCAGCCGCTTCCCTCGCTGCGCTCAGTCCAGGGTCTTCAGCTCGCGCTGTTCCCGCAGGAGTCGCCGCCTTTCGCTTCAAGCAACTACAATTAGGCAAATAGTAAAGTACATTAAAATATGCGCAAATCATTAATGCGTAATCTATATTTAGTGTTCTTTATTTAAGGGTATTCGGAATACTGTATTAAACAATTAATTCAACAAACGGGCCATATTGAAATAAGCATTGAGGAAAAAGGAGGGGGGATAATGAGTAAAGTTGAAATAGCCCAAACGGTTATATTGATTTTAGGTTTTCTTGGTGTGGGTTTTATTCCACAGTATTTTTATGAAAAGAAATTAAATAATTTAAAAAACGATATTAGGAAGCTAAATATTTCAATGGAACAAAATCATCCAATTAAGATGGAACGATATAAAGACTTTGTGGAGAACTTTTTTGAATATGGAAAACTTAATAATGAGAAACAAAAGCAAAAAAAGTTATTAGAAAGCTTTAAAAGTATTGCCAACGCGGTCTTCTTATTTGGGAGTGATGAAACTATGAAGGCTTTTTTAATATTGCGAGAAGGGATAAGTGAAACCCCAACAGAAGATGAAAAAATGGAATATTTAGTTAAGGCTGCGCGCTTTATGGTTGAGCTTAGAAAGGACTTGAATGGTGGTAAAACAGATATTGGACCTGAAGATTACTTAAAGTTATTAATTAATGACTGGGAAGACTCTAAAGACAAGATTAGAAAGTTTTTATAGTGATACTTACATCTTTTTTTTGTAGCAATAGTGATAATTAGTAAATATATTACTTTTCATTAATACATAGCATTCCGCAAACGGGCGTGGTTGTTTAATATTCTATCGTAAATTAGTAAGGGCGAAGGGTTAAAGGAGAGGTAGGTATGTCTGAAATAGTGAATCAAAAAAGTGTTCCAGATACAATATTTATTAGCCATGCTAGTAAAGATCGAGAATATGTGAAGGAACTAGTAAATTTATTAACCCCCTTAAACGTTCCAAATATAATATGTAGCTCATTACATGGATACCATATACCGAATGATGCAGATATATATGAGTACTTAGCTCGAAATCTCAATAGGAACGGACGGGTTATTTTTGTGTTATCTAAAAACTATTATGATAGTGCAGCTTGTTTAAATGAAATGGGAGCTTGTTGGATATTGAATAAAAATTATACAACAATATTGACTCCAAACTTTGAGTTTGAAGAAATAGTAGGGGCTATTAATCCAAATCAAATGTCATTTAAATTTAATGATGAAGACAGGCTTTGTGAATTTATTGAAAGTATAAAAAGTGAATTTAATACAACTGGTTTGCCAACAATGCAATTTGTTGAATTAGTTAAACTCACTATTCAAAATATAAATCAAATTGCTTACGATGAAAAAGTTGAAAAGAGGAATGCGACATTTAATATAGAAAGCTGTAGAAATAGGGATGGTAAGTTAGAAGTTGCTTTAAGAGTTATTAATCCTACCCAAGATAGAATTAAAATAGACTCTGTCATTTTTAATTTTAAGGACGATCAACAACGCACTTTAATGGTAGAGAAAAATGGGTTAGATTTATTACTTCATAAAAATGAAAATCGTATTTTTTATTTCGGGTTAGATTATGGGGATAGTAATTACAATTATTACCGTTCAGTAAGCCAAGATGTTGAACTACGTTCATATGTTGATGCGTGGTAGGAGGTATTAAAATGAAAATAAATTTAAATTCAGAGCAGGAAAAAATGAAAGAGTATATACAGAAATTACATAATGAGGCTATGGATTATTTTAAAGGTAAATCGCTGGATATCCCCTCGAATCGTATGGAAGAAATCATAAAAAAAGCGGGAGATTTATGTCATACGCTCCATATGCAATTAAATCCAAAACCTAAACATCATAAATATTTGATTGAAAATAGTGGTATGCAACCAGAAGATCCTGAATTTTATTACCACATCCATACAATAGAGGACTTGTTGAAATATTTGGAAGACCCACATGCAAATGATGATCCAGAAGACATTACTTTAAATGAAAGGTTTAAATTCAAAGTCTATACGAGAAGATGGGGACATTACGATTTGTATTATATAACACGTAATAAGGATGGCTGGTTTATCTCTCATTTATCCCATAAGGGGCAGGGTGGAAAAAACGCGGAGCCGATTTTAAGTTATATATTACGGCATGATAGCATTTCTTATCCTCAAAATCTTCCGAGCATTATGGAAGATATATGGACTAGAGCTGAAGATGAAGGACTAACAAAAGAACAAGTTCAAGAAATGTTAAATCAAGTAGCAGAATGGGTAAGTATTGTTGAAAAAAGCTACCCGAGTAATATCTCTAGATAAATTAATAACATTCCTATATTTCACCTTTGTGAAAACCTGAATATTATATATGAATTGAAGAACTCTAGTTAAATAACGTTCTTCAACAATTTGGCGCAAGTATTGAAGAAGTCAGATTGGCTTCTTAAAAAATCTGTCTAGATTGTTTCGTAAGTTAATTATAGAATGTGAGAGATATGAAATTATACAGTAAACCGATAGTATCATATTTATTCTGAATAAAGTGCTGCTTTAAAACATGATGCTGAACATTTATTATATTGAGAAAGGAAACGATTTTTGTTGATTGGAGCGGAAGGTGGCGACTCCTGCGGGAAAGCGAGACAGCTGAGACCCTGCAGGAGTGAAGCGTAGCGAAACGACGAAGCGGCTCAGCGCTCGCCCGCGGAAAGCGTCCACCTGGAGCGGAAATCAACATGGCTGATCCATAATGTAAATCTTTATCTCAAATTACTTAGTTTTTATTCACGGTTTGTTCGATTTTAGTCTATCGGCATCTTTTTGCTGATAGGCCTTTTATTTTTAGGGAAAATAATTAATTTAGAATACTATGGTTTTTTGCGCCCGTATTTTTAGCTATAATCCAAAGTAGAAATCAATGATGAACTATGATAATATACTGGTATTAGTACCAAGTGCTAATCCGGAAGGGTGAAACGATTGAGAGTGCCAAAAAGGGAGAGGCAACGCCAACTTGAATTGAGCCTCGAACAAAATCCTTTTCTGACAGACGAAGAGTTATCCAAACAATTTAAAGTTAGCGTTCAGACAATCCGGTTAGATCGATTGGAATGTGGGATACCGGAATTGCGTGAACGGTTGAAAACGGTAGCTGCGAGAACGATGGATGCAGAAGTAAAATCTCTACAGTCGGATGAAGTGATTGGTGACATCATAGATATCGAGCTGGACAAGCGGGCTGTTTCCATTTTCGACGTTATGGACGAACATGTTTTCCAACGAAGTGGAATTGCACGTGGACACCATTTATTCGCACAGGCGAATTCATTGGCCGTAGCAGTTCTCGATGATGACCTTGCTTTGACAGTGACGTCAACACTCAATTTCTTGAAGCCTGTCAAATCAGGCGATCGTGTCATTGCACGTGCCGTTGTGGATAAAAAGCGATCAAATGATAAACGGACGTTTGTCGATGTCATTTCGACGGTCGAGAACGTAACGGTTTTCACCGGTGAATTCCAGATGTATCAAACTACGGACCACAGTAGGAGGGGAATATGATGATCATTGCATTAGATGGGATGGGCGGAGATCACGCACCGGGTGAAATTATTGAAGGCGCACTTCAGAGCCTATTAGAGTTTGAAGATATACATATACATATTTATGGAAATGAAGAAAAAATGGCTCCATATTTGAAAGATCATGCTCGCTTGAAAGTGATTCATTGCATAGAAAGAATCGAGGCGGACGATGAGCCGGTCCGGGCAATCAGGAGGAAGAAAGATGCTTCCATGGTAAGGATGGCTCAAGCTGTAAAAGACGGGAAGGCCGACGCATGCGTCTCTGCTGGCAACACAGGAGCGCTAATGGCGGCGGGACTCTTCGTCGTCGGACGGATAGAAGGCATCGATCGACCAGCGTTATCACCGACCTTGCCGACGATTGATGGCCAAGGTTTCGTCTTCTTGGACGTCGGCGCTAATTCGGACGCTAAACCGAGCCATTTGCAGCAATACGCAATCATGGGCAGCATTTATGCTGAAAAAGTACGCGGTATTCAAAAGCCCCGTGTCGGACTGTTGAATATCGGCACCGAAGAAGGCAAAGGGAATGAATTGACGAAAGCCGCATACGACCTACTGTCGGAAGCGCCTATTCACTTTGTCGGAAATGTCGAATCGAGGGACATATTAAGCGGTGCGGCAGATGTCATTGTTACGGACGGATTTACCGGAAACATGGTGTTGAAGACGATTGAAGGGACAGCCTCCGGGTTCTTCTCCATGCTGAAAGAAGTATATGGAGCCTCTTTAAAGTCAAAGCTGTCCGCGGCGATGGTGAAAGACGACCTCCGAGGGTTAAAGAAGAAAATGGATTATACGGAATATGGCGGAGCGGGATTGTTTGGATTGAATTCACCCGTCATTAAGGCGCACGGCTCATCCAATGCCAATGCAATTTTAAATGCGATTAGACAAGCGAGGACAATGGTTGAATTTGATGTGTGCGGAACGATCAGAAAGACAGTTGGAGAGGTGGAAGCGGAATGACGAAAGTTGCATTTATATTTCCAGGGCAAGGCTCGCAATCTGTAGGGATGGGAGCTGAGCTCTTCAATAGTGTCGGAAATTATCTTGAACGAGCGGATGAAGTATTACAGTTCAACTTAAGCCGTTTAATTACAGAAGGTCCTCAAGAGGAGCTGACGTTGACTTATAATGCGCAGCCTGCACTGTTAACAGTTGGCGCCATGATTGCTTCGAGGCTTGCGGAAGAAGGCATTACGCCTGACTACACTGCCGGACATAGTCTCGGTGAATATACGGCACTCGTCGCTTCAGGGGTTCTTTCATTCGAAGACGGGGTGTCCGTTGTTCATAAACGGGGCCTATTCATGAATGACGCAGTACCTGCCGGTGAAGGAGCGATGGCTGCCATTCTTGGACTAGATGGCGAAAAACTTAAAGAAGTGACGGATGCCATTACTGCAGAAGGAGATCCGGTCCAGCCAGCCAACTTGAATTGTCCTGGACAAATTGTCATTTCAGGCACAAAAGCAGGCGTCGAAAAAGCTTGCATCGAGCTTAAGGAAGCCGGAGCGAAAAGAGCGATTCCTCTTGATGTGAGCGGACCATTCCATTCCTCGCTTATGAAGCCGGCAGCTGAGCGTCTGAAAAACGCGTTGGATGAAGTGGAAATGAAAGACGCTTCAATTCCGGTCATTGCCAATGTGAATGCAAAGACCGTTTCCGACCGGGAGGAAATCAAGCAGCTGCTTGTGGAACAATTATATTCCCCGGTCCGATGGGAAGACTCTGTCCGTGAATTGATCGGTCTTGGAGTAACGCATTTCATTGAATGCGGCCCCGGGAAAGTGCTCAGCGGTCTTGTAAAGAAAATCGATAGAACTGTTACAGTGCTTCCTGTCTATGACGAGGAGACATTACAAACAGTTATTGATGCAGCGAAAGGGTGGAAATGATGGGTAGATTTGAAGGGAAAACAGCGATCGTTACAGGCGCTTCAAGAGGAATTGGACGCGAGATTGCAATTTTGCTAGGAAAAGAAGGCGCGCGTGTAGCTGTCAATTATAGCGGCAGCAAAGAAAAAGCGGAAGAAGTCGTCGAATTGATCAAACAATCCGGCGGAGATGCTTTTGCCATTCAAGCAAACGTTTCGGATTCCGAACAAGTGAAACAAATGATCGATGAGACATTGAAAACATTCGGCTCAATTGATATGCTCGTAAATAATGCCGGAATTACACGAGATAATTTATTAATGCGCATGAAGGAAGACGAATGGGATGATGTTATCAACATCAATTTAAAAGGAGTCTTCCTCTGCACGAAAGCTGTGACACGCCAAATGATGAAGCAGCGCGCCGGAAAAATCGTCAACCTTGCATCGATCGTCGGCGTCATCGGTAACCCGGGACAAGCAAATTATGTCGCTGCAAAAGCCGGTGTCATCGGTTTGACGAAGACGACTGCAAGAGAACTTGCTACAAGGAATATTACTGTAAACGCAGTTGCTCCAGGGTTCATTACGACCGATATGACCGATGCTCTTCCGGAGGACGTGAAGGAGCAAATGTTGGCGTCAATTCCTCTAGGCAAATTAGGAGCAGCAGAAGACGTAGCAGGCGCTGTTGCATTCCTATTGTCCGACGATGCAAATTACATTACCGGCCAGACGATAAACGTAGATGGCGGAATGGTGATGTAAGGATTCCTACTCAATTCGAGTGTCCAGCTTCGGCGGCCAGGCGCTCGGGTCATAAGCCATCACAGCTGTGCGGCAAAAAGCGCCGCTTCGCTGTGCTGTCTTATGCCTGTCGCGCCTAGGCAGGCCGCCTACGCATTTCTTTGAAGGGAGGTGACTATGTTGTCAGTACTAGACCGTGTAACGAAAGTTGTTGTCGACCGTCTTGGTGTCGATGAAAGCGAAGTGAAACCTGAAGCTTCTTTCAAAGACGATCTCGGCGCAGACTCTTTGGATGTCGTTGAGCTTGTTATGGAATTGGAAGATGAATTCGATATGGAAATTTCAGATGACGATGCTGAAAAGATCGGAACTGTTGGTGATGCAGTGAAGTATATCGAAGAAAAAGTGAAATAATTTTATTAGCATTCCGAAAAATGGGCACGTAACTATATAACGTATTTCCCTTGAGATGCTTTCAACCTTTCATACGATACGAAAGGGATGAAAGTATCTCTTTTCGGTTTTGCATGTATGGCGTGAACAATGTAAAATTAAAAGGACTACGAAGTGAAAGGCAGAATCTTGATGAATAATAAACGGAATGTAAAAAGTAAATATCCTACAGTCCCTCTTCCTAGCGAGGTGCGTAAAAAATTTGAAGACTTGCAAAGGCGTCTCGATATCCACTTTAAAGATGAATCGCTCCTTTATAATGCATTCACGCATTCGTCTTACGTCAATGAACACCGCCGGAAAAATTTCACGGATAATGAAAGGCTCGAATTCCTTGGAGATGCCGTTCTTGAATTGGGTGTTTCACGCTTCCTTTATGCGACTGAACCGAATATGAGTGAAGGCGAGTTGACGAAATTGCGGGCTGCGATCGTTTGTGAGCCATCGCTTGTGAAATTTTCGAATGAACTACACTTCGGTGAATTCATTTTGCTAGGCAAAGGTGAAGAACAGACTGGCGGAAGATTGCGTCCGGCATTGCTTGCTGACGTATTTGAAGCGTATATCGGCGCCCTGTTTTTAGATCAAGGCATGGAACCGGTTACCCGCTTCCTTGAAAAGGTTGTATTCCCGAAAATCGGGGACGGTGCTTTTTCGCATGTGATGGATTATAAAAGCCGCTTGCAGGAAATCGTGCAACAGACGAACAGTGGCAACTTGAATTATGAAATTATTGAAGAAAAGGGTCCTGCGCATGCGAAAAAGTTTGTCACCGTCGTTAGATTGGAAAATCGTGAACTTGGTACCGGAATCGGAAGGTCGAAAAAAGAAGCTGAGCAGGAAGCGGCCCGTCAAGCAATCCAAGTATTAAAAGGAAATGAGGCCGAAGGGGAGAACTGATTGTGTTTCTAAAAAGAGTTGAAATTATCGGGTTCAAATCATTTGCCGAACGGATCGGCATTGATTTCGTCCCGGGCGTAACAGCCATTGTAGGACCGAATGGCAGTGGGAAAAGCAATATCACCGATGCAATCCGTTGGGTGCTCGGTGAACAGTCTGCCAAATCCCTTCGTGGTGTAAAGATGGAGGATGTTATTTTTGCGGGCAGTGAATCCCGCAAACCGTTGAATTACGCGGAGGTAACATTGATCCTCGATAATTCGAATGGGCTCTTCCCGCTCGATTACACCGAAATAAGCGTCAGCCGCCGGGTCTTCCGTTCGGGGGAAAGCAATTATTTACTGAACGGGCAACAATGCCGTTTGAAGGATATTAATGATGTCTTCATGGATTCCGGGTTAGGAAAGGAAGCTTTTTCAATCATATCCCAAGGGCGTGTCGACGAAATCCTGAACAGCCGGCCGGAAGATAGAAGAAGTATTTTTGATGAGGCCGCAGGTGTGTTGAAATATAAAACACGCAAAAGGAAAGCGGAGCATAAGCTTTTTGAGACGGAGGATAATCTAGATCGTGTCCTCGATATTCTTAAAGAATTGGATACAAGGATCGGCCCGCTTGAAAAGAACGCCGAAGCGGCAGAAAGACATCAGTTGCTGTCAACTGAGATTAGAGATGCCGATGTTCGACTTCTGAATTATGATGGTGCGAACTTACGTGACGAAATCATAAAGAAAACTACACTGATCGAGGAAAAACAGATACAACGCGAGCGTTTAGTAGCGGAGATTGCACAAGTTGAACAGCAATCCAATGAGGGAAAGAAGCAGTTGGCGCAAATCGACAGGAATATTGAAGCGCTTCAACAGCAATTGGTTGAAATTAGTGCAGAAGCTGAAAAATGGGAAGGCCGCCGACTATTATCGCTTGAAAAACAGAAAAATACAGAGCAACACTTGAAGAGGATCCAGCAAGAGTTGGCTCAAGCTCATAAGGATAAGGAAGACTTGATCGTCAAATTGGCGGCTGCAAAAGAGAAATTAGCCATTACCGGAGCAAGTTTGGAAAAAATCACTTCGGAAATGAATGAAATCGCCCAAATTCTGAAAAGGTCTGCTAAAGAGACAGAGGCGGAAATTGACGAGTTGAAATCATCCTATATTGAAATGTTGAACGAAGAAGCGACAATCAGAAATGATTTGAAGCATATCGATGAACGGATGCAAGGGGAAAAGACATCTTCAGTCCGCATTTCAGAACAAACTTCCGTCTTGAAAATTAAGCTTCAAGAGTTAAAGGAAAAAAGATCTATCCAATCGGGTGAGCTTTCCTCGTTGCAGGAGAAAAAAGAGAAAGCAGAGACTGCTTTCAAAAGGTCCGAAAAGCTTTACCGCGAAGCGGAAGAGGAACTGGTAGTACAGCAGCAGTTTATGCAAAATGCAATGAACAAGCAATCGGAAATGCAAGGGAGGCTGCGTGTACTTCAAAGTTTAGAGGCGGATTTTTCAGGCTTCTATTCAGGTGTCCGAGCTGTCCTTATTGCTGCCAAAGATGGCAGATTGCGTGGCGTGGATGGGGCTGTTGCAGAGCTGATAACAGTTGGCGATTCGCATATTAAGGCGATCGAAACGGCATTGGGCGGTGCGATGCAGCATATTGTCACATCGACAGAGGTGGAGGCGCGGAATGCGATCGGTTATTTAAAACAGAAGAATGCTGGTCGAGCGACATTTTTGCCACGTGATGTCATCAAATCTAGAAATCTTCCAATTGCATCTCTCCGTATTGTTCAACAGCATCCAGAATTTATCGGAACGGCTGATCAGCTTGTGCAGACACACTCCGCATTTTCGAACATCATTGAAAACCTTCTTGGAATGACAATCGTCGCAAAAACGTTGGCTGGAGCTTCCGCCATCGCAAAATTGCTCGGATATAAATTCCGCATTGTCACACTCGACGGTGATGTCGTGAATGCTGGCGGTTCCCTTACCGGCGGTGGTGCAAAAGGGCAGTCGACCGTATTTTCGAGAAAAGCGGAGCTGGAGATGTTAAGTACACAACTTTCGAGAATGTCGGCCTCCATTAAAACGGCAACTAGCAAAATTGCCGAATCGAAAATGTCTGTCGCCCAGCATATGCACGATACAGAAAAATATCGGCAACTAAGGGATACAGTCAGACAGGAAATGGTTTCTGTAGATTCTGTCTTACGCGAACTAGATATGGAAATTAGAACGATTGAATCGGAAATCTCGTTAGCTGAAAAAGGAATTGCCGGCTCTGAAAACGTAGGTGCGGAACTGCAAAACAGGAAAGAGAAATTGCTTGAACGGCATAAGATGATCAAATCAACGTTGGACTCCACTCAAAAAGAAGTTGAAACACTTGAACGGTTGGCTGCAAACCGTCGGAATGAGGAAACTGCGTTGATGACCAAAAATAGTGAGCTCCGGGAACAGGCTGCCATCCATCGGGAGCAGAAAGGTCACCAACAATCTTCAATTACCGAAATGGAGCAATCGCTTAGTCAGTTGGAACAAAAAATGTCTGCGCTGGAGGCTGATCGTGAAATATATGCCGAGCACGAGATGGGTATCGAACTTACGCCACAGGAAATTGCGAACCATATCGATAAATCAGTGACAGAAAAGTCAACGATCGAACAATCATTATCAGATGAACGCAATAAACGAATCCAAGTTGCCTCTGAACTCGAAAAACAGGAAGAGATATTAAAAAGTCTTCGCCACGATGAAGGGAAGGCCGTCTCTTCATTGAATGAAATAAATGTCGCAGTTTCCCGTCTGGAAGTGAAATATGAAGCAATCACAAATCGCTTATTGGACGAATATGGCCTCTATCCTGATTTTGAATCGGAGAGCGACTTTGATGTGGAAGCCACAAGGAATCGGGTTGAACAACTGAAGAGCGAAATCGAGTCGATCGGTTCAGTCAATCCGAGTGCAATCCAGGAATTCAAAGAAGTGTCCGAGCGCCATGCATTTTTGACTGAACAGCGGAACGATCTCCTGGAGGCGAAAAATACACTGAACGAAGCGATGTCCGAAATGGATCGTGAGATGGAGATGCGTTTCAGTACGACATTCAACGCGGTAAGAAATAGGTTCCATGCTGTCTTCAAAGAAATGTTCGGTGGCGGGGATGCCGATCTTATCCTTACCGAGCCTGACAATTTGCTTGAAACAGGTGTTGAAATTGTCGCAAGGCCCCCTGGTAAGAAGTTGCAGAATCTGAGCCTTCTGTCAGGCGGCGAAAGGGCGCTCACGGCAATTACATTACTGTTTTCAATTATTGAAGTGCGTCCTGTCCCATTCTGCATTTTGGATGAAGTCGAAGCGGCGCTCGACGAAGCGAATGTCATCCGTTACAGTAAGTACTTGAAGAAGTTCTCGGACAATACCCAATTCATCGTCATCACACACCGGAAAGGGACGATGGAAGGGGCGGATGTCCTGTATGGAATTACGATGCAGGAGTCGGGAGTCTCGAAGCTGATTTCCGTGAAGCTTTCCGAAGTTCCTGCCGAAGTGTTGGGGTAAGGATGAATAGTAAAGAAAAAGGAGAGAGTCGGATTGGCTTTTTTTAAGAAACTGAAAGAGAAGATTACGGGCACAAATGAAACGGTAACCGAAAAATTCAAGGATGGTCTTTCGAAGACAAGGAATTCATTCACTTCAAAAGTGAATGATCTTGTCGCGCGCTTCCGTGAGGTCGACGAGGAGTTTTTCGAGGAGCTCGAGGAGCTATTATTACAGGCGGATGTCGGCGTCGAAACAGTGATGGAACTTGTCGATCAACTACGTTGGGAAGTTCAAAGGAAAAATATTAAAAGTACAGAAGGTATACAATCTGTCATCTCCGAAAAGCTTGTGGAAATATATAAGGATGGCGAAGAACTAGACACCGATTTGAATATGCAGGACGATTTGACTGTCATTTTGATGGTAGGTGTCAATGGTGTAGGAAAAACGACAACGATCGGAAAGCTTGCGGCACGACTCAAAGACGAAGGAAAGACCGTCATGCTTGCGGCCGGAGATACATTCCGTGCAGGAGCGATCGATCAGCTAGTCGTCTGGGGCGAACGTGTCGGCGTTGAAGTGATCAGGCAATCGGAAGGGTCTGACCCGGCCGCTGTCATGTACGATGCGATTCGCGCAGCAAAAAGCCGCAAAGTGGATGTATTGATTTGTGATACTGCCGGCAGACTGCAAAACAAAGTGAACTTGATGAATGAACTAGAGAAAGTACACCGAGTGATCGGCAAGGAAGTGGAAGGGGCGCCTCATGAGGTCCTTCTCGCACTTGATGCGACGACTGGCCAAAATGCTTTGATCCAGGCGCAGACGTTCAAAGAGGCGACGAATGTCACTGGAATCGTCCTTACGAAGCTTGACGGGACTGCGAAAGGCGGAATTGTTTTAGCGATCCGTAGTAAGCTTAATATCCCGGTCAAATTTGTCGGTCTTGGAGAAGGTATGGATGACCTGCAACCATTCGATCCGGAAAAGTACGTATACGGACTCTTTGCAGATGGTCTAGAAAAGGAAGCACAAGAATAATCAAGCGCAATCCAGCTTCGGAAGGCAACTGCTCGGGTCGCTTCGGTCAGGAGATAAAGACAAAAAGCGTCTTTATCTCCTGACCTCCACCGCCTTTCGCAGTTAAACGCCTTCCTCAGCTTTTTATAGACAAGTAAATTTACTTGACAGTTCAATTCCGGCATACTAAGATTATCAGAGGGGGCGAAGCGCAATGCTTGAAAAAACGACACGCGTCAACTTCCTCTATGATTTCTATCAGACACTGTTGACCGAAAAACAAAGGGTTTATATGCAGCTCTATTACCTCGATGACCTATCCCTCGGTGAGATAGCCGAAGAATATGGAGTGTCGAGACAAGCTGTTTATGACAATGTCCGAAGAACGGAAGCTATGCTGGAAGACTATGAAGAGAAACTGAAGCTTTTCTCCAAGTTCCGGAAACGGATGGAGATTATCGATAAGCTTGAAAACCTTGTGCTCGGTAATGATGACGCATCCGAAGAAGTACGGATGCTGTTGAACGCATTGAAAGATCATGAATAGGGGGTTCTATGCATGGCATTTGAAGGTTTGGCCCAGCGCCTGCAAGGGACGCTTCAGAAGATAAAGGGCAAAGGCAAGATCAGTGAAGCCGACGTCAAGGAAATGATGCGTGAAGTGCGATTTGCACTTATCGAAGCCGACGTCAACTTGAAAGTCGTAAAGGAATTCGTTAAGACGGTAAGTGAACGGGCTGTCGGCCAGGACGTTATGAAGAGCCTGACACCCGGCCAACAAGTTGTAAAAATCGTTAAGGATGAATTGACGAACTTGATGGGTGGAGAGCAAAACCCAATCCAATTTGCAAGGAAATCGCCGACAGTCATCATGATGGTCGGCTTGCAAGGGGCGGGGAAAACGACAACGACAGGAAAGCTCGCAACAGTCCTTCGTAAACGCCATAATAAGAAGCCACTCCTCGTGGCGGCCGATGTTTATCGTCCAGCGGCAATCCAGCAATTGGAGACGCTTGGAAAACAATTGACGATGCCCGTCTTTTCAATGGGCACGGATGTCTCTCCGGTTGAAATTGCGCGCCAAGCGCTTGTGGAAGCTGAAAAGGAGCATCATGATGTCGTCATCATCGATACGGCGGGGCGCCTGCATGTAGATGAAAATCTTATGCAGGAATTGAAGGATATCCGGGAATTGAGCAAACCTGACGAAGTGTTCCTCGTCGTAGATGCGATGACCGGACAGGATGCCGTCAATGTGGCGAAGTCATTTGACGAAGCGATCGGCATAACCGGCGTCGTCTTGACAAAGCTTGACGGCGACACACGTGGCGGTGCGGCGTTATCCATCCGCTCCGTTACACAGAAGCCAATCAAGTTCGTCGGTATGGGAGAGAAAATGGACGCCTTAGAGCCTTTCCATCCTGAGCGGATGGCCTCCCGGATCCTAGGGATGGGCGACGTCATGTCTTTAATCGAAAAGGCGCAGGAAAGTGTCGACGAAGAAAAGGCGAAGGAGCTTGAACAAAAATTCCGCACGCAAACTTTCACGCTCGACGACTTCTTGGATCAGCTCCAGCAAGTGAAAAAAATGGGTCCTCTTGATGAAATATTGAAGATGATGCCAGGCTTCAATAAAATCAAAGGGCTTGAAAACGCTCAAGTCGATGAAAGTCAGATGGGACGCGTTGAAGCGGTCATCCGTTCGATGACAACGGCAGAACGCACAACTCCAGAAATCATCAATGCGAGCAGGCGAAAACGGATTGCGAAAGGATCAGGGACTTCCATCCAGGAAGTGAACCGCCTATTGAAGCAATTCGAAGAGATGAAGAAGATGGTCAAGCAGATGACCAACATGCAGCAAAAGGGCAAAAAGAAGATGAAAATGCCTGGTTTCGACTCTTTATTTAGGTAACTTTTAATTTTGATTCTAGGAAGCTTCTTTGATTGAAGCGAAAGGCGGCGACTCCTGCCGGAATAGCATGAGCTGAAGACCCTGGACTGAGCAAAGCGAAGGAAGCGGCTGAAGCCATGCCGGCGGAAAGCGTCCGCCTGTAGCGGAAATCAACGCAATTTTAAGGTGTTAAGAAAAAACACTTTACAAACATGAAAAACCTTGATAATATACTATCTTGTGTGAAACTATTCGGAGGTGCAAGAAAAAATGTCAGTAAAAATTCGTCTTAAACGTATGGGAGCAAAGAAAACTCCTTTCTATCGTATTGTTGTAGCAGATTCACGTTCACCACGTGATGGCCGTCAAATCGAAACAGTAGGTACTTACAACCCACTTACAAAACCTGCTGAAGTGAAAATCGATGAAGAATTGGCTCTTAAATGGCTTCAAAACGGTGCTAAACCTTCTGACACAGTACGTAACCTGTTCTCAGAACAAGGCATCATGGAGAAATTCCATAACGCTAAATACGGTAAATAATCAGGAGGGGTGGACATGAAGCAGCTGATTGAAACGATTGTCAAACCTTTGGTCGATCATCCCGGAGACGTTCAGGTCGACAAAGATGAGCAACATCATCGTGTCACTTATAAACTTTCCGTTAACCCTGAAGATATGGGGAAAGTGATCGGAAAGCAGGGGCGTGTCGCAAAAGCGATACGAACTATTGTTTATTCAGCAGCAGGAAGTCGCCACGGTAAGAAAGTTTACCTTGATATTGTTGATTGATCGACGTATGCCGATCATGACAAAAGGTTTCTAAAAGCAGGCCTAGAGCTTGCCGGGAAACCAGCACAAAAAAGGAGGGAGCTCATGTTCCTTCCTTTTTTGTCTACTTAAGAAATGCATCCATGTCCCCAATAAAAAGGAAGGTGTATTGTATGCAATGGTTCAACGTTGGAAAAATTGTGAACACACATGGAATATTCGGTGAAGTGCGTGTCATCTCACGCACTGATTTCCCGGAAGAAAGATATGCTGTCGGTAGTGAACTTTCATTATTCATGCCGAATGAAAAAAAGCCGATTAAGCTGATCGTAGCAAGTCATCGACGCCATAAGAACTTCGACCTTCTCACATTTGAAGGGCATATTAATATTAATGATGTCGAAAAGTACAGGGACGGTATATTGAAAGTCTCCGAAAAGCAGCTTGGGAAACTGGAAGAGGGAGAATTCTACTACCATGAAATTATCGGCTGCACTGTTTATACAGACGATGGGGAAGAAATCGGAGAAGTGACGGAAGTACTGGCGACCGGTGCCAATGATGTATGGACCGTGACTCCGAAAACGGGAAAACCTCATTATATCCCTTATATCGACGATGTCGTAAAAGAAGTCGATGTGGAGAAGAAGCAAATTATTATCGAACCGATGGAAGGACTGCTTTCATGATGAAAATAGACGTCCTTTCACTGTTTCCTGAAATGTTCGAAGGTGTTCTCCACTCCTCCATCATGAAGAAGGCGCAGGAAAACAACGCTGTTTCATTCAAAGTGACCGACTTCAGAGACTTCTCCGGCAACAAGCACCATAAAGTGGACGACTACCCATACGGAGGCGGGGCAGGCATGGTTTTGAAGCCCGAACCGCTCTTTGCGGCAGTCGAATCACTCGCTCTCGATACGTCCAAAAAGCCACGTGTCATCCTAATGTGCCCTCAAGGCGCTAGATTCGACCAGCGGAAGGCTGAGGAACTTTCCAAGGAAGAGCATCTTGTATTCCTTTGCGGGCATTATGAAGGCTATGACGAGCGCATCCGTGAGCATCTCGTCACGGATGAGATATCGCTCGGGGACTTCGTTCTGACGGGCGGGGAAATTGCATCCATGGCAATCATCGACAGCGTCGTCAGGCTATTGCCGAACGTTTTAGGCAATACGGATTCCCCTGTCCATGATTCATTCTCAACAGGACTTCTCGAACACCCTCAATATACAAGACCAGCGGATTTCAACGGAATGAAAGTGCCCGATGTCCTGCTATCAGGCAACCACGGCGAAATCGAAAAATGGCGCCAAGAACAATCACTAAGACGCACATTCGAACGCAGAAGAGATCTACTAGAAAACGCTCCATTGACTGAACATCAACAGAAGTATTTGAAGCGTCTTTATGAAGAAGAACTCGATAGTAGGTAATTTCCGTTGATTGTAGCGAAAGGCGGCGACTCCTGGGGGATAAGCGAACGCCGGTACGAAGAACGGGTTTGCGAGCACAAGCGCAGCGTTGCGAGCAGGATGAGGATGCCTTAATTTCTGCACAAATCGCAGAAATACGGCAAATCGAACTCTTCGTGGTTCGATTGGCTCACCGCCCGCCCCCCGGAAAGCGTCCGCCTGTAGCGAAAATCAACTTTTAGGACTTGCGCATGCCGTCCCATTATGATAATATCTACTATGTACTTCTATGAGAAGTGCATACTGACTGGTGTTCCGCTGCAAAGGCAACAAGTGCAAGAGCATCTGTGGATAAGGAGAGAAAAACATGCAAAACATTATTGCAGAAGTAACAAAAGACCAACTTCGTACAGATCATCCTGATTTCCGTCCTGGGGACACTGTCCGCTTGCACGTGAAAATCGTTGAGGGCACGCGCGAGCGTATCCAGCTTTATGAAGGTGTTGTCATTAAGCGTCGTGGTGGCGGAATCAGTGAAACATTCACAGTCCGTAAAATCTCCAACGGTGTAGGTGTTGAACGTACATTCCCTGTACACACACCGAAAATCGCTAAACTTGAAGTTACTCGTCGCGGTAAAGTGCGTCGTGCGAAATTGTACTACCTTCGCAACCTTCGCGGAAAAGCTGCACGTATCAAAGAAATTCGATAAAATCCAAACAGCGGAGATTAAATCTCCGCTGTTTCTTATTAAAAAAGAGGAGACCAGAAAAAATGGTCTCCTTTCTTTTTGCCTCCATAATGAATAGACTGTACAATAAGGATAGTGACTTGGCAGGAGGCTTTGCGATGAATGAAGAGAAGAAGAAAAATGAAACTTGGGAATGGATCAAAGCGCTTTTAATAGCGTTCGGTTTGGCGGCAATCATTCGGATATTTCTATTCACGCCGATCGTAGTGGATGGGATTTCAATGATGCCAACACTTGAACATGGTGATAAAATGATCGTCAACAAAATCGGTTACACGCTCGGCAAGCCCGACCGCTTTGATATCGTTGTATTCCATGCGCCCGAAAAGAAAGATTACATCAAGAGGGTCATCGGCCTTCCGGGGGATAAAGTGGAATACAGGGACGATATGCTATACATTAACGATCAACCTTATGAAGAACCATATCTTGATCAATATAAAGCAGAAATTACAGAAGGTACTTTGACCGAAGATTTCACGCTGGAAGAGAAAATCGGAATGCAGACCGTCCCGGAAGACCATGTCTTCGTGATGGGCGACAATCGCCGAAAAAGTAAAGATTCCAGACATATCGGAGCAGTACCAATCGATGAAATCATAGGAAGCACAAAATTCGTATTCTGGCCGATCAGTGATTTCGGCAAGGTGGAATGAAGAAGGGGATGAACTACAATGACCATTCAATGGTTTCCGGGCCATATGGCCAAAGCAAGACGTGAAGTAACGGAACAATTGAAGCTTGTCGATATCGTATTTGAATTGATTGACGCCCGATTGCCCCTTTCTTCGAGAAATCCGATGATTGATGAAGTCATCCAGCAAAAACCGAGATTGCTCATTTTGAACAAAATGGACCTAGCTGACGAGAAAGAGACGGAGCGTTGGATCAAACACTTCGCATCGCAAGGAATAAGGGCTGTCGCGATAAATTCCTTCGAAGGGAAAGGGCTGCAAACCGTAACGAAGGCGGCAAAGGAAATATTAGCCCCGAAAATTGAGCGCTTGAAAAAGAGAGGCATACGACCTGGGGCAATCCGGGCAATGATTGTCGGAATCCCGAACGTTGGGAAATCGACTTTAATTAACCGGCTAGCTAGAAAGAATATCGCGAAGACAGGCAATAAGCCGGGAGTTACAAAAGCGCAGCAGTGGATCAAATTCGAGAAGGAACTGGAATTGCTTGATACGCCGGGAATCCTTTGGCCAAAATTTGAAGACCAAGCTGTCGGGTATAAGCTCGCATTGACAGGTGCAATCAAAGATACGATCGTCAATATGGAAAGCTTGGCTGTCTACGGACTTCGCTTCTTGGAGGAGCATTATCCGGAGCGGCTTGAAAAGCGTTACGGCATTAAAGCTGTAGACGAGGATATCCAAAAGGTGTTTGATACAATTGGCGAGTCCCGCAAGGCGTATACGCAAGGTGGCGAAATCGATTATGACAAGGTGGCAGAAATGATTGTCCAAGACATCCGCAGTGAGCTCCTTGGCAAGCTAACTTTCGATTTCACGTCAGATCTATCAAAAGAGGCCGATGACGTCACGGAATAAACCCGTGACGATCGGCCTTTTCTTATTGAAGCATTTAAAGTCCAGAACATAGATCCGATATCAATAGAAAGTACGTAATAGATGTAATACATAATAGAAGGTGAAAAAAATGAAGACGATAAAAGAAATTTCCAATCTGCTACAACAAACTTCAGACCCGAAACCATGGATGAAACAACTCGAAGACGATCATCGTTCAGGCGTCAAAAAAGAATTGCAAAGATGGTATCGCAATTACGAGAAGAAACTGCAGCTGGAACAAATGCTACAAGAGAAGATCGATTTTGACGCGAGTTATAAAACTCACGAAGGGTCACTTGTCGCCGGCGTCGACGAAGCCGGCAGAGGGCCGTTGGCAGGTCCAGTCGTCTGTGCTGCCGTCATATTGCCTGATGAGGCACCTCAACTGCTTGGACTTAATGATTCAAAGAAGCTATCATTTCAAGAAAGAGAGCGATTGTCTACTATTATAAAGGAAATCGCCATCAGCTATTCAGTACATATACAATCAGCGGAAAGAATCGATCAAATGAACATCTATGCGGCGACACGCGAATCGATGGAAATTGCGGTACACACGCTAGACTCTCGACCGGACATCGTCTTGGCGGATGCCATGAAGCTTCAAGTCGACTGTAGGGCGGAGTCAATCATTAAAGGGGACGCTCAAAGTCTAGCAATAGCCGCGGCCTCCATCCTTGCCAAAACAACAAGGGATCAATTGATGGACGGGCTTCATGAAAAATTCCCGATGTACAATTTCAAGAAGAACGTCGGATACGGTACGGGGGAGCATGTGGAAGCGCTCCGCCTGCATGGACCATGCGAACACCACAGAAAGACGTTTGAGCCTGTCAAATCGATTTTGGAAGGAAGGTGATCCCAAGATGAACTATCCATCAATTCCTCGCTTGAGCAACCAAGCCATATCTGTGCCCCTTCAGCCTTTGACATTGCGGGAAGGCCAAATGTTCCATGGCCAAATCAAACAACTTTTCCCGGGACAGATGGCTGAAGTGCAAATCGGGGAGCATAAATTGATGGCTAAACTGGAAGTGCCCATGAAGGCTGGCGACGCATACTATTTTCAAGTGAAAACGGTCAGCCCCGAGCTGCAAATTAAAGTAGTTTCAGGCCCTTTGCAGACAACGGATGGGCAATCGAAGCAAATTTCGAATTTGATGGAATCGATGCAACTTCCGAAGTCACCGGAGATGCAAAGTGTATTGAGCCATTTTATTAAACAGAGGCTCCCGGTCTCCAGAGAGATCCTGCTTAATGCAGCAGCTCTTTTGAAAACTGCTCAACCGTCTGTGCACAACGAAGCATTGAATTCGATTCAGAGATTGGTGGAATTGAAACTGCCCCTTACTGAAACAAACTTCAATTCGATTTTAGGGGTGGAGGCGAAGGAAGGCCTGCATGATGCTCTGAATTCATTAAGGGATGCGCTCATCAGGGATACTGGCATTCATGCCAAAATAAAAGAAGCAGTGCTTGCAACGTTGGGGGATGCAGGCAGAATGGCAGCATCCGCCGCGGAAAGGGCATTGCTTAGCGGTGCTATGCTAAAGTTGCTAGACGATAACGTTCCCCGGGAGGAGCGATTCCAAGTGTTGCAGCTACTGAGAAGCTCAGGGATCATACCGCAAAATGCAACACTTGCCAATTTGCAGACGGTGCTTCATTCCGAAATGATTGACAGTACTGCGGGCAACGTTCTCCAATCGGGGAGGCTAGCTTCCCATGCAATGAGCTCATTGACTCAGATGGAAACGCCTAGCTCGACGCTATTGGAATTGTGGAAATCCGTCTTGATAGCTGAACCTTCCGAAGCTTCAAGCGGACTGGATATGAGGCTTGAACAGCTGAAAGATATGATTAAAAACAACGCTGTCCTGCAACAGCCATTTAAGCTGCATCTGACCGGCCTGTTAGAGGAGTTGGAAAGAACACCCACTCACGAAATAAAAAACTCTCCAGTCAGTGAACAGGTAAGTAAAATGATTATCCGTATGATTATGGAACAAAACCAATCCACGCCATTTCGGGCGGACGTTACAACCGGTTTTACAAAAACTTTGCATCCGGAAAACGTTAGTATCAAGCTTCCTGAGCTGTTTCGGGCGATGGAGCAATCATCCTTGCCGGTCACAAAAGAGCTGGTTCAAGGCGCTCAAACAGCTGTCGAACAAGCGATTGACGGCAAGGTAATGAAAGATGCGATGCAAAGCCTATTCAAATCGCTTGGGTTCAATTATGAAGCGGGGTTGATGCAGAGAAATGTGGACATCGGAAGGACGATGGACATGTTGAAACCTCAACTGGTCGCTCTGTTGCATGACAGTGCAGTTTCTCCGGCATTGCGTGATGCCGCTGAGGCAATTGTCACCAGAATGAATGGCACACTCATACAATCCGGCGATGCTGGATTGAACCAACAAATTATCATGCAGTTGCCTCTTGAACTCCTCGGTAAACGGATTGACGCAACGATCCAATGGAACGGTAGGAAGAAGGCTGATGGAAAGATTGATGCAGATTTTGCAAGAATCCTATTTTATTTAGAGTTGGATTCCATCAAAAAGACAGTCGTCGATATGCAAGTTCAAAATCGGGTCGTCGCGGTAACAATTTTCAATCAAGAAAATCAGTTGAGGGAAATTGGTAATGTTTTGCAGGGTAAATTAAGAAATGGGCTTGAATCTGTTAATTATCAATTATCGGGAGTCACCTTTAAAAATTTTGAAGAAGAGGGAATAAAGGAATCGAAAAGGCGGAATGGGATGATGACGGATCATGTTGGAGTTGACTTTCGGATATGACAGAGCAAAAACATACTCGTAAAGAAGCGATCGCGTTGTCCTATGATCCGAATGCCGGGGATGCTCCGAAAGTTGTCGCAAAAGGAAAAGGGGAAATTGCAGAGAATATTTTGGCTAAGGCGAAAGAACATGATGTTCCGATACAGGAGGATCCGACATTGGTCGAATTGTTAGGGCAGCTCAATGTGGACGAAACGATTCCGGAACAATTATACCAAGCCGTTGCTGAAGTTTTTGCATACATTTATCACGTGGATCGGGAGCACAGTTCACGTAAGAATAATAGGGGAAAATGACGAAAACTATCAAAAAATATCAAAAAATGCTTATATGGCAATATCAATTGTGGACATTATTTGACATCTTTACTACAATGGATAAGGCAGTAAATTATGAGCTACAAGTTCGATTGGAGGATGTAAGATGAATATCCATGAATATCAAGGGAAGCAGCTACTCAGAGATTATGGTGTTGCTGTTTCAAACGGTCGGGTAGCTTTCTCTCCCGATGAAGCTGTAAAAGCAGCAAAAGAACTCGGTACTGACGTGATCGTCGTCAAAGCGCAAATCCATGCTGGCGGGCGTGGTAAAGCAGGCGGTGTTAAAATCGCTAAAAATCTTGACGAGGTGCGCGAGTATGCAAAAGAGCTTCTTGGCAAAACCCTTGTAACCCATCAAACAGGCCCTGAAGGAAAAGAAGTGAAACGACTTCTCGTCGAAGAAGGATCCGATATTAAAAAAGAATATTATCTAGGCCTTGTCGTCGACCGCGCAACAGATCGTGTAACACTTATGGGGTCTGAAGAAGGCGGAATGGACATCGAGGAAGTCGCTGAAGAGACACCGGAAAAGATCTTCAAAGAAGTTGTTGATCCGATTGTCGGCCTGACAGGCTTCCAAGCACGCCGTATGGCATTCAATATGAACATCCCTACACATCTTGTGAATAAAGCTGCGAAATTCATGCTAGGACTCTATCAAGTATTTGTAGAAAAAGACGCATCAATCGTTGAAATCAATCCACTTGTCATTACAGGCGATGACGATGTATTGGCATTGGATGCGAAATTCAATTTCGATGACAATGCATTATATCGACATAAAGATATCGTCGAATTACGCGATTTTGACGAAGAGGATCCAAAGGAAATCGAAGCTTCCAAATATGACCTTAGCTACATATCCCTTGATGGCAACATCGGCTGCATGGTGAACGGTGCAGGTCTTGCGATGGCTACGATGGATACAATCAATTACTATGGCGGATCACCGGCTAACTTCCTTGACGTTGGGGGCGGTGCTACAGCTGAAAAAGTTACAGAAGCATTCAAAATAATCCTTTCTGACGAACAAGTCAAAGGAATCTTTGTCAATATTTTCGGTGGCATCATGAAATGTGACGTAATCGCAGAAGGTGTCATTGCTGCCGCGAAAGAAGTAGGCCTTGAAGTGCCGCTCGTTGTACGTTTGGAAGGTACAAACGTAGACAGAGGTAAAGCGCTATTGAATGAATCAGGTTTAAACATCATCGCTGCTGACACAATGGCAGACGGTGCACAAAAGATTGTTGAACTCGTAGGCTAAGAAAGGCAGGGACAAACGATGGCAATTTATATTAATAAAGATACAAAAGTGATTGTACAAGGTATTACAGGCTCAACTGCACTTTTCCATACGAAACAGATGCTTGAGTATGGTACAAAAATCGTCGGCGGTGTAACACCGGGCAAAGGCGGAACAGAAGTTGAAGGAGTACCTGTCTTCAATACGGTTGAAGAAGCTGTAAAAGCTACAGGTGCTAACGTTTCCGTCATCTACGTTCCGGCTCCGTTTGCAGCAGATGCAATTTTGGAAGCTGTCGATGCTGAATTGGATATGGCAATCTGCATTACAGAACATATTCCGGTTCTGGACATGGTGAAAGTGAAACGCTATATGGAAGGCAAGAAAACACGCCTAGTCGGACCGAACTGCCCGGGCGTTATCACATCCGATGAGTGTAAAATCGGCATCATGCCTGGCTACATCCATACAAAAGGCCATGTAGGCGTCGTATCACGTTCAGGAACATTAACGTATGAAGCTGTTCATCAGCTCTCTCAAGCAGGCATCGGCCAAACGACTGCTGTCGGAATTGGCGGAGACCCTGTAAATGGGACAGACTTCATCGACGTACTAAAAGAATTCAACGAAGATCCGGAAACATATGCGGTCGTCATGATCGGTGAAATCGGCGGTACGGCAGAAGAAGAAGCTGCTGAATGGGTGGAAGCGAACATGACGAAACCTGTTGTCGGCTTCATCGGCGGTCAAACTGCGCCTCCAGGAAAACGTATGGGCCATGCTGGCGCAATCATTTCCGGCGGTAAAGGTACAGCTGCTGAAAAAATCAAGGCGATGAACGCTGCAGGAATCGAAGTAGCTGACACGCCATCGGTTATCGGTGAAACGCTTATCAAAGTCCTCAAGGATAAAGGGCTTTACGAAAAATGTAAAACTCATTAAGAATCAGTACGGCATGCAGTGTACACTGCATGCTGTTCTTTTCATACTTTTGAATTGAAGGAGGAATGACGTGAAACTGACTGACGTCGACAGAAGGCTACTAGCATTGCATTATGTATATCCCGTCCCATTTAATAAAATGGCAGAACTATTGAAGATGGACCCCGATCTTCGCAACCTGTTCAATTATGGTACAGACAATCTAGGAAGACTGCTGCAAATCCCCGAACAAAAAGCAGCCCGCCTGAATGAACAGCTTCAACAACACGAACAAACCCCTTTTACTCTTCTTTATCATCGAGAGAACATCATCCCTATACCTATTACGAACCTGGCTTACCCGAAGCCGTTGAAATGGCTTGTAGACCCTCCAACCGTCCTTTATGTGAAAGGTGATCCAACAATTTTGGATGCATCTATGAAAGTTGCAATTATCGGCTCCCGAAAAGCGACCGACTATTCAAAGAGAGCGCTTTCATTCATCGTTCCGCCTCTTGTCGATCGTGGAGCTGTGATCGTTTCCGGCCTTGCGAAAGGAGCGGACACGATGGCGCATGAGTCGGCCATCCATTTTGGCGGAAAAACGATTGCTGTCCTTGGACATGGGCTATTCCATTTATATCCGTACGAAAACAGAGGCCTCGCGGAAAAACTGGCTGAACATCATTTGTTGCTGACGGAATATCCTCCTTATATGAGACCTGCCAGATGGACATTTCCGATGAGGAACAGAATTATCAGTGGCTTGTCGGAGTCTGTCATCATTACAGAATCGGAAGAAAAGAGTGGAACGATGAGCACTGTCGATCATGCGCTCGAGCATGGGAAGGCTATATATGCAGTTCCTGGCCCAATCACATCGTCTTTATCACTTGGGCCGAATAAATTGATTGAACAAGGTGCAAAACCTATCTGGAACGGCTTTCAGGCGCTTGAAAACAGCTCATTCCTATAGAGGGAAAAACATCCCTTTTATTGAAAAGGTTGATTTTAAATGAAATCTGTTATACATTTTGCAACAGATATTCTTTTACATCCGGATACACCGGATCTGAAATGGGCTAGAATAATAAGAGCATGCCCAACAGATAAGTAAAAAGGGAACCTCTATGAGGAGGAACATGAAAAATGGCAGATTATTTAGTAATTGTTGAGTCGCCCGCCAAGGCGAAAACAATTGAGCGTTATTTAGGGAAAAAGTATAAGGTCCGTGCATCCATCGGACATTTAAGAGATTTACCGCGCAGTCAGATGGGCGTGGACACAGAAAATAATTATGAACCGAAATACATCACGATACGCGGAAAAGGTCCTATTCTACAAGAATTGAAAAAAGATGCGAAAAAAGCGAAGAAAATCTTTCTCGCGGCTGACCCCGACAGGGAAGGGGAAGCAATTGCGTGGCATTTGGCACATCAATTGGGTGTAGACATCAATTCGGATTGCCGTGTCGTTTTCAATGAAATCACGAAGGATGCCATAAAGGAATCATTCAAAAGCCCAAGGCCGATCGATATGAATCGGGTGGATGCCCAACAGGCTAGAAGGATATTGGATAGACTCGTAGGCTATAATATTAGCCCGATCCTTTGGAAGAAAGTGAAGAAGGGATTGTCCGCCGGGCGTGTGCAATCGGTCGCTTTGCGATTGATCATTGACCGGGAGAATGAAATAAAGGCATTCATACCGGAAGAATATTGGAGCATTGTCGGACGGTTCAGCAAAGATGGAAAAACATTCGAGGCTTCTTTCTATGGCGATGCGTCGAAGAAATTGAAGCTGGAAAATAAACAGCAAGTCGATGAAGTCCTATCCAAGATGTCCGGCGATGAATTTGAAATCGTCAATGTCGTCAAAAAGGAAAGAAGAAGGAATCCTGCACCTCCATTTACAACATCTTCTTTGCAACAGGAAGCGGCTCGGAAATTGAATTTCCGTGCTCGAAAAACGATGATGCTTGCCCAACAGCTTTACGAAGGGATCAATATCGGTAAAGAGGGCATTGTCGGTCTCATAACGTATATGAGAACGGATTCCACGCGGATTTCAGAAAGTGCCAAGGATGAAGCGTTTTCCTTTATCGAAAAGATGTATGGCAAGGAGTTCATCGCCACGTCCAAGGCAAAAGCAAAGGCGAAGGAATCGGCTAATACGCAAGACGCGCATGAAGCGGTAAGACCGACGTCCGTCATGAGGCCGCCTGAAGCGATGAAAGCGTTTTTAACACGTGATCAGCTCAGACTATATAAATTGATATGGGAACGATTTGTTGCCAGTCAGATGGCTCCTGCAGTGCTTGATACTGTCACAGCGGATCTTATGAATGGCGAAATCAAATTCAGGGCAACCGGTTCAGAAGTTAAATTTCCAGGCTTCATGAAAGTCTATATCGAAGGAGAAGATGATCAGGAAGAGGAAAAGGACCGTATCCTGCCGCCGCTTGAAAAAGGGGAGCACGTGAAAGGGAGCGATATTGATCCGAAGCAGCACTTCACGCAACCGCCTCCAAGATATTCGGAAGCACGTCTTGTCAAGACGCTTGAAGAGCTTGGGATCGGACGACCGTCAACATATGCGCCTACTCTAGATACGATTCAAAAAAGAGGGTACGTCACGTTGGACGCCAAACGGTTCGTTCCGACAGAACTAGGAGAAATCGTCCATCAAGCGGTGAACCAATACTTCCCTGACATTATCAATATCGAATTCACTGCCGAAATGGAGAAGAATCTTGACAATGTCGAAGAAGGGGAAATCCAATGGGTCCAAGTCATCGATGAATTTTATAAAGAATTTGAGAAGCACGTAAAAGTCGCTGACGAAGAGATGGAGAAAATTGAGATCAAGGACGAGCCAGCCGGCGAAGATTGTGAGAAATGCGGTTCGCCTATGGTATTTAAGATGGGCCGATATGGAAAATTCATGGCTTGCTCGAATTTCCCGGATTGCCGAAATACAAAAGCAATCATCAAGCCGATTGGTGTCACTTGCCCGTCATGTAAAGAAGGGCAGGTCGTCGAGAGGAAGAGCAAAACGAAACGGATTTTCTATGGCTGTGACAGATATCCTGAGTGTGAATATGTATCTTGGGATAAACCGATAGCTAGACCTTGCCCGAAATGTCAAAATACATTAGTTGAAAAAAGGCTGAAAAAAGGTGTGCAAATTCAATGTACGGAATGTGACTACAAAGAAGATGCACAAGAATAAGAAGATGGAAAAGAGGTTGGCTGAATGACACCAATCGTAAACGTCATCGGAGCGGGACTTGCGGGAAGTGAGGCAGCTTGGCAAATCGCCTCCCGCGGAGTTCAAGTCCGTTTATATGAAATGAGACCGGTGAAGCAGACACCCGCTCATCATACTGATAAGTTTGCGGAACTCGTCTGCAGCAACTCTTTGAGAGCGAACAACTTGACGAATGCGGTGGGGGTTATTAAGGAAGAGATGCGCAGGCTCAACTCCCTCATCATTAGCGCCGCTGACACATGCGCTGTCCCAGCTGGAGGAGCACTAGCAGTCGATCGCCACGAATTTGCGGGCAATGTGACAGATAAGATCAGAAACCACCCGTTAATTGAAGTCATCAATGAAGAAGTGACGGACTTGGACGGGATGATGGAAGGAATTACAGTCATTGCAACCGGACCGTTGACATCACCGGCATTGGCGGAGCGAATCCGAAAATTAACAGGCGAGGAATATCTATATTTCTACGATGCTGCAGCTCCGATTGTGGAGAAGGACTCCATCGATATGGATAAAGTATATTTGAAGTCTAGATATGATAAAGCTGAGGCCGCCTATTTGAATTGCCCGATGAATGAAGAGGAATTTAAACGATTCCATGAAGCACTGATCAATGCGGAAGTGGCTCCTTTGAAGGAATTTGAGAAGGAAGTGTATTTCGAAGCATGCATGCCGGTTGAAGTGATGGCCCGCCGTGGAGAGAAAACTCTCTTATTCGGACCGATGAAGCCGGTCGGATTGGAAGATCCGAAAACAGGCAAACGCCCGAAAGCGGTCGTCCAATTGCGACAAGATGATGCTGCAGGCACGTTATATAACATTGTCGGATTCCAGACGCATATGAAATGGGGAGCACAAAAAGAGGTGCTTCGATTAATACCAGGTCTTGAAAATGTTGAAATCGTCAGGTACGGGGTCATGCACCGAAATACATTCATCAACTCACCGCGTGTCCTGAACTCAACGTATCAACTTAGAGAGAATAGTAATATCTTTTTTGCAGGTCAAATGACTGGTGTCGAAGGATATGTAGAATCGGCCGGCTCCGGTTTGATTGCCGGAATCAATGCTGCAAACTTGGCATTGGGCAAAGAGCCGATCCAATTTCCCGAAGAGACCGCGTTAGGAAGTATGGCTAGATATATTACTGAAGCCGACTCCAAAAACTTCCAACCGATGAATATCAATTTTGGACTGTTCCCAGAATTAGGCGAGCGAATCAAGTCCAAAGTCGAACGGGCAGAGAAACATGCTGAACGTGCATTCAAAGCGTTAGAGCAATTTCAATCGGCGGTACTCGTATAAAGTGCAAGCTGCACATGACGGATTAAATCCGCATCGTGCAGCTTTTTAACGCCTTTGGTACGCCTCCTATACGGCAATCCGAAGGTGCATTTCCTAAAAAATGAACATTATGTGTCCAAATTTACAGTAGAGGTCAGACAACCTAAGGCGATTTTGTTGCCGTAACAATATAATTTACGTTATAGTGAATCGTGGATGACTTTTGAATTTCCGGATTAGTCCTCCTATTCGATTAATGAGTGACGATAATATGCGGATTGAAAAAAAGAAAAAATAACCACTATTCAAACATGTCCCAATCTTGCTATAATTGACAGAGTGATTCATATGGGGGTGAAGCACTTGCAACGTATTGATCCAGATGCTGTTCTAGACGAATACATATCCTACATACGCCTGGAAAAGAACTATTCATCCCGGACAGTTTCGGAATACAGCAATGACATTCACGAGTTCTTCTCCTTTTTATCCCAAGAAGGGATTGCTGATCTAAATGATGTCGAATATCCTGAAGCACGATTGTATATAACAAGACTGTATGACAAAGAATTAGCAAGGAAAACAATCTCAAGGAAGATTTCATCGATTCGATCTTTTTATAAGTTTGGCAATGCTCGATTCGGGATAAATGATAATGCATTCCGATTATTGCATCATCCAAAGAAGGAAGAGCGGCTTCCGGCTTTTTTTTATGAAAAGGAATTGGAGTCGCTCTTTGAAACTTGCGTTGGTGAAGATCCGAAATCATTACGTAATCAAGCTCTTCTCGAACTGCTTTACGCCACCGGAATCCGGGTAAGTGAGCTGACATCCATTGAATTGGGCGATGTCGATAATTCCCTCGGCATCGTCAAAGTGATGGGGAAAGGCAGAAAAGAGCGCTACGTTCCATTCGGAAGTTTCGCCCAGGATGCACTTGAATCTTATATGGAGAAGAGTCGTCCTATTCTAATGAAGAAGAAAAGTCATCAATCACTGTTTGTCAATTTACGTGGTGATCCGATCACGGACAGGGGTGTCCGTCATGTGCTGAATGCGATGATGGAGGAAGCGGCCATCCACGGGAAGATTTATCCGCACATGATCCGCCATTCCTTTGCGACGCATTTGCTGTCGAACGGCGCAGATATGAGAACTGTACAAGAATTGCTCGGCCATAGTCATTTATCTTCGACACAGGTGTATACGCATATCACTAAAGAGCATTTACGGAAGACGTATATGAAAACACATCCGCGGGCTTAGGAGGATGAACTGATGGAATTTCATTCTACAACTATTTTTGCCATCCGGCACAATGGTGTTAGTGCGATGTCGGGTGACGGACAAGTGACAATGGGAGAATCTGTTGTCATGAAGCATACCGCTAAAAAAGTACGAAGGCTTTTTGGCGGTAAAATAATAGCTGGATTTGCAGGATCGGTAGCCGATGCGTTTACCCTTTTTGAGTTGTTTGAGGGCAAGCTAGGTGAGTTCAACGGCAACTTGGAACGCGCTGCTGTTGAGCTTGCAAAAGAGTGGCGAGGCGACAGGGTATTAAGGAAGTTGGAAGCGATGCTGCTTGTCGCTGACAGAGATCGGCTTCTGCTCGTTTCGGGAACCGGTGAAGTGATTGAACCGGATGACGGGGTGCTTGCAATCGGATCAGGCGGGAACTATGCACTAGCAGCAGGACGCGCACTGAAAAAATATAGCGGCGATTCACTTACCGCCGAGCAGATTGCCAAGGCTGCGCTTGAGACAGCCGCTGACCTATGTGTCTACACAAATGACCGGATAATTGTGGAGGTACTCGAATGAATAAAAAACAGGAATTGACCCCCCGCGAGTTAACCGCTTACTTGGATCGATATATCGTAGGACAGAATGCTGCAAAGAGGGCAGTTGCCGTAGCTATCCGAAATAGGTATAGAAGAAGCCTTTTGACAGATGATGAAAAGAGGGAGATCATTCCTAAAAACATCCTAATGATCGGACCGACAGGGGTTGGAAAGACCGAAATTGCGAGAAGGATCGCAAGGCTCGTCAATGCCCCTTTCGTCAAAGTGGAAGCGACAAAGTTTACTGAAGTCGGATATGTCGGCAGAGACGTCGAATCGATGGTGAGAGATCTCACTGAATCGGCGGTCCGCATCGTTCGTGAGGAAATGCGCGAATCTGTCAAAGGCCAAGCGGAAAAGCTTGCTGAGGAGCGGCTCGTTGAATTGCTCGTTCCTGAAAGAAAGCGCAAAGTCAATATGCAAAATCCTTTTGAAATGCTTTTTGGACAAAAGGCCGATGAGGATGATAAAAGTCCCGAGGAAGCGGATGACATTCGCCAAAAACGGTCTGAAATCGCCCGTCGTCTCGCAGCTGGTGAATTGGAGGATCAATCGATTACGGTTGAAGTTTCTTCTCAACAGCCGTCCATGTTTGATGCACTGCAAGGTTCGGGAATGGAACAAATGGGTGCAAGCATGCAGGACGCATTATCTTCTTTAATGCCGAAAAAGATGACGAAGCGCAAAATGAAGGTGAAGGAAGCGAGAAAGATCCTTCAAGCCGAGGAAGCAGATAAACTGATCGATCATGATGAAATTTCAAGAAGGTCGGTTGAGCTGACGGAGCAGTCCGGAATCATCTTCATTGATGAAATGGATAAAATAGCTAGTCGGGGCAATAGCGGCGGATCTTCTGCAGATGTTTCTCGGGAAGGTGTTCAACGAGACATATTGCCTATCGTGGAAGGCTCAACGGTGACGACTAAATATGGTCCTGTGAAGACGGATTTCATCCTATTCATAGCGGCTGGCGCTTTCCATATGTCAAAGCCTTCGGATATCATCCCGGAGCTGCAGGGCCGCTTCCCGATTCGGGTTGAACTTGAAAAGCTTACGAAGGATGACTTCGTCCGGATTTTGAAAGAACCCGATTTTTCGTTGATCAAGCAATACGAAAAATTGTTGGCAACGGAAAATGTCGAAATTGAGTTTTCGGATGAAGCAATCGACAGGGTTGCGGAAATTGCATTTGATGTGAATGATAACACCGAAAACATCGGCGCAAGACGGTTGCATACGATACTGGAGAAATTACTTGAAGAGTTATCGTATGAAGCTGCGGAAATCGGACCGTCATCGATTAAGATTACTGTGGCATATGTCGATGATAAGTTGAAAAACATCGTAAAAAACAAAGATTTGTCACATTTTATCTTATAATGAACACGTATTAGTTTATTTAATGATTAAAAAGCTTTAGAATATTCTTAAATACCAATGGAACTATTAGGAGGAAGTAATAATGTCTTTATTATCAAAAACAAGAAAAATTAATGCAATGTTGCAAGAAACAGCAGGGAAGCCTGTAAACTTTAAAGAGATGGCTGAAAAATTGAGCATGGTCATCGAATGTAACGCATTCATCGTCAGCAGAAAAGGGAAATTGCTTGGCCTTGAAATTCACCAACAAATTGAGAACGAGCGTATGAAAAAGATGTTCCAAGACCGTAAGTTCCCTGAAGAGTACACAAAAAAACTTTTCGAAGTGAATGAAACGTCTTCAAATATTGATGTATACAGTGATTACACAGTATTCCCTGAAGAGGAACGTGAACTATTCAAAGACGGCTTGACGACAGTTGTTCCGATCATCGGTGGTGGCGAGCGACTTGGAACGCTTGTCCTTGCTCGCCTAAAAGAAAAGTTCACAGAGGATGATCTTATCCTTGCTGAGTATGGCGCTACTGTAGTTGGTATGGAAATCCTACGTGAAAAAGCTGAGGAAATCGAAGTGGAAGCACGTAGCAAAGCTGTAGTTCAAATGGCTATCAATTCATTGTCCTACAGTGAACACGAAGCGATTGAACACATCTTCAAAGAGCTTGATGGCAATGAAGGTCTACTAGTTGCTTCCAAAATTGCTGACCGTGTAGGAATTACACGCTCCGTTATCGTCAATGCTTTGCGTAAACTTGAAAGTGCCGGTGTGATCGAATCCCGTTCACTTGGTATGAAAGGCACATACATTAAAGTATTGAACAGCAAATTCCTTGAGGAACTTGAAAACCAAAAGAATTAATCACTCATAACACTTCGGCTGAAAATTTTGCCGAAGTGTTATTTTTATGGGAAGGAATGAGTAAGTTGTCTTCGGATGATTGATGCCAAATTGCTATGTTGTGAAATTAGTCCTAAGAACTATAAACATGCGGTTTGTATGAATGTAAAAGGGTTGTTTTGTACTAATTCTATTTGGATTAATATGATGGACAAAGTTCGCCAAAATCCGATACAATAAGATATGTGTTTTCATTGAAAGTTTTATAGAAATGCAATCTATCATATAAAAATAATATAAAACTAGAGGTGAAATAGATTAATGAACATTTATGGATCAACGATTTCACTGCTTGAGCGAGGTTTGGATTTTTCATCAACAAAAGGAAAAGTTATTTCGCAAAATATAGCAAATGTCGACACGCCGAATTACAAGTCGAAACATGTTAGTTTTAAGCAAATGATGCATGAAGCTCAGAGCAAGCCGATCAATGCCTATCGGACGAATGAACTGCATTTTGATTTTGCTTCCAAAGTTTCGAAACCGGGTATAGCCAATTATACCAATTTCAAATATAGGCAAGATGGCAATGGTGTTGACATGGACAAAGAGCAGGCAGATCTTGCTGCGAACCAGATTTACTATAACGCGTTGGTCGACCGCCTCAACAGTAAATTCAACTCACTTCAAAATGTCATTAAAGGAGGACGTTAATCATGTCGATTTTTCATAGCCTTAATACTTCCGCATCGGCACTGACTGCACAACGCCTTAGGATGGACGTCATTTCCTCAAATATGGCAAATATTGAAACGACCCGAGGGAAGATGGTAGATGGCGAATGGCAGCCATATCGTCGTAAGACTGTGAGTTTTCAACCGATGGAAGGACGGTTCTCTTCGATGCTGCAAGCAGCGATGGGGAGCCAGGACAGGGGTGCCGTTGGCTATGGGGTGACAGTTTCACGTATACAGGAAGATGTAGAAACTCCGTTCAAGCTTGTTTTTGACCCAACGCATCCAGATGCGAATGAGGAAGGATATGTCCAAATGCCGAATGTAGATCCATTAAGGGAAATGATCGATCTCATGTCTGCGACAAGGTCATATGAAGCGAATGTCACAGTATTAAATGCCAACAAAGCGATGCTAATGAAAGCACTTGAAATAGGGAAATGATGAACGGGAAGGGAAGTGATGACTGATGCCGATACAATCTATACAAGGGGCAGGAAATGCAGCCGGATTGCTGAAGATAGGCCAGGGCATTCAGCCGACGCCATACGAGTCGCAGAAAAGCTTCGGAACATTTTTGAAAGATGCCATTCAGGAAGTGAACGTCAAACAGATCGAATCGGATAAAATGACGCAGAAACTCATTTTAGGTGAAGATGTTGATTTGCATAATGTTATGATCACCGCACAAAAAGCTTCAATTGCTTTGAATGCGACAATGGAAGTGCGGAATAAAGTCATCGAAGCCTATCAAGAAATAATAAGAATGCCAGTTTAATTTTCACATTTACTAATGTTGTTATTATGTAAGCAGACCGGGGGATCAGAATGAAAGAAAGATTGACGAAAATTGGAACTGACTTGAAGCAGTTCTGGTCGAGTCGCACAAAACGACAAAAAACAACATATATCGGGTCCGCGGCTGCTGTCATTATTTTTGCTGCATTTTTGACATACTTCTTGTCAAGGACGGAGTTTGTCCCCCTCTATAGTGACGTTTCGCGTGCAGAAATAGGACGCATAAAGGAAGAGTTGGATGCGCAAGGCATTCCAAGCCAAATTGCGCCCGGGGGCACATCCATCCTCGTTCCGAAAGAGCGTGTTGATGATCTTCTTGTCACCCTCGCCGCGGAAGGATACCCGAATACAGGAACAATCGATTATTCGTTCTTCTCTCAAAATGCCGGCTTTGGCACGACGGATAATGAATTCAATATGATCAAGCTTGCTTCAATGCAAACAGAATTGGCAAATTTAATCAAAGGGATCCAAGGAGTTCAGGATGCAAACGTAATGATCACATTGCCTACGCAAAGTGTCTTTTTAAATGAAACCGTACAAAATGCAAGTGCAGCTATTATGTTGAAAACGGAACCTGGACATCAGTTTACGGAATCGCAAATTACCGCCTTATATAATTTAATATCTAAAAGTTTACCGAATTTATCTACAGACGATATCGTAATCATGAACCAGTATTCCGAATACTTCGATTTAAAGTCATCCAGCCAATCAATCGGTACCAACATAATCGATCAAATGGATTTGAAGAAGACGATTGAACGCGATTTGCAGAGGAAAGTGCAGATGATGCTCGGTACGATGGTCGGTCAGGACAAAGTAATCGTTTCTGTAACAACCGATATCGATTTTAAGCAGGAAAACAGGCAAGAGAATCTTGTCGACCGCGTAGATGAGGACTTGGACAGCCTAGCAATCAGCGTTCAAAGGATTACGGAATCATTTTCCGGCAACGGCGCTCTCGCAGGAGGCCCGCCAGAAGGAGAAGACCCGACCGATAACCGTACAAACTTCGTTGAAGGCAACAGTGCAAATGGCGATTATGAACGGTTGGAAGAAACGATCAATAATGAAGTGAACCGAATCCGGAAAGATATCGTTGAAAGTCCTTACAAAATTCGTGATATCGGTATTCAAGTAATGATAGAGCCGTCCGATGGGGCGGACGTGGAAAATGATATACGAAATATTCTTGGGACGATTATTAGGACTTCGATTGATAAAAGCTATGTGCCAACAGACGTTACAGATGAATATTGGGAAAGCAAAATTGCAATTTCCACGCAAGTCTTTAATGGGAAAATGACAACAGTTCCTCAAACTGCACAAGGCGTAGTCCCTTGGTGGGTATATGCAATCGGAGCTGCTTTACTAGTCGTCATTGTCATCCTGATCATTGCATACTTCCGCAAACGCAGAGAGGAGCGGGAGATGGAAGAAGCGATGATTATCGAAGAGCAGCGAGAAGCATTGCATGTGGATGATATTAATATGGAACACGAAACAGAAGCGACACTTCGCAAAAAGCAACTTGAAAAGATGGCGAAGGACAAACCTGAGGAATTCGCCAAGTTACTGAGAACGTGGATAGCCGAGGATTGACGGAGGGATAAATAGTGGTAAAGAAAGATAAAGGAATGACAGGCAAGCAAAAAGCGGCACTCCTGCTCATATCGCTCGGTCCGGAAGTTTCGGCTGCTGTCTATAAGCACTTGACTGAAGAGGAGATCGAACGTTTGACACTTGAAATTTCCGGTGTGAAGAAAGTAGACTCCTCCGTCAAGGAAGAGATCATCGAGGAATTTCATAATATTGCACTTGCCCAAGACTATATCTCCCAAGGCGGAATCGGTTATGCCAAAACAGTATTGGAGAAAGCGTTAGGGAAAGAACACGCTCAAGCGATCATTAATCGGCTGACATCTTCTTTGCAAGTGAGACCATTCGACTTTGCAAGAAGGGCAGAACCAAGCCAAATACTGAATTTCATTCAGAACGAGCATCCTCAGACAATCGCTCTCATCTTGTCCTATCTTGAAGCGGAGCAGGCAGGGATGATCCTTTCATCGCTGCCGCAGGAAATGCAGGCGGATATCGCAAAAAGGATTGCGACAATGGATTCCACCTCTCCTGAAGTCATTAGCGAGATCGAGGCTGTATTGGAAAGGAAGCTATCTTCGACGGTCACCCAGGATTTCACCGAGACGGGCGGAGTCGACGCCGTTGTACAAGTATTGAACGGGGTCGACAGAGCTACCGAAAAGACGATTTTGGATGCGCTTGAAATTCAAGATCCGGAGCTCGCAGAGGAAATCCGGAAAAGGATGTTCGTTTTCGAAGATATCGTCACATTGGACAATCGTTCCATTCAGCGCATTGTGCGTGAGTGCGAAAACGAGGACCTCATATTGTCGATGAAAGTGTCCAGTGAAGAAGTGAGGGAAATCCTCTTTAAAAACATGTCCCAGCGAATGGCCGAATCCTTCCAAGAAGAAATGGAAGTTATGGGGCCTGTGAGATTGCGGGACGTAGAAGAGGCGCAGGCACGAATCGTTTCTATAATCCGAAGATTGGAAGATTCAGGTGAGATCATCATAGCCCGTGGTGGAGGGGATGACATCATTGTCTAACATTTTTCGTTCTTCCCGTACGATTTCCGAGGACGGAAGCGTTAAGGAAATCACAATCAGGAATTTGAATATGCCGAAGGTTGACGGAAAAGAGGAAGGTATCTCAAAAGAGGCTCTTTATCTTGAACGTGACCGGATGTTGAAAGATGCAAGACGACAGATTGAGATCGACAAGGCTGAGGCGGAGCGTATGAGGCAAATGGCACAAGAGGATATCGCCGCTATGCAAGCCGCCTGGGAGCAGGAGAAGAAGGCGTTACAGCAACAAGCTTATGAAGAGGGCTTCCAAGTCGGTTACGAGGAAGGACGAAATAAGTCGCTATCCGATATGAGCGAATCTGTAAAAGTCGCAAATGAAGTCATTCTCCATTCGAAGGAAAACGCACTGAAATATTTGGAAGCACAGGAAGGAATCATATTGGAAATCGCGATGAAAACGGCCGAACGGATACTCGGAAAGACGCTTGAAGAAGATGAGGAAGCATTTCTTTCAATTGTAAAGAGGGGATTGAAGGAAGCGAGAGAAATGAAAGAGATCAAACTATACGTTTCTGTTTCCCAATTCGAACTCGTTTCATCGAATCGTGCGGAACTCGCATCCATTTTTCCGCCTGATGTCCCTTTTCTCATCTTTGCAAATGACGATTTCAACAAGGACGATTGTATTATCGAAACGAACCAAGGTCGGATAGTTGTCAGCGTGGATGAACAGTTGAACGAGCTAAAAGAGCAGCTCGTTGAAATGTTGGAAAGTGGTGACTGACGATGAAGAAGGCGAAAGAACTACTAAATGTCATTCCTACAATGAACTCCTTTCCGAAATTCGGACGTGTCGTCCGGGTTGTCGGCCTCATGATTGAATCTCAAGGGCCGGAAAGTTCAGTCGGGGACGTATGCCGAATCCATCTAAACAACGGAAGCAAACGAGACTCGGTCATCTTGGCGGAAGTCGTCGGATTCAGGGAAGAAATTGTCATCCTAATGCCTTACTCGAATATTACGGACATTTCGAGCGGTTGTCTTGTCGAATGTACTGGAAAGCCTCTTGAGGTGAAGGTCGGGATGAACCTGATCGGTAAAGTGCTTGACTCGATGGGGAATCCGATTGATGGCAGTCCGCTTCCGAAAGGGTTATCAACGGTAAGGACAGAGCAGGATCCTCCGAATGTCATGACGAGATTGCCGATCAGCGAGAAGCTGGCTGTAGGTGTCAAAGCGATTGACGGGATGTTAACGGTCGGCAATGGCCAAAGAGTCGGGATCTTCGCCGGTTCCGGTGTTGGAAAAAGTACTTTGCTCGGGATGATTGCAAGAAATACGACAGCCGATCTGAATGTCATCGGTTTAATTGGAGAACGAGGCCGTGAAGTCCGTGAATTCATAGAACGGGATTTAGGACCCGAAGGCTTAAGCAAAACGATTGTTGTTGCAGCTACGTCCGATCAGCCGGCACTCATGAGGATTAAAGGGGCGTTCACGGCGACCGCGATAGCGGAATATTTCCGTGATAAAGGGATGAACGTCATGCTTATGATGGATTCTGTCACCCGGGTCGCGATGGCGCAAAGGGAAATCGGCCTTGCAGTCGGGGAACCTCCTGCTACCCGAGGTTATACTCCGTCCGTATTCGCGATTTTACCGAAACTGCTTGAAAGGACCGGGACGAATGATGTCGGTGCGATTACAGCGTTTTACACAGTTCTCGTAGATGGTGACGACATGAACGAACCGATTGCGGATGCGGTCCGAGGAATACTCGATGGTCATATCGTCTTGGACAGGACGCTCGCCAACAAAGGACAATACCCGGCGATAAACGTCTTGAAAAGTGTGAGCCGGCTTATGAATCACATAGCCGACCCGGAACATGTGAAGGCGGCTGAAAAGCTCCGTGAATTGTATTACACGTATGACAAGTCGGAAGATCTCATCAATATCGGTGCATATAAGCGGGGAACGTCGAGGGAAATCGACGAAGCGATTGAATACGAATCGCATATTACCAACTTTTTGAAACAAAGCTATAAAGAGAATGTGAGAATGGAAGAATCAATCGAAGAATTGGTATCACTTGCTCCAGGAGGAGGTAAATGATGAAACCTTACGAATACCGATTTGAAAAAGTGCTCACATACCGGGAACAGGAGAAGACGGAGACCGAAATAGAATTCAAGAAAGCGGTCGATTCTTTTGAAACAATCGCAACTGAACTGTATGAGCTCTTGAAGCGGAAGGAAGACGTCATTGCCGACCATCAGGAAAAGATGAAAATGGGCTTTTCGATTAATGAAATCCATCACTACGCTCGATTTATCGATAGTCTCGATAAAAGGATAGAAGTACTGCAACGTGAAGTCATTAAAGCCCGCTCCAAAATGAACTGGTTCGAGGAGAAATTGCTTGAGAAAACGATCGAAGTGAAAAAGTTCGAAAAGATGAAGGAAATAGATAAAGAACATTATCGTACTGAAATGGAACAGGCGGAAGCAAGTTTGTTGGATGAATTATCAACATTGAAGTTCCATAGAAGAGAAACAGGGTGGTAACTTGGCGAGGAATTCAAAACTGCATGCTGACAAAAAAATCGTCGAAAAGAAGAAAAGCACCCGTCTCTTCCAAGAAGTGTTGCTATGGACGCTCATTCCATTGCTCTTCACAACGATGGTGCTATTGATCATTGCATATGTCGCCGACGTTAACGTCTTTGACAAAGCGAAGGAATGGTCCAAATCCCTTCCGTTTACTGATCAGAAGCAGGCCGATGACGAAAATGAAGATGACTTGATCATCGAAGAAAGAGTCGTCGAATTGCAAGCGGAAATCCAGGAGAAGGAAGCGCAACTATTCAAGCTTCAGGAAAACCTGGCGAAATCAGAGGACGAAAAAAAGGTTCTTCTCGACGAGCAGACTAGCTTGTTAGCGCAAATAGAAGCTTTGAAAATGGAAAAAGAAGACTATAAACGTGACATGAAGGAAATTATTTCAACGTTCGAAAAAATGTCTGCAAAATCCGCAGCACCGGTCATTACAAAAATGAGTGATGCGGAGGCGATTGAGATACTTACCAAGCTAAAACCTGAAGTTCTCGCACCGATATTAGAAAAGATGTCGCCTGAAGACGCCGCAAAGTATACGAGTCTCATGACAAAATAGGCGGTAGTGAAGGTGCCACACATTGAGGGGAGGTGAACAACAGAGTGAACATCGGTGCATTGCCAACGATGGTTGGCATGAAACAAATTTCAGCTAGTAATCCGCAAAAAGGCGGCACGGCAACTTCGAAATTCGGCGCAGTGTTCGCCGGTATTTCCACGCGGGATGTAGAACCGAAGCGTTCGGTTGACGGAGAACTCCCGATCGAATTGATTCCAAATGTATTCAATGCGTCAACCATGGAAGAGTTGGAGAAAGCGATACAAGCGATTCCAGGTAGCGACAATATCGAGTTGTCTACTAGTGTCGAAGCATTGGGGAACAAAGGAGACTTGGAGGATTTTGCAAAGCTGTTGTCGATCAATCCGGAATCAATTCTCGACAGGCTAAAACAATTGTTAGAGAAAGCCGGTATGACAAAAGCTGAAACAGAGGAACTTACCATGGCCTCTGACATGTGGTCATTACTAAACATGATCGACGAAGCGGGAATTCGATTTTTTGATCATCTGAATGAAGCTCTTCAAAATCCGGCTTCTAGGAATGAAGCTACCCAGCTCCTATCGATTTTAAAAGCGGTAGACTTGCTTACGTCAAAAGTTGACATGGTCATTTCGATGGAGCAGAAGGCCGACAGTTTCCGCAATATGCTTACAAGTGCTGCTGGACAATTCGAGCAGGGAATACTGGCGATAGGAAAACAGGAGCAGCTGCCATTCATCCAACAAAAAACAGACTTCAGAATCGTTCTTGAAACGAATTCTGGAACTTCAACGAATGCTGAAAGCTCAGGACAGAAACATGCCGATACAACATCGCATGCGAGTTCAGCGCACGTAGCTGCTACAACAGTTAGAGGCGAAGTGCCAGTACAGCAAGCCGAGTCGAATCAAACGAATCGAAGCGAGTCTTTATTGAAGGAAATGCAAGCGCTCATGAAAAGGGCCAATTTCGGACAAGTAGGCGGATCCAATCGGATGCTTATCAAACTATATCCCGAACATCTTGGCCAAATCCGTATCGAACTGCTTGAAACAAACGGAATCATGACAGCGAGAATCCTTGCATCGACGGCATTTGCAAAAGGACTGCTTGACAGCCAGCTGCATCAACTGAAACACGCATTCAATCAACAGAACTTACAAGTCGACCGCATTGACGTTGCCCAGACTCTCCAAGAATCACATAGGAACGAACGTGAACAATCTTTTAATGAACAGTTCAAGCGTGAGCAACAGTCAGACGATAACAAGCAAAACAAATCAACTGATGAAGAACAATCTTTCGATGAATATATGATCGAACTGGAGGTGTAGTGAATGGTAGAGGGACAAAAACCGATTACCGAATCGATGTTTCTACTTAATAAACAGCGAGATCAACGGAAAACAGGGCCGGATACGATGGGCAAGGACGCTTTCATGAAAATCCTTATTGCGCAACTGCAAAACCAGGATCCGACGAACCCGATGAAAGATAACGAATTCATCGCGCAGATGGCACAGTTTTCGTCATTGGAACAAACGATGAACTTGGCAAGTGCATTCGAAAAGTTCGCCGAGGCACAAAACCAATCCCAATTGATTCAATACAACCAATTCGTCGGAAAGAATGTCCGCTGGCATGAATTGACCGATAAGAAAGACGAAGCGGGCAAACCGATTGTCAATGAAGGGACAGGCGTCATCCAATCAGCGAAATTTGTGAACGGATCTGTCGTCTTTACAATGGCAGACGGGAAGGAACTCGCACCCGGCAATATTTCAGAAGTGCTATCAGGTTCTGGAAGTACAAATAGTTTAGTAGAAGCCAGTCTTTTAATTGGGAAAACAGTCGGATATATGGACGGAGAAGAGGAAAAGTCAGGAACTGTCATATCTGTTTCAAATAGAGAAGGGAAACTTCAATATATTTTGGATGACGGCAGTAGACTCGACGGAAACTCATTCACTTCCATTAGCCAATAAGAAAAGAGGAGCGAGTGTATGAATAAGTTAAACATCCACCACGTTCCATCGCAGCCACTCATCCGCCATAGACAACCATTGAAAACTCCGCCCCAGCCGAAACAGTCTTTTATTGAACAGCTGAACAAGGCAATCCAGCCACAAGAATTAAAAATCAGCAAACATGCAAATGACAGGCTGAAAGAGCGGAACATTCATATTTCAGAAACTGAATGGGCTCACATCACAGACAAGGTGAATGAAGCAAAAGTGAAGGGAATCAAAGAATCTCTTGTACTGATGGATCAAGCAGCACTCATCATCAGCGCAAAAAATTCCACCGTCATTACAGCGATGGACCGCAAGGAAGCGAAAGATCAATTATTCACAAACATCGACGGCACAATCGTGCTCAGCTAACAACGGCAGGACCTCAGAAAGAGGATGCCGACGTACTGCCGACTGACAGAGGCAGTACATTTCATAATCCGAGAGGGGAAAAATTAAACATGTTACGATCAATGTACTCAGGAATCTCAGGTCTACGGAACTTCCAAACGAAATTGGATGTTATCGGGAATAATATATCAAATGTTAATACTTATGGATTTAAGAAAGGTAGAGTTATATTCAAGGATTTGATCTCGCAGACAGTGGCGGGTGCTTCAGCTGGAAGTGCAACACGTGGAGGTGTCAATCCGAAACAAGTTGGGCTTGGTTCTCAAATTGCGGCAATTGACACTATGCATACTGGTGGTTCAACGCAGTTTACGGGAAATACACTTGATTTAGCGGTTGCTGGCGATGGGTTTTTTATAGTATCTGATGGTACAGCAACTAGCTTTACAAACCCAACCTACACACGCGCAGGGAACTTTTATATGGATAATGATGGCTATTTAGTCAATGCAGATGGAAAATACCTATATGGCTTTGCTGCTGGTAATGGTGCTACTGATGCAGGGACGGCATTTCCAAAGGCGGATGGTTTTCCAGCGATCGTCTCAAACGCTGATGGAACAAAACCTGCAGTACCTGCGGGCGCAGCAGAAAAACCTATTCGTATTCCAACAGATGCTCAAAGTATGTCAGTTTCTCAAAATGGAACGGTCACATTCGTAGACTCAGCAGGAGAATTGAAATACGCAGGACAGTTAGTGATGGGGAAATTCTCAAACCCTGGGGGATTGAATAAAGTGGGAGGGAATTACTTCCAAGAATCCGCTAACTCTGGTACAGTGTTTTATTCCACAGCTACTGAGCAAGGTATGGGAAAAGTGGAATCTGGCTTCCTAGAAATGTCCAACGTCGACCTAGCCGAGGAATTCACTGAAATGATCGTTGCACAGCGTGGTTTCCAAGCAAACACACGTATCATTACGACATCTGATGAAATCCTTCAAGAACTTGTCAATTTAAAACGATAAGTATATGAACCTATTGATATATAATAACTATTACTTCTTTAATTAATAGATCTTTATTTAGTAGCTGTAGTTGCTTGAAGTGCAAGCGCGAGACTCCTGCGGGAATAGCATGAGCCTTGAGACCCCGCAGGGAGCGAAGCGGACGAGGAGGCTCAAGCCATGCCCGCGGAAAGCGAGTGCTGAAACGAAAAGCAACGGACTAAGTTATAAGTTAGAATCCTCTTATGCGCTTCTAGAGGCATTTATGCTTCATTATAGGCATTTATGAGCTTTTCATAAGAATTATGCGCATTTGTTGCGATTTATGCGTCATTCAACGAGTTTATGCGCAAGTAAACAACTTTATGCGTTTTTAGCAAAGGAGGGTCGGGCCGGCCCTGTGCCCGGCCCCTTACATATGATCAAAGTTACACGCCTCAACGGCAAAGCGTTCATGTTGAACGCTCTATACATAGAAACGATCGAATCGTTTCCCGATACGACCATCACATTGACGACCGGCACCAAATACGTCGTCCTGGACCCAATCGACGAAGTCAATCGCCGTATCATTGATTTTTATCAATCGGTCCAACTACTATCGAATCCGCATATCCGGGGTGAAGAAGATGAAAAATAAAGCATTGACAATCGCATTAATCATTGTAGTAACCTTGACACTAGTCGGGATAATCGGCCTGATCCTCACCCTCCAATTAAAAGGGGATTCTGCGGATACAGAGCCGACGATTGATGAAATCCTTGAAGCGTCCGTCGACGTACCGGAAATCATGACAAATTTATCTGGCCGTCAATTTATACGCATTTCATTGAAAATCCAAACGACGAACAAGAAAGCCGCTGCAGAACTGGCGAAACGGGATTTCCAAGTTCAAAACATCGTCATCCAGGAGCTATCTGAGATGACCTCAAAAGACTTTGAAGGAAAAGCAGGGAAGCAGGCATTCGAAGATTCCATCAAATCACAATTGAATCCTCTCATGCAAGAGGGTGAGATTGAAAAAGTGTACATCGTGTCTTATATTATCCAATAACAAAATGATGGACATATACAATGCCGGGAGGTGGCCTTATGCCGGGAGATATTTTATCCCAACATGAAATTGATGCTTTATTATCAGCATTATCGACAGGTGAAATGTCAGCGGAAGAGATGAAGAAGGAAGATGAGACCCGGAAGGTCAAAGTATATGATTTCAAGCGTGCCCTTCGCTTCTCGAAAGATCAGATCCGTAGCTTGACACGAATCCACGAGAATTTTGCAAGATTGTTGACGACTTATTTCTCTGCCCAATTGCGGACTTATATTCAAATAAATGTCGCTTCGGTCGATCAAATTCCTTTTGAGGAATTCATCCGATCCATTCCAAATATGACGTTGCTCAATATTTTCGAAGTGCCGCCACTTGAAGGAAATATCATTATGGAAGTCAATCCGAACGTCGCCTATTCCATGCTAGACCGATTGATGGGCGGGGTGGGAGAAGGACCTGGTAAAGTGGATAATATGACTGAAATCGAAACGAAGATATTGACCAACCTTTTCGAACGGTCATTCGATAATTTACGTGAAGCCTGGGCAGGCATCATTGAAATTGATCCGTTCCTATCTGAAATGGAAGTGAATCCACAATTCCTTCAAATGATTTCGCCGAATGAAACGGTTGTCGTCATTTCGTTTAATATCGTCATCGGAGAATCGAGCGGCATGATCAATATTTGCATTCCGCATGTCGTCCTCGAGCCAATCGTCCCGAATTTATCGGTCCGTTATTGGATGCAGACAAATAAGAAGGAACCGACGCCTGAACAAAGCATCATTTTGGAAAAACGGTTGAAGCAAGCGACCTTGCCGCTTACAACCGAATTAGGAAAAGGTTCCATGTCGGTAGAAGATTTCTTGTATCTTCAAGTCGGGGATGTCATTTCCCTTGATCGGAAAATTGAAGACCCCTTAATTGTAAAGGTGGGAGACATACCAAAATTCATAGCACAGCCCGGACATCTTCGAAACAGGATGGCTGTGCAAATAATTGATATATTGAACGGAGGGGATGAAGATGATGAGTGATAATGTGCTTTCTCAGGAAGAAATCGAAGCGTTGCTGCGCGGAGAACCGATTCGCGCGGAAGAAACGGCAACATCGTCCTCTGAACATCAGGATTTTGACAACCAATTAAGTGAAATGGAGAAAGACGCATTAGGGGAAGTCGGAAATATTTCCTTCGGCAGCTCTGCGACAGCCCTCTCTTCATTGCTCGGACAAAAAGTGGAAATTACGACACCCGCAATCTCTGTAGTCGATCGCAGTATGCTAGAAACCGAATTCATACATCCATATGTGGCAGTACAAGTGGAATATACGGAAGGTTTGAATGGGACAAATCTACTTGTCATTAAACAAAGTGACGCAGCGATCATTGCCGATCTCATGCTTGGCGGAGATGGGATGGCTCCAGATGAAGAACTGAACGAAATCCATTTGAGTGCTGTTCAAGAGGCGATGAACCAAATGATGGGCTCGGCCGCAACGTCGATGTCCACTGTTTTTAATAAGAAAGTGGATATTTCCCCACCATCGATTGACTTGATGAATATGCAAAGTGAAGTTGGAACTGAAAAGATTCCAAAGGATGAAATGATGATCAAAGTATCCTTCGAATTAAAAGTCGGAAATTTGATCGACTCCAATATTATGCAGCTATTTCCGCTCCAATTCGGAAAAAATCTAGTTGCATCGCTCATGGGCATGGGTGCAGAAGAGGAAGCTGCAGTTTCTTTGGAAACTCCCGCCAGACCTACTTCACCTTATGAGCAACCGAAACGTAATGAATTTCCACAAGATGCCCTTTCCGACTTCAGCAGTGGGCAAAGTGCGTCGCAACAGACAGAGCAACCCTATTATGAACAACCTTATTACGAACAGCCAGTTCCGCAACAAATATCACAAAGGCCACAAAGGCAGCAACAACCGCCTGTGCATGTTCAGCAAGCCCGCTTTGCAAGCTTTGAAGGGCCTTCGTTGAATCAAGCAGAAACGAATAATTTGAATATGTTGTTGGATATCCCTTTGCAAGTGACTGTGGAACTTGGAAGGACAAAGCGATCGGTGAAAGAAATCCTTGAAATGTCCAGTGGCTCCATCATAGAATTGGATAAGTTGGCGGGGGAACCGGTCGATATATTAGTGAATAACCGTCATATCGCCAAAGGGGAAGTCGTCGTCATCGATGAGAACTTCGGGGTGCGGATAACGGATATTTTAAGCCAAACAGAGAGATTAAATAATTTACGATAGGATCCGGGAGGTCAAGAGAATGGGTAAACGTATTTTAATAGTAGATGATGCGGCTTTCATGCGTATGATGATCAAAGATATTTTGACGAAGAACAATTTTGAAGTGGTTGGTGAAGCCGCCGACGGTGCGCAAGCCGTTGAAAAATATATGGAATTGAAACCGGATCTAGTAACGATGGATATTACAATGCCTGAAATGGACGGTATTGCTGCGTTGAAAGCCATTAAAGAGAAGGACCCGTCAGCGACAATCATCATGTGTTCCGCTATGGGGCAGCAAGCAATGGTCATCGATGCAATCCAAGCAGGAGCAAAAGATTTCATTGTAAAGCCGTTCCAAGCTGACCGTGTCGTCGAAGCGATCCAAAAAGCTTTAGGTTAATTATGAAACTATCAGCTATGCTAAAGCATTCATTCTTTTTCTTGCTAGCCATCAGCCTTTTGGGTGTAACACCTGTCGAAACATATGCAGATGCCGATTCGAATGATTCGGTATCTGATTGGTACGGAACGGATGAAGACGGTGGCCAAGACATTACAGAAGTGATCGATAAAGACGAACCAGCTGCCGACCGCTCGCAAGACGGGGCAGCTGTCGGCTTGTCATGGTGGGATTATACGAAGACGCTATTAGCATTGCTTTTTGTAGTCGGTCTTCTTTTTGCTCTTTTGAAGTTCATTAACCGGAAGAATCGAATGTTCGACCAGCATCGATTGATGAAGAATGTAGGTGGACTCTCGTTAGGGCAACAGAAATCCATACAATTGGTCGTAATCGGTGATTCCTATTATCTTATTGGCGTAGGTGACGAAGTGAGGCTGTTGAAAGAGATTACCGATCCCGAAGAGATTCGAGCATTGGAAAGTTATTTCGACGAGGATGAGTATCAATCTCCAACAGGCTTGGTGAGTAAGTTGCTTACAATGATTCCTCAGAATAAAGGTGACGCAACAGATGATCGCGATCAACCGGCTGATTTCAAGAAAATGTTCACGTCGAAGCTTGATGAATTAAAAGCTGAGCGAAAAAAACATTTGAACCGATTGGCAGAAAAGGAGAGCAGAAAAGATGAATGATTTCGTCCAGTTTTTTTCGGACAGCAACCCGACAAATGTATCGACATCCATCAAAATGCTTCTCCTTCTCACCGTCCTGTCACTTGCGCCGGCAATCCTTATTCTCATGACATCATTTGCCCGCATCATCATCGTTTTATCTTTTGTAAGAACTGCATTGGCAACGCAGCAAATGCCGCCAAACCAAGTCATTGTCGGACTCGCATTGTTTTTGACGTTCTTTGTCATGGCGCCGACTTTCCAGAAGGTGAATGAAACAGCTCTGTCGCCGCTTTTCGCTGAAGAGATTACGCTTGAGGAAGCTTATGAAAATGCTAGTCTACCGTTCAAAGAATTCATGAGCAAACATACTCGACAGAAGGATTTGGAATTATTCTTACGATACAATCAAGCGGAGCGTCCTGAAACGTTAGAAGACATACCATTGACAATGTTAGTACCGGCTTTCGCATTAAGTGAAATTAAGACAGCATTCCAAATGGGCTTCATGATTTTCATTCCCTTTCTAGTCATTGATATGATTGTTGCAAGTGTGCTCATGTCCATGGGGATGATGATGTTGCCGCCGGTCATGATTTCCTTGCCATTTAAGATTTTATTGTTTGTCCTTGTTGATGGATGGTATCTCATCGTCAAGTCTTTATTGCAAAGTTTCTAGATTCAAAGTTTTGGTCACCTGTCATCTCCGTATAGGAGAATCGGCAATTTTACAGTTGAGGAGTGGTTAATAATGACAGGCGAATTAATTATAGCAATAGCCGAGCGGTCGGTTTGGGTCATTTTATTAACTTCCGGTCCTCTGTTAATTGTCGCATTGGTATCCGGGTTGATCGTCAGCATATTTCAGGCAACGACACAGATCCAGGAGCAGACATTGGCATTTGTTCCAAAAATCATTGCTGTCCTTGTAGCTCTCGTCTTTTTCGGACCTTGGATGTTAGCCAGGGTCACAGCATTCGCGACAGACATTTTCGATAATCTAGTCCGGTATATAGGGTGATGGAATGGAAGAACTGATTCCTTCGTTAGCCGCCTACTTACTCATTTTAACAAGAGTGACCGCATTCATCGTAACTGTCCCTTTGTTTTCTTATCGGGCGATTCCAACGACGCAAAGGATCATCTTTGCCGCATTATTATCTTGGATGATGGTTTATACAATAGATGCCCCCGTCCTTGAAATCGATGGTACATACATACTCCTTGTCATCAAGGAAGCCACTACTGGCCTATTCATCGGAATTATTGCCTATATCGTCATGTCTGCCATTCAAATTGCAGGCGGCTTTATCGACTTCCAAATGGGCTTCGCCATTGCAAACGTCATCGATCCTCAAACTGGCGCCCAATCGCCATTGCTTGGTCAGTTTTTCAATGCGCTCGCCATTTTGCTTTTGCTGACGCTGAATGGCCATCATATGCTCCTGGACGGCATCTTCTACAGTTATCGCTTTATTCCGATAGACATGCTTTGGCCAGCATTCGGTGAAGAACGGCTAATCGAATTCGTCATAAGAACATTTGCTACGACGTTCGCTATCGCCTTTCAAATGTCTGTACCGATCGTCGCCACTTTATTTCTCGTCGACTTGGCTTTGGGAATAACGGCGAGGACGGTTCCTCAACTGAATATATTCGTTGTCGGTTTCCCAATTAAAATTGGAGTCAGTTTTCTTGTACTTGTGACGATGTTCACGGTCATGATTGCGATGATGCGCAAACTGTTTGAAGTGATGATGTCGGCGATGAGGGATTTGATGATCATCTTGGGAGGTGGCTGATAAATGATTCGTTTGGACTTACAGTTCTTTGCAGGCGAAAAGACAGAGAAAGCCACTCCGAAGAAACGACAGGATTCCCGTAAGAAGGGACAAGTATTAAAGAGCCAAGATGTAACTACTGCAATTGTTCTTCTTTTCGTATTCCTATTCCTTTTTTTCAGTGCCGGCTTCATGAAGGACCGGTTCTTTGTTTTTTTTACACATTCATTTACAGAGTCCATTTCAATCAAGGAATTGGATATCGATCAAGCAATGATTCTTTACATAGAAATGATTGTCCAAATGGCTTATATTCTCCTACCCGTTATGGCAATTGCGGTGATCGCCGGCATCGTTGGCAACCTGATGCAATTCGGATTGTTATTTACGGCTGAGCCGTTAAAATTCGATTTAAAAAAGATTGATCCGATTAAAGGATTGAAACGGATATTTTCCATTCGAGCCCTCGTTGAATTATTGAAGTCTTTGTTAAAGATCTCATTTATCGGATCAGTGACGACGTTCCTCCTGATGACAAACATCGAAAAAGTTTTAGGGCTGGCGTTCAAGACACCCCATGACACGTTGGTGATTGTCGGCCAGTTGGTCGCCTTAATGGGAATCGTCGCATCCTTCGTCCTCTTATTCATATCAATCTTGGACTATTTTTATCAGAAATTTGATTATGAAAAAAACTTACGGATGTCCAAACAGGATATTAAAGATGAGTATAAAAATACAGAAGGGGATCCAATCATCAAATCGCGCATTAAACAGCGTCAAAGGGAAATGGCGATGCGAAGGATGATGCAGGAAGTGCCTCAAGCAGATGTGGTCATCACGAATCCGACCCACTTTGCAATCGCTTTAAAATATGATGATGAAAAGATGGACGCCCCCGTCGTTATTGCAAAGGGAGCCGACTTTGTCGCACAGAAAATCAAGCTGATTGCGAAAGAGCACAATATCGTCATGGTGGAAAATCGCCCTCTTGCAAGGGCGCTCTATGATGATGTGGAAATCGGAGGTCGTATTCCGGACCAGTTTTTCAAGACGGTCGCTGAAATATTGGCATATGTATATCGCATTCAACGGAAAATCTAACCTGAATCAGCAGAATTGCTAATTCAAATAACGATCCGAACGCAATTACGCCTAGGCGTGATTGATAATATATTTTGAGAAAGTGGGGATGGCATGCAATTTAGAGATATTGGAGTGTTGGCAGCAGTCATAATGATCGTTGCAATGCTCGTCATCCCGTTACCGCCTTGGCTTCTTAGCTTTCTGATCATTATCAATATTACACTTGCACTCTTAGTCCTTTTGACATCGATGAATATGCAGGAAGCATTACAGTTTTCGATATTTCCTTCACTTCTTTTACTGTTGACGCTCTTCCGGCTAGGTTTGAACGTTTCAACTACCCGTGCCATCCTTTCACAAGGGGATGCTGGCGGAGTCGTTGACACGTTCGGTACGTTTGTAACCGGTGGAAATATCGTTGTCGGTCTTGTCGTCTTTGTCATTTTGATTATCATCCAATTCATCGTCATCACAAAGGGCTCGGAACGGGTATCAGAAGTAGCTGCCCGTTTCACACTCGATGCGATGCCGGGGAAGCAGATGAGTATCGATGCCGATTTAAATGCAGGGATGATTTCAGAAACAGAAGCAAGGATTCGCCGTGAAAAAGTGAGCAATGAAGCTGATTTCTATGGCGCAATGGACGGAGCGACGAAATTCGTTAAAGGGGATGCCATCGCCGGAATTATCATCGTCATTATCAACCTTCTTGTAGGTATGATCATCGGTGTTGCGCAAATGGATTTGCCGTTTGCCGAAGCTGCGACGAAATTCTCGCGATTGACCGTCGGAGACGGAATTGTTTCCCAAATACCTGCTCTGCTCATTTCGACCGCTACAGGAATTGTCGTTACGCGTGCAGCTTCTGAAGGGAATCTCGGTTCGGATATTACGAGACAGCTTTTAGGTCAGCCTAAGTTGCTCTATGTAGCTGCAGCAACAGTTTTCCTGCTAGGGTTGTTCACACCGATCAATGATGTCCTTACGATTCCAATTGCTGCACTCCTCGTCTTAGGAGCGTACATCATGTCCAAACAACCTGAAGAAGATCCAGATGAGTTGCTGGAGATAGAGGAAGAGGTTGAAACGGAAGGATTGAAGAGCCCCGAAAATGTTGTCAACCTACTAAATGTAGATCCGATAGAATTCGAATTTGGCTATGGTCTTATCCCGTTGGTCGACGCCCAGCAAGGCGGGGATTTATTGGACAGGGTTGTCATGATCAGAAGGCAGCTCGCACTTGAATTGGGTCTTGTCATTCCAGTCGTCCGGATCCGGGACAATATTCAACTGCAGCCGAATGAATACCGCATTAAAATTAAGGGGAATGAGCTGGCAAGGGGCGAACTCCTTTTAGACCATTACCTCGCGATGAGTCCTGGTGGCGACGATTCGATTGTCGGGATTGATACGATTGAACCTTCATTCGGTCTCCCTGCAAAGTGGATTACTGAAGATGTTAAAGAAGATGCAGAGATTATGGGCTATACGGTTGTCGATCCTCCTAGCGTTGTTTCGACCCACCTTACTGAAGTGATCAGGGCGAACGCTGCCGATCTAATCGGTCGTCAGGAGACGAAGCAGCTTGTCGATCATGTTCGTGAAACGTATCCGATCTTAGTGGATGAACTTACACCGACTCCTCTATCGATAGGTGAAATCCAGAAAGTATTGGCGAAATTATTGAATGAAAATGTATCCATCCGGAACTTGCCGATCATTTTTGAAACGCTCGCCGATTATTCGAAGTATACATCCGATATCGATTTGCTGACGGAATATGTACGACAATCGCTTGCCAGACAAATTACGGCACAGTACTCGTCCGGAGTCGATGCGTTAAAAGTGCTTACCGTATCAGGCAAGGTAGAAAAATTGATTGCGGATCATATCCAGCAGACTGAGCAAGGCAATTATTTGTCAATCGACCCGTCTCACTCCCAAGAAATATTGGAGTCGATCGCGAGAGAGGTTGAAAGGGTGGCATTGATGGACCAATCGCCTGTCATCCTTTGCTCGCCAGCAATAAGAATGTACCTAAGGCAAATTACGGAGAGATATTTTCCGCAAATACCGGTTTTATCTTATAATGAGCTCGAAGCTTCCATTGAAGTTCAAAGTGTCGGGGTGGTGGATATCTGATGAAAATGAAAAAGTATATAGCTGATACGATGGTTGAGGCGATGAATAAAGTGAGAGCCGATTTCGGGGATGATGCAGTCATCCTCAGCTCGAATGTCGTCACTTCCAAAGGGTTCCTAGGTTTCTTCAAGAAGAAGTCGGTAGAAGTGGTCGCTGGTTTCGATGAGCCTGTACAAATGCAGGTAGAACCTGCATTTGTACAGGCTACCGATTTACGGGAGCCGAAGCAGGAAGCAGAAATAAGGAAAGAAATGATTGAAATGAAGAGACTGCTTCAGGAAATGAAGCAGTCCGCCTCTTTTGGCAATTTTCCAGATGAACTGAAGCCTCTACTCACTTTTTTAGAAGGACAGGAACTATCAAAAGAGTTGATTTTTCAAATCGGCAATGAAATATTTGCACATATGAAAGAAAAGAAAAAGGATTTTTCGAATGAGGAGCAGTTGCAAATTGCCAAGACTCTATTAATGAAAGAATTCTCCGGATTGCCTTTTGGAGGCATTTCATTTACAAAGAAATATATTAATGTCCTCGGACCGACCGGGGTCGGAAAGACGACGACAATCGCTAAAATTGCTGCAAGAGCCCTTTTAGAAGAAAAAAAGAAAATCGGCTTTATTACGACCGATACATATCGGATAGCAGCGATCGAACAATTGCGTACATATGCGAATCTATTGCAGGCCCCTGTTGAAATCGCCTACAACAGCAAAGATTTTGAAAAATCTATCGAAAAAATGAAAGACTTGGACTTGATTTTCATAGATACCGCTGGGCGGAATTACAAAGAAATGAAATTTGTGGATGATTTGAAACATCTAATCGATTTTTCACTCGATATGGAATCATTCCTCGTCTTATCCGTCACTTCAAAAGAAGAAGATATGAGAACGATTGTCGAAAAATTCACTTCCTTGCCGATTGAAAGGTTCATTTTTACGAAAGTGGATGAAACGGGGTCAATCGGTCCAATGTTTAATTTAATGAAGCAATATGGCATAGGAGCAGCCTATTACACGGATGGACAAGAAGTTCCGGAAGATTTAGCTGAAGCGGATTTGGAGAAAATGCTCAAAATGTTATTGGCAGGTGCTGAACATGCGTGACCAAGCAGAAGCGCTTCGAATGAAAATGTTGAAGGCTCAAGGCAGCTTAGCTAAATCAATTGCTATCGTCAGTGGAAAAGGGGGAGTGGGCAAATCAAATTTCTCGACGAACTTCGCCCACTCTTTACGGTTGAGAGGAAAGAGCGTCATTGTCGTCGATATGGATATCGGGATGGGCAATATCCATATCCTACTAGGAGTCGCTCCTACATATAGTTTGAGAGATTATTTGATCGGCCAACAACCATTGGAAAGTGTCATCAATACCGATGAGCATGGACTCGCTTTCATTTCTGGCGGGTCGGGGCTGGACACTGTTCTTGATTGGTCTGAGGATATGTTCGGACGATTGATTGCCGCCTTCGAACAATTGCAAAGAGAGTATGATTTCATCCTTTTCGATATGGGAGCAGGTGCCACGCAGCGTTCGATCGAATTGATCATTGCGGTCGATGAAGTGATTGTCATCTCGACGACAGAGCCAACATCTATTACGGATGCTTATTCCATGATGAAATTCATCTGTCTGAAGGATCAGGATAAGAAATTCAGCATTGTCAGCAATCGGGTGACAAGACTCAATGACGGCAATGATGCGGTGACACGGTTGCAATACGCGATGCGTAAATTTCTTGATAAAGAAACGTTTATATTAGGATTTTTACCGGAAGACGATGCCGTCCAGAAAGCCGTAGTCGCCCAAAAACCGTTTTTACTTCTCTATCCGAACGCTCCTGTTTCAAAGAGGATGACAGCAATTGCTAATGAATTTGTCAAAACAGATCGGGAAGAGGATAAACAAGGCACCGGGTTCCTTAAAAAGTTGAAGGGGATTTTCTTGAAAGGGCGTGAATGAATTGGAAGTAAGCACTGTGAAACAGGTGCTTGTAGTTGATGATTCCGCTTTTATGCGAAAGCTTATATCGGAGATGCTTTCGAAACATCCTTTACTTGAAGTGATTGGAACAGCACGCAACGGTAAAGATGCTGTTGCGAAAGTGCTGGAACTTCGGCCGGATGTCGTTACGATGGATATCGAGATGCCGCTCATGAATGGGCTTGAAGCATTGAAACAAATTATGGTGCAACGACCGACTCCCGTCGTAATGCTCTCTAGCACGACCGAAACCGGGGCGGAAAACACGATGACCGCCATGGAGGATGGAGCGGTTGATTTTATCGCTAAGCCCGGAGGAGCTATTTCACTCAACTTGCATGAAGTGGAACAGGAAATTGTCCGGAAAGTTGTAGCTGCGACAAACGTCAAAATTTCCAATCTCGTAAATCAACCTAAAGTGAAAATGAAGCAAGTACCTAAAGAAATCCTTTTCAACAAAATTACAACTATGCCCTTATCATCGCTATCCGATAAAACAGATTCATTGCAACGTAAAAAGATTTCCAAAGGGCAACAGACTTTTGTTATAATAGGTACATCGACAGGGGGGCCTCGTGCGCTTCAAGAAGTGCTTACACGGCTGCCATCTGATACAAACGCCCCAATCTTGATCGTCCAGCATATGCCGCCGGGTTTTACAAAATCATTGGCACAAAGACTGGACGGCTTAAGTGACATCCGCGTAAAGGAAGCAGAGGACGGCGAACCTCTTCTGAAAGGGGTCGCATATATCGCCCCGGGCGGAAGGCATTTGAAAATAGGAAAATGCCCGACAGGCTATTGTGCCCGACTCGATGATATGGATCCGCCGAGAGCGGGTCATCGGCCATCCGTAGACGTCCTATTGGAGTCGGCTGCTTCCATGCAGGAGCTGCAATTTATAACTGCTATTATGACAGGGATGGGGCATGACGGAACTAAAGGCATGCGACAACTGAAAGCAGCCTGTACGACGATTACAATTGCTGAGTCCGAAAAGACTTCCGTTGTGTATGGCATGCCAAAAGCGATCAAAGAAGCCGGACTTGCCGACCATGTCATTGATGTACAAGGCATCGCGGCAACACTAACGGAAATCTTACAATCTTGAAGGGGGCGAAATTATGGATACGAATCAATACCTTGAAATGTTTCTTGAAGAAAGTAAAGAGCATCTTCAAGCGTGTAATGAGCACTTATTGGAATTGGAAAGAAACCCTGAAGACTTGGCGATTGTCAATGAAGTTTTCCGTTCAGCTCATACATTGAAAGGGATGTCAGCGACAATGGGTTATGAAGACATCGCTGACTTGACGCATAAAATGGAAAATGTGCTGGATGCAATCCGAAACTCGAGAATCCGTGTTTCCACAGAAATCCTCGATATCGTCTTCAAAGCTGTCGACTATTTGGAAGAAATGGTGATGGACATTGAAGAAGGCGGGACAGGTAAGAAAGATGTTCAGGAACTCGTTTCTGCATTGAACCGAATCGAGGAGGGAGAGACATCGGTTTCTACTCCGGCAATAGAGACGGCTGCCTCTGCAATGACAATCGAGCTTCACAAATCACAAGATGCACCTACACTCCAGTATGATGATTATGAAATGACTGTCATCGAGCAATCGCAGGAACAAGGTTTTCATGCTTTTGAGGTCTTGGTCACACTCCGCGAGGATTGCCTGCTCAAAGCAGCCAGAGTGTTCATGGTTTTTGAGATTCTTGAGAAATCTGGGGAGATAGTCAAGTCAAAACCGACTGTTGAACAGTTGGAAAATGAGGATTTCGATGAAGTGTTCACTGTAGTTCTCATTACAAGTGAGGAAGCAAGCTCCCTTGAGGCGAAAGTGATGAAGGTGTCCGAAGTGGAAAGTGTCCATGTCAACTCGATTACGAATATTTCCCATCCAGTGAGCGGTTCGCCTGCTGAAATTAAAGTTGCAACCCCTAAAGAATTAGGAAAGGCCGAAGCACCCCCACAAAAAGGACGTCGCGCAGCGAATGCACATAATGCAAACAAAACAATCCGTGTCAATATAGAACGGTTGGATATTCTAATGAACCTCTTTGAAGAACTGGTCATTGACAGAGGACGTTTGCAATCGATTGCAAGTGAGTTACATAATCCGGATTTGAATGAGACTGTCGAGCGCATGACAAGGGTTTCAGGCGACCTTCAGAACATTATCCTGAATATGCGCATGATTCCGGTGGAGACAGTATTCAATCGATTCCCCAAAATGGTCCGGCAACTTGCACGTGATCTAGATAAGAAAATCAATCTTGAAATCATTGGGGCAGAAACTGAATTGGATCGGACGGTCATCGATGAAATAGGAGATCCCCTCGTACATTTAATTCGTAACGCATTGGACCATGGCATCGAGAACCCAGCTGAGCGAATTGCAAAAGGGAAACCGGAAGAAGGTACTGTCACATTGAGGGCATATCATTCCGGAAATCACGTATTTATTGAGCTGGAAGACGACGGTGCAGGCGTCAATAAGGAACGGGTCTTGCAGAAAGCGCTTGAAAGAGGCGTCGTCACTGAAGAGATTGCTGCCACTTTGACAGATCGGCAGATTTCAGAACTCATTTTGGCATCCGGATTTTCCACCGCTGAAAAGATTACAGATGTATCCGGTCGCGGAGTTGGGCTGGATGTCGTCAAAAGCACGATTGAATCGCTTGGTGGCTATATCACAATCGATTCCAAGGAAGGGCAAGGTTCTCTTTTCCAAGTTCAATTGCCATTGACGTTATCAATTATATCAGTCATGCTCGTCAATTTGGATAAGGATATATATGCAATCCCGTTATCATCAATTATTGAAACGGCAATCATTAAAACATCAGATATTTTGAACGCGCATAACCAAAAAGTGATTGACTTCAGAGGAACCATTGTCCCACTCGTCAACTTGAAAGGGATTTTCGAGATGGATGAAGCACAGGAACTGGAGGAATTCCAATCTGTGGTCATCGTTCGTAAGGGGGATAAAATGGCAGGGCTCGTCGTGGATTCCTTTATCGGGCAGCAAGAGGTCGTGTTGAAATCGCTCGGCAATTATCTACAAAGCGTATTCGCCATTTCTGGTGCTACGATTTTAGGAAACGGCCAAGTTGCGCTGATCGTGGATTGCAATGCACTGATCAAATAGGCGGGAGTGAAAAAATGTGGCTGAAATAAGTGGAGTAGAAAACAAAGAAATGAAAGTCATTGTGTTCCAATTGATGGACAAGGAGTATGCCGTTGGAGTTGACGTCGTCGAGTCGATCGAAAAACTCATGTCAATCACAAGAGTTCCTAAAACACCATCTTATATAAAAGGCGTCATCAATTTAAGGGGTGTCGTCACGCCGATTGTCGATCTGCGGGAGCGTTTCGGCATGGAAGTGAAGCCTCTTGATGACAGTAGTAGAATTATCATCGTGTCATTGGAGGAATTTGAAGTTGGACTTATCGTCGATGCTGCAAATGATGTAATTGATATTCCGGTTGATTCCATCAGACCTCAGCCTGAAGTCGTCGGATCGATCGAATCGGAATTCATATCGGGAGTTGCCAAAGTGGATAGACGCCTATTAGTCATGTTGAATCTCGAAAAAGTGCTACAGCCTGTGAAAAGAGTGTCGTCAGATGAAATCTGATCACCAAATTACAGATATGCATCTCGACGTGCTGAAGGAAATCGGCAATATCGGGGCTGCTCATGCTGCAACTTCCTTATCCCAATTGCTCGGCAAGAAAATTGAGATGCGGGTTCCAAATGTGAGCCTCGTTTCTTTTGATGAAATGTTTGATTTGGCAGGGGGTGCTGAACGAATTGTGGCAGGCATCTACCTGAGGATTCAAGGCGACCTATCCGGCAGCATGTTCTTTGTCCTGCCAATCGATTCCGCAAACCGGTTCATCCGTAAATTGATCGGCGATCATACTTTCGACTTCCAGTCAATGCCCATTCCAGAGATCGGTATTTCGGCAATGCAGGAACTCGGCAATATTTTGTCAGGTTCTTATTTATCCGCTTTGTCGGATTTTACAGGATTGAAAGTACATCCGACCGTTCCATCTTTGAGTGTAGATATGGTCGGAGCAATTGTCAGTTTCGGCCTTATCGAAGTGTCCCATTACAGTGATGAAGTCATCGTCATTGATACGCGCATAGAAGAGGAAGGCGATGAAGGGGATTCGAGTGTGGACGGTCATTTCTTCTTGCTCCCTGATCCGGAATCATATATAACGATTTTCCGCTCGTTAGGTGTACTGTAAGATGAGTATGATGAACACAGTTATCAAGGTCGGAATTGCCGACATGAAAGTCGTGCATGCACCGGATACGATCCGGACATCCGGTTTAGGATCATGCGTAGGAGTCGTCCTTTATGACGAAACGAAGAAGATAGCGGGTCTTCTACATATTATGCTTCCGGACTCGAGTCTTGGAAGGTCAGAAAGTTTGAATCCAGCAAAATTTGCGGACACCGGAATTTATTCATTAATGGAAATGCTGAAGGCGGAAGGGGTCCGCCCTTTGTCGTTGAAAGCCAAAATAGCAGGCGGTTCCCAAATGTTTCAATTCGGATCCAGTGACTCCATTCGAATCGGGCCACGCAACGTCGAAGCAGTCAAAAAGGAGCTTGCCCGACTTTCCATTCCGCTTGTCGCGGAAGATACAGGCGGTTCAAGTGGGCGGACGATCGAGTTCGATCCGGTGACAAGCGCATTGAATATCCGGACGGTTAATTTGGGAACGAAGGAAATTTGACTCTATTTTAATAGAATAGACTTTGCAGAGCGACTGGACGGTTCAGTCGCTATTTTTTGTCGAAATTTGATATACTAGAAATTAAGTATTTTAATAATGTTTTCGGAAACATCATGGAAGGTGAGGGATTCGATGTCCAAAGAGGATCTGACGGAAGAAGAAATATGTTGGAAACTATGGTTGAATGATCGGGATCCCGATGCCGGCGACAGACTTGTCCGGAAGTATACACCACTCGTCAATTACCATGTGCAACGAATCAGCTCCGGCTTGCCGAGGAATGTTTCGCGGGATGAGATTATGAGTCTTGGACTTCAAGGACTATTTGACGCTTTGACGAAGTTCGACCCTGGCAGGGATTTGAAATTTGATACGTATGCTTCCTTCAGGATTCGCGGATCCATCATTGATGGTTTGCGAAAGGAAGACTGGCTTCCCCGTTCGTCCCGTGAAAAATCGAAAAAGCTGGAGGAAGAGATTTCAATACTGGAACAGAAACTATTGCGTCATGCGACTCCAGAAGAGATAGCGGATCATCTTGGCATTTCAGTCGAAGAAGTATACCAGACTGTGCATGAACACTATTTTTCAAATGTGCTTTCCATGGATGAACGTATGAGCGATGATGAGGAGGAAGGGCAGAAGTCCTTTGTTTTAAAGGACGACCATGAGCGTACTCCTGAACAGCAAATCGTCATGGGAGAGCTCGTCGGCGATTTGGCCATGAAGATTAAAGAATTAAACGAAAATGAACAATTGGTTCTGAATCTGTTCTACACGGATGAAATGACTTTGACAGAAATCGGAGAAATTCTGAATCTGTCGACATCCAGAATTTCACAAATTCATTCGAAGGCGTTATTTAAGCTCCGAAAATTACTATTGCCGGAAATTGTTGACGGAGGGATTTTATGAGCCTGAAAGGAATTGAACTTCAAATCGCCATTCCTAAAACGTTTGAGGCGGGAAGAATCGCAGAACAGAAACAACAGCAATCACAGCTCAACCAAGACCAGGCACAGCTCCAAAATGAAAAGGAGACAGAAAAAAACCGGGAAACTGTTCGACATTCAGAGAAATACGCCAAAACGGATAAAGATTCAAAGGGAAAAAATCAGGACAGGAATCAGAAAGAAAAGGAACATCAACATAACGAAGAGGAAAAGAAGACGATGCACCCATACAAAGGTTCATTTGTCGACTTTACAGGATGATGGACATGCAAACGGTATTTATATTATTTTTATTCATTTTACAAGTGATCGGCTTTTATTTCATAGCGTTGCTCTACATGAAAGTTTCAAAATTCAACAACTTGGAAAAGAAGCAGCAGAAAATGATGGCCGAAATGGACGATGCAATCGGTGCTTACTTATCCGAATTAAAAGAGGAAAACGAACGACTCATCAGGATAATTGAAAAGCGGCAGGAAAATGACAAACACGACGAAAGTACACCTGAAAGACGTAGCCAAGAGTTTGAGCTGCAAGCGGAAAGTAAGGATTTCACTATCGTGAGACCGAGGTACCCAATGAAAGCGGCAATGAAATCGTACCAGACGACACCAACATTAAAACATAGCAGCTTATCCAAGCCGGTATCCAATGTTCATGAAATGGACAGTCGCTCGCTCGCCATCCACTTGCATGACGAAGGCAAGCCGGTTGAGGAAATCGCCAAAAGGCTCGGCAAAGGGAAAACCGAAGTGGAATTGCTGCTTAAATTTAGATGAAGTGAGTTGCAATAAGATTACCCGTATGGTATATTATCAAATGGTGTTACTACACACGTATGTGGATGATGGGAAAAGGTGCCGAAAGGTCATTCCATCGCATGAAACATACGGAGGAATCTAACCAAATTGGAGGAAAAACAAATGTCAGTAATCTCAATGAAACAACTGCTTGAAGCAGGTGTACATTTCGGACACCAAACTCGTCGTTGGAACCCGAAAATGAAAAAGTATATTTTCGTTGAACGTAACGGAATCTACATCATCGATCTTCAAAAGACGGTGAAAAAACTAGAAGAAGCTTATGACTTCATGCGTCAAGTTGGTGCAGAAGGCGGAAAAGTACTATTTGTTGGTACTAAGAAGCAAGCACAAGATGCAATCAAAGAAGAAGCTGAGCGCGCAGGAATGTACTACATCAACCAACGTTGGCTTGGTGGTACACTTACAAACTTCGGTACGATCCAAAAACGTGTTGCACGTATGAAAAAGATCGAAACGATGGAAGAGGACGGTACATTTGATGTGCTTCCTAAGAAAGAAGTTTCTGAACTTAGAAAAGAGCACGATCGTCTTGTGAAATTCCTTGGCGGTATCCGTGATATGAAATCATTGCCTGACGTCATCTTCGTTGTTGACCCTCGTAAAGAGCGCATCGCTGTGGCAGAGGCAATCAAATTGAACATTCCACTCGTCGGTATTGTTGACACGAACTGTGACCCGGACGAAATCGACTATGTCATTCCTGCGAATGACGATGCAATCCGTGCGGTTCGTCTACTTACTAGCAAGATGGCAGATGCATTGATCGAATCAAGACAAGGCGCTGATGAAGAAGTATCTGAAGAAGCGACTGAAACGGCAGCTGCAGAGTAATAGTAGTAATAAAACAGACGATAAGCGGCCAACCCCCTTATCGTCTTTTTTACAGATTGTCGTCTCAAATCACTCATACAGGAGGAACTAACAATGGCAATTACAGCACAAATGGTAAAAGAGCTGCGTGAAAAAACAGGCGCAGGTATGATGGACTGCAAAAAAGCACTTACTGAAGTGAATGGTGATATGGATGCGGCGGTAGACTTCCTTCGTGAAAAAGGTCTATCAAGCGCAGCTAAAAAAGCTGACCGCATCGCTGCGGAAGGTACGACTGACATCATCGTAAACGGAAACGAAGCTGTCATTTTTGAAGTGAATGCTGAAACAGACTTCGTTGCTAAAAACGAAGCGTTCCAAGCACTTGTTAAAGAACTTGGTGAGCACCTTCTAGCAACAAAACCCGCAACAATCGAAGAAGCTACTGAATCGAAAATGGAAAACGGCCTTACAGTCGCTGACCATATTTCCAATGCAGTCGCTAAAATCGGTGAGAAAATCACTCTTCGCCGCTTTGAAGTGAAAACAAAATCGGACAACGATGCTTTCGGTCCTTACCTTCACATGGGTGGCCGCATTGCTGTATTGACTATTCTTGAAGGCACTACTGACTCTGAAGCTGCTAAAGATGTAGCAATGCATATCGCAGCTATGAACCCGAAATACATTTCACGTGATGAAGTGTCCGAGGAAGAAGTAGAGCGCGAGCGTAAAGTCCTTACAGAGCAAGCGTTGAACGAAGGCAAGCCTGAAAATATCGTTGCGAAAATGGTTGAAGGCCGTCTTGGAAAATACTTTGAAGAAATTTGTGTTCTTGACCAAGCATTCGTTAAAAACTCCGATCAAAAAGTACGTGATTTCGTTAAATCGACTGGCGGAAACTTGAAAGAGTTCGTTCGCTTTGCAGTCGGCGAAGGAATTGAAAAACGCGAAGACAACTTTGCGGACGAAGTTATGAGCCAAGTAAAAGGCAACTGATTCGATATAAAGATCAATTAGGGGACACAACTTTGTGTTCCCTATTTTTCGAGAAAAACACAGTAGACGGAGGGTACATATGGGCGTCCCAAAATATAAAAGAATTGTCTTGAAGCTAAGCGGTGAAGCACTTGCGGGTGAGAAAGGCTACGGTCTTTCACCTGCAATTATTAAAACAGTCGCTGAACAAGTGAAAGAAGTTGTCGACCTTGGTGTAGAAGTTGCGGTCGTAGTTGGTGGAGGAAATATTTGGCGAGGTAAAGTCGGCAGCGAAATGGGCATGGACAGAACTACCGCCGATTATATGGGTATGCTTGCCACAGTCATGAATTCCTTGGCTCTTCAGGACGCACTTGAAAAATTAGACGTTGAAACACGTGTATCGTCTTCTATCGATATGCGGCAAGTAGCTGAGCCGTATATTCGCAGGAAAGCGATTCGCCACTTGGAGAAGAAGCGTGTCGTCATCTTTGCCGCTGGAACAGGAAATCCTTATTTCTCCACTGATACGACAGCTGCACTAAGAGCAGCTGAGATCGAAGCGGACGTCATTTTAATGGCGAAAAACAATGTTGACGGCGTCTATTCAGCAGATCCGTTAAAAGACGAGAATGCAGTGAAATATACGGAATTGACGTACTTGGAAGTAATCAGCCAAGGACTAGAAGTTATGGATTCCACTGCCTCAACCCTATGTATGGACAATGATATCCCTCTCGTAGTATTCTCAATTATGGATAATGGAAATATTAAAAAGGCCGTGCTCGGTGAACCAATCGGTACGGTTGTGAGGAGGAATGGGTAAATGCCGAAAGAGCTAATGGATCAAACAAAAGACAGAATGGAAAAAGCGATTGGATCTTTCACAAGACAGCTTGCTTCCATCCGGGCAGGGCGTGCGAACGCTTCATTGCTGGATCGGATTTCAGTACTTTATTACGGAGCTCCGACACCATTGAACCAAATGGCAGGCATCTCAGTGCCTGAGGCGAGACTGATGGTCATTCAGCCATACGATAAAACGACTTTAGGTGATATTGAAAAGGCGATATTGAAATCGGATATCGGTATCACTCCTTCCAATGATGGATCGGTCATCCGTTTGGCAGTCCCTGCATTGACGGAAGAACGCCGCAAGGAATTGGTGAAAGAAGTCAAAAAAGAAGCGGAAGACTCCAAAATTGCAATCCGCAACGTACGTCGCGATGCAAATGACGAGTTGAAAAAGCTTGAAAAGAATGGGGATATCACAGAGGATGAATTACGCCGTGAAGGTGAAGAAATCCAGAAACTGACTGATTCCTACATTGTCAAGATCGATGAGATTGCCAAAGAAAAAGAAAATGAGATTATGGAAATCTGATCGAAGAACTTTCTATACATTGGGGCGTCCTACTATCAGGACGCCTTTTTTTCTGACCGTATTTCATTCGTTTCGATGAATGATAAATATTTCACCATACGGCAAGCATAATCTAAAAGGACACCAACTCAAATTTTAGCTGTTTTAAATGAAATTTATCGGCTAATTTGTTACGATAGACTAGGTACTTGCTCAAAAAGCAGGCGAGTGGAGGAAACGGAATGCTAGATAAACTGTTACGGAAAAAAACTACAGAGAACGGACCATCAATTTCCGACAGGCTAATGAAAGTCAAAAGTAGAACAATCCCTTCACACGTCGCCATCATCATGGATGGGAACGGCAGATGGGCAAGACGACGCAGTTTACCGCGGATTGCCGGACATCATGAAGGTATGAAGACTGTTCGGAAAATCACCCGAATTGCAAATGATATAGGCATTAAAGTCTTGACGTTGTATGCTTTTTCAACAGAAAACTGGAAACGGCCTAAAATGGAAATCGATTTTCTTATGAAGCTGCCTGGAGAGTTCCTGACAACGTACTTGCCCGAACTGATCGAGCAAAATGTCAGGGTTGAAATGATCGGCAATTTCGATGCGTTGCCGCCACATACGAAAGAAGCGATTGTGAAAGCGATAGAGGCCACTTCAAACAATGACGGACTCATCCTGAACTTCGCAATGAACTATGGCAGCCGTCTCGAAATGGTGAAGGCAGTGAAAGAAATCGCCCAATTGGCAGTCAACAACCAAATAGCAATTGATGAGATTGACGAATCATTGATCGAGTCACATCTCATGACATCTCACTTACCTGAGCCGGATTTACTCATCCGAACGAGTGGTGAAGTGCGATTGTCGAATTTCATGCTTTGGCAGCTAGCTTATTCGGAATTTTCCTTTACAGAGGTTCTCTGGCCGGACTTCGATGAGTCATGCATGTTAAGTGCAATCGAGGAATTCCAAATGCGCAACCGAAGATTTGGAAGTGTGGAAGGGGATAAAGGAGTTTGAAACAGAGAATTATTACAGCGATCGCCGCATTGGCTATTTTTTTTCCGCTAGTCATCATTGGCGGACTCCCATTTACAATCGCCATTTATATTATCGCTTCAGTCGGTTTACATGAATTGCTGCGCATGAAGGATATCCGTATATTTTCTTTTGAGGGTATTCTCGTCTGGGTGGCATTGGCGCTTCTTTTAATGCCTTCAAAGTGGACTGGTGAAGTCCAACAATGGATCGGCTATACGAAAATCGAGATGATGTTCGCACTTATACTTATTTTATTAATCTATACTGTCATCTCCAAAAACAAGTTCACTTTTGATCATGCGGCGTTTAGTGCATTTAGTGCATTATATGTCGGCATCGGATTTTATTATTTGATCGAAACCCGCTTTTATGGTTTCGAGTACGTGTTCTATGCACTTCTCGTAATTTGGACGACAGATTCAGGCGCATACTTTGTAGGCAGAAAGCTCGGCAAACGAAAGCTTTGGCCGGATATTTCCCCGAATAAGACAGTGGAAGGGTTTATCGGCGGTATCGTCTTTGCCGTATTGTTTGCATGCGTATTCCAAATCTTCTATCCGATAGCACCTTCGTATCTGATGTTGACCATTGTAACGATCATCGCCTCGATTGTCGGACAGTTGGGGGATTTGGTCGAGTCGGCGTTGAAGAGGCATTTCGGGGTGAAGGATTCAGGGAATCTTTTGCCGGGACATGGGGGAATTCTTGATCGATTCGATAGTCTCCTTTTCGTGTTGCCGCTCATTCATTTTTTACACCTAGTCGGTTGATGGAAAGGAAGTTATTCATATTATGACGAAGAAAATTAGTCTGCTTGGTGCGACGGGATCAATTGGCACTCAGACACTCGACATTATTCAATCAAACAAAGAGCAATTTAAACTAGTATCTTTTTCAGCCGGGATGAATATTGCTAAAGTGAGGGAAATTACGGCACAATTTCATCCGGAAGTTGTGTCTGTCATGCAAAAGGAGGATGCCGATGCATTGCAATCGGAATTTCCGGAAACACGATTCATGCATGGCACAGAAGGTCTCATTGCCGTAGCGGCACAAACGGGCGCGGACATGCTCGTCAATGCGGTCATCGGGAGCATTGGGTTGGAGCCGACAATGAAAGCGATCCAGGAAGGCATTACGATTGCCATTGCGAACAAAGAGACGCTCGTAGCTGCAGGGGATATCGTCATGGAAGAAGCAAGAAAGAGGAATGTCGCCCTACTACCTGTCGACAGCGAGCATTCGGCTCTTTTCCAGTCCTTAAATGGAGAAAATCCGAAAAGGGTTTCACGGCTCATTTTGACAGCATCAGGCGGTAGTTTCAGGGATTTGTCGAGGGACCAATTGCAAGGTGTGACTGTACAACAAGCGTTGGACCATCCTAACTGGTCAATGGGCAATAAATTGACGATCGATTCCGCAACGATGATGAACAAAGGGCTCGAGGTGATCGAGGCACATCATTTATTCGACATGCCATATGACAGGATCGATTGCTTATTGCATAAGGAAAGCATCATCCATTCCATGGTTGAATTTGAAGATACGAGTGTCATGGCTCAGCTTGGCTCTCCAGACATGCGGGTGCCGATTCAATATGCAATGACATATCCGGATCGGATTCCAATGCAAAATGCCAAGCCGCTCCGTCTAGAGGAAATTGGAACACTCCACTTTGAAAAGATGGACTTTGAAAGATTTAGAGCCCTTGCTCTCGCATACGAGGCAGGTAAGCAAGGTGGAACGATGCCAACAGTGATGAATGCTGCGAATGAAGTGGCGGTTCAATTGTTCATGAAAGGCAGAATTCCTTTCCTGCAAATCGAGGATATTGTGGAACGTATGATGGACAATCATCAGCCGATTTCCTCCCCGGACTTGGAAGCGATTTTAGAAACCGATTCAATCACCCGTAAAATGGTGTATGATATGGTGAAATGAGTAACTCATAAATCGGCCGATTGGGCCAGTTAAGGTGGTTTTTTATGGAAACCGTAATAGCGTTTATTATCATTTTCGGCTCTCTCGTCTTTTTTCATGAATTAGGGCATTTCCTCTTCGCGAAAAGGGCTGGAATCATGGTACGTGAATTCGCAATTGGATTCGGACCTAAAATTCTCGCCCTCCGGAAAAAGGAAACTCTTTATACGATTCGTATACTTCCTCTAGGTGGATATGTGAGAATGGCAGGCGAGGATTTCGACACTGTCGAATTGCAACCCGGATATCGTGTAGGGGTCATTTTGAACGATAACGATAAAATTGAAAAAATCTATTTGAACCGAGATGTATCCAATCCGAATGTACTGTTTTTGGAGACGGAATCCGCTGATTTAAGCAAGGAACTTTTCATCGAAGGGTATGACGAAGATGGAAATCTTGTAAGATACGAGGTTTCCCGTACTGCGGTCATCTATGAAAAGGGACAGGAGTCGCTTATTGCGCCTTATGATCGCCAATTCGATTCAAAGTCGCTTGGCAGCCGGGCGATGGCTATTTTTGCAGGGCCTCTATTCAATTTCATCCTCGCATTTTTCATCTTCTTGGCAATTGGCCTTTTGCATGGCATCCCAACAAACGAGCCTGTTATTAAAGAAGTTGTCAATGACAGTCCTGCTTATGCAGCGGGTATGGAAGCCGGCGACTTTGTTAAGGAAGTGGACGGCAAGTCGATAGAAAGTTGGCAACAATTCACGGAGACAATCCAAAAGAACCCTGGCAAGAATCTTCAAATGAAGGTCGAGAGGGACGGAGAAATGGTGACGTTGTCCGTTGTTCCTGAATCGTTGGTCGATGCAGGACGGGAATATGGACAAATCGGCGTCATGTACGAAAGCCCATTGGAAAAGAATGCATTAAAAGCGTTCGCCTTCGGGGCAGAGCAGACATATAGCTGGATGAAGAGGATATTCGAGCTATTGGGCATGCTCGTTACCGGCAAGTTTACGATTGACGCATTAAGCGGTCCTGTCGGCATTTACAAAGCGACTGAGGAAGTAGCGCAATGGGGTGTATTCTCCCTTATGAACTGGGCAGCTGTGTTAAGTATCAATCTAGGAATTATGAACCTATTGCCATTGCCTGCATTGGACGGCGGAAGATTGCTCTTCTTCCTATTTGAAGGAGTGCGTGGCAAACCCGTCGATAAACAGAAGGAAGGCATGGTCCATTTTGTTGGCATCATGCTATTGATGGTTCTCATGCTCGTTGTCACCTGGAATGACATTCAACGATTCTTCTTCTAATAATTATTTGAAGAGAATGTGCTAGAAATGCAAGCTTATTTGATTGAAGCGTCCCCTAGAGCGGAAATCAGTAGTATAATTTGATTCGAGGTGAAACCTTTCATGAAACAATCACGGACATTCATCCCGACGATGCGTGAAATACCGACGGATGCCGATATCCTTTCCCATCAACTACTGTTAAGGGCGGGATATATCCGTCAACATATGAGTGGGGTCTATTCCTTTCTTCCATTGGCGAAGAAAGTGATTAGGAAAATCGAGAACATCATCCGGGAAGAGATGGATGCAATCGACGCAGTCGAAATGTTCATGCCGACGTTGCAGTCATCCGGCCTCTGGGAAGAGACCGGCAGATGGGATGCATACGGCTCTGAACTTTTCAGGCTAAAGGATCGCCACGAACGTCAAATGGCTCTAGGACCAACCCACGAAGAAGTAATTACATCGCTCATTAGGGATGAAGTAAAATCCTATAAAAAGCTGCCACTTACGGTCTATCAGATCCAGACGAAGTTCAGGGATGAGAAACGGCCAAGATTCGGACTGCTTCGTGGCAGGGAATTTATCATGAAGGATGCCTATTCGTTCCATTCCACTGAAGATAGTCTGGAAGAAAAGTATAATGAAATGATGCAGGCATACTCGAATATCTTCTCGAGGCTCGGCTTGGACTTCCGGGCTGTCATTGCTGATGGCGGCACGATTGGAGGCAAAGGGACCCATGAATTCATGGCGTTGTCCGACATCGGAGAAGACACGATCGCTTATAGCGACTCTTCCTCATACGCCGCCAATATCGAAATGGCCGAAGTCAATACAGAATATGTGAAACCTAAAGAAACATTGAAAGAGCTCGTGAAAGTGGATACGCCAGACCAGAAGACGATAGCGGAAGTTGCGGACTTCTTGAACACGGACCCTTCGAAAGTGATCAAGACGCTCATTTTCAAAGTGGATGATAAGCTAGTCGTCGTACTCTCACGCGGCGATCATGACATAAACGAAATAAAGCTGAAACATGCATTGCAGGCTACTCATATCGATCTCGCAACAGAAGAAGAAATCGAAGGGATGCTATCATGTAAAGTAGGCTCGATTGGTCCTGTCAAATTGCCCCTAGATTTGAAAGTATATGCCGACTACGCTGTCGAAAACATCGTAAACGGCATCTGCGGGGCGAATGAAGATGGATACCATTTGGTCAACGTCAATCCGGAACGCGATTTTGCCGTTGAACGCTATCTTGATTTGCGGTTCATCAAAGAAGGAGATCCTTCACCCGACGGGAACGGCACAATCCAATTCGCCAAAGGCATCGAGCTTGGACATATCTTCAAACTGGGAACCGTTTATAGCGAACCGATGAAAGCGAAGTATTTGGATGAAAACGGAAAAGCTCAACCGTTTATTATGGGCTGTTATGGCATCGGAGTTTCACGGATCTTGGCAGCTGTCGCGGAACAGTATAATGATTCAAATGGGTTGAAATGGCCGAAACAGCTATCTCCGTATGATATACATCTTGTAACGATCAATATGAAAGATGAAGCACAGACAAAACTTTCTGAAGAACTTTATCATCTATTGAAATCATATCGGTATGACATTTTACATGACGACCGGGATGAAAGAGCGGGTGTGAAATTTACAGACGCCGATCTAATTGGATTGCCAGTTAGACTGACGATCGGCAAAAAAGCCCAAGACGGAATCGTCGAAGTGAGATTCAGGGAGACCGGAGAAACGGTTGAGTGGCAAAAAGAAGAAGTGACCGAAAAGCTGCAAGCCTTTTTCGGCTAATGAATTTGGTAAGGAGGGGAGGCCGACTTGAATCGGCACTTCCCTTCTTTTCACTGTATGAAAGGGGGAGGTCTACATATGGATGCAAAGATGAAATTACTGACGTTGCTGCAACAGATCGGAATGACGGATGATCAAACGATTGTCCATTTCGAACATGGAACACTAGAACGAGTCGATATTCATCGAAAATCGAGAGTGTGGCAATTTAATGTAGAGCTTGAAAAAACGTTACCTGTCCACGTCTATCAGTTATTTCAACAAAGGATGAAGGAAGCCTTTACGTCCATAGCTGCGGTACGCCTTCAAATAACAGTACGAACAGCAGAAGGAGATCCGGAACTGATCGTTGGCTATTGGCCGCATGTCATTGAAGAAATGAGGGATATGTCGCCTCCGATTCGTGAAAGGCTCGTAGGGCAAAAACCAGTACTCGTTGGCGAAAAAATGACATTGACTTGCGCAAATGACTTTGAGCAGCAAACGATGAAAAACAAATATGGCCGCATTATCGCAGAGGTTTATGAATCATTCGGTTTTCCATCGATGGCTATCGAATTCACGATCTCCGAAGAGACTGAAGATAACGAAGCGGAACGACTCGCATTCATTGCCCAGAAACAGGCTGAAGAGGAAGAGTATGCGAAGAATGCCTTAGCCAACCTGCAAAAAATGGAAGCAATGAAGAAAGAGAACGGGGATATTGGGAACAGGCCATTTGTATTGGGCGTCCCGATCAAGCCTGACGAGCCGATCGTCGGCATCCATACGATACAGGATGAAGAAAGGCGCGTAACGATCGAAGGTTACGTATTCGATGCAGAGGTAAGGGAATTGAGAAGTGGGCGTTCATTACTCACAATCAAAGTGACCGATTACACTGATTCCATATTAGTGAAAATGTTCTCGCGTGACAACGAAGATGCCGAACTCATGAAAACATTGAAAAAAGGTGCATGGGTCCGTGCTAGAGGAAGCATCCAGAACGATACATTCGTCCGAGATCTCATTATGATGGCACAGGACATCATGGAAGTTTCTCCGGTTATCCGGAAAGATACCGCCCCAGAGGATCGCAAACGGATCGAGTTGCATGCCCATACGACGATGAGCCAGATGGATGCAGTGACATCAGCTTCAGCCTTAGTCGCGCAGGCTGCAAAATGGGGGCATCCCGCGATAGCGATAACCGATCATGCGAACGTCCAATCGTTTCCGGAAGCCTACTCTGCGGGTAAGAAACATGGAATAAAAGTATTATTCGGCTTAGAAGCGAACTTAGTGGATGATGGCGTGCCGATTGTCTATGACGAGCAGCATCGAGAGCTTGAAAACGATACATTTGTCGTATTTGACGTAGAAACAACAGGCCTTTCCGCCGTGTATGACACGATTATCGAGTTGGCTGCGGTCAAAGTGGTCAATGGAGAAATTAAGGAGAGGTTTGAAAGGTTTGCGAACCCTCATCATCCTCTGTCTTCAACTACAATTGAACTGACCGGCATTACGGATGACATGGTGAAGGACGCTCCTGAAGTGTCGGAAGTAATAAAGGATTTCAAGGAATTCATTGGCGACGCCATCCTAGTCGCCCATAATGCTTCCTTCGATATGGGCTTCTTTTATGAAGCGAGCAAGAGAGCCGGGGTGCATGACAAAAGCTATCCGGTTATCGATACGCTCGAGTTGGCGCGTTTCCTGTATCCAGAAATGCGGAATCACAGATTGAACACGTTGGCAAAAAAGTTTGATATTGAACTGACACAGCATCACCGCGCGATTTACGACACGGAAGCGACAGCCTATCTGTTCATCCGGCTCATGAAGGAAGCGGCAACGGAAAAAGGAATCGAATACTTGGATGATTTCAATAAAAACATCGGCGAAGGGGATGCCTACAAACGATCAAGGCCGTCCCACTGCACGTTAATTGCGACAGATGATGAAGGCTTGAAAAACCTCTTTAAGCTCGTCTCCATTTCCCATATGGATTACTTTTACAGAGTTCCACGTATTCCACGCTCGTTATTGATGCAATATCGCAAGGGCCTCCTCGTCGGATCAGGATGCGACAAGGGGGAAGTTTTCGAAGGACTCATGCAGAAGTCGATGGAAGAGGTTGAGGAGATTGCCCGCTTCTATGACTACCTTGAACTTCACCCGAAGCCAGCCTATTCCCATTTAATTGAATTGGAATTGATTCGGGATGAATGGAATTTAGAAGATATTATGCGGAAGATGATCAAGCTCGGGAAAAAGGTCGGTCTTCCCGTCTGTGCAACAGGGAACGTCCACTATATAGACGAGACTGATGCGATATATCGTCAAGTTCTTGTCCGTTCCCAAGGCGGGGCGAACCCAATGAACCGACATTCCTTGCCTGAAGTCCATTTCCGGACGACTGATGAAATGCTCGAACATTTCTCGTTTTTGGGCAAGGAAGTCGCAGAGCAGATTGTCATCGACAATCCGCAGGCAGTGGCAGACCGTGTCGGAGAAGTGAAAGTAATTAAAGATGATTTGTATACACCGACAATTATCGGAGCAGATGATGAAGTAAGGGAACTGACCTATTCTATGGCACGCCATATTTACGGTGAGCAATTGCCTGAGATCATCGAGGCGCGGATCGAGAAGGAACTGAAATCAATCATCGACAATGGTTTCGCGGTTATCTATCTCATATCACATAAGCTTGTTAAGAAGTCATTGGATGATGGCTATCTTGTCGGTTCCCGCGGATCAGTCGGCTCCTCGCTCGTTGCAACGATGATGGAAATTACAGAAGTAAACCCAATGCCGCCGCATTACGTTTGCCCTTCGTGCAGGCTATCGGAGTTCTTTGATGATGGGTCGGTCGGCTCTGGTTTCGACTTACCGGACAAAGCGTGTCCGGCATGCGGCACGATGTTCAAAAAAGATGGACAAGACATCCCGTTTGAAACATTCCTTGGCTTTAACGGGGATAAAGTTCCGGACATCGATTTGAACTTTAGTGGAGAATATCAGGCTCATGCGCATAACTATACGAAGGAGCTTTTCGGAGAAGACTATGTTTATCGTGCGGGGACGATCGGAACAGTTGCCGAAAAGACCGCATACGGCTATGTTCGAGGATATATGAATGATAATAACCTCCATTTGCGCGGTGCAGAAATTGACCGGCTCGTACAAGGCTGTACGGGCGTTAAACGGAATACGGGGCAGCATCCGGGCGGGATTATTGTCGTCCCGGATAATATGGAGATTTTTGATTTCACTCCGATTCAATTCCCTGCGGACGATACGGCTTCGAGCTGGCGGACGACGCATTTCGACTTCCATTCCATCGATAATAATCTTCTGAAGCTGGACATACTCGGACACGATGACCCGACGATGATCAAAATGCTCGAAGACCTTTCAGGCATCGACCCGAAAACGATTCCTCCTGACGATGAAGGGGTCATGGCACTGTTCAGCGGGACTTCCTCATTAGGCGTCACTGAAGAGCAGATCGAGTGCAAGACAGGAACTTTAGGCGTGCCGGAATTCGGTACGCGCTTCGTAAGGCAGATGCTTGAGGAGACGAAACCATCCACATTCTCGGAATTAATCCAGATTTCCGGTCTTTCCCACGGGACGGACGTGTGGCTTGGCAATGCCCAAGAGCTGATTCAAAATAAAATCTGTCAATTGTCCGATGTGATCGGTTGCCGTGATGATATTATGGTCTATTTGATTTACCAAGGACTCGAACCTGCAATGGCATTTAAGATAATGGAATCTGTGCGGAAAGGGAAAGGGCTGACGCCTGAATTCGAAGAGGCGATGAAGGCTAACCAAGTGCCCGGCTGGTATATTGATTCCTGCAAAAAGATAAAATACATGTTCCCGAAAGCTCACGCCGCTGCCTACGTGCTGATGGCGCTGCGGATCGCGTATTTCAAAGTGCACCATCCGATCATGTATTACGCTGCGTACTTCACGGTCCGCGCAACTGATTATGATTTAGCAACAATGACGAAAGGTAATGCATCAATCCGTGCAAAAATCAAAGAGATCAATGATAAAGGATTGGAAGCATCACCGAAAGAAAAGAACTTGCTCACAGTATTGGAAATTTCATTAGAAATGTGTGAGCGCGGCTTTTCATTCGCGAAACCAGATCTATATAAATCCGCTGCATCTGAGTTCATCATCGATGGCAATCAATTGTTACCGCCGTTCGATGCAATACCTTCTCTAGGTACGAACGTCGCCAAAGCGATTGTCGAAGCCCGCAAGGATGGCATCTTCCTTTCGAAGGAAGATCTCCAGCAGCGAGGAAGGGTTTCGAAAACAGTCATTGAATACATGGATTCTTTAGGCTGCTTGGAAGGCATGCCCGATTCAAACCAACTTTCTCTTTTCTAAGCGATATGTCAATTGGAAACGGCAAGCATTTGGCACATTGTTTGCAATGACGCCCAGTAGATGGTACAATTGGAGCAACTTTTGCTATATGTCTTGCGAAAAGAGTGGGATTTCCCGCTCTTTTCTGTTGTTCTATTCGAATAAGACAAGTTAGAATCAAATCTCGGGAGGGTTATGATGAGTAAAATTACAGAAGAAGTTGAAAAGCTCGTCAGTCCGATAGTGAATGACCTAGAGTTGGAATTGGTTGATATTGAATTTGTGAAAGAAGGAAGAGACTGGTTCTTACGCGTTTATGTCGATACGCCGGAAGGGAATATCGATATTGAACAGTGTGCACTAGTAAGTGAAAAGCTAAGTGAGGAGCTGGACCGCACAGATCCGATTCCTCAGAACTATTTCCTTGAAGTATCCTCACCGGGCGCAGAACGTCCGTTGAAAAAAGAAGAGGATTTCCAAAAGGCGGTCGGTCAATATGTATTCATTAAAACGTATGAACCGATCAATGGCATGAAAGAGTTCGAAGGATACTTGCTATCCTACGGTCCGGATGCAGCAGAAGTTGAAATCCGCATCAAGACCCGGAAGTTGCAAGTCGTCATCGAAAAGGAAAAAATCGCATTTGCACGATTAGCGATTGATTTTTCCGCATAATTGAATATAGGAGTGATTAATTATGAGTAGTGATCTACTCGATGCATTGACAGCCCTCGAGAAGCAGAAAGGAATTTCGAGGGATGTAATTGTGGAAGCGATTGAAGCGGCACTTGTTACCGCATATAAAAGAAACTTCAACCAGGCTCAAAACGTCCGTGTCGATTTGAACTTGGAAAAAGGCACAATGAAAGTATATTCCCGTAAAGATGTCGTGGAAGAAGTGGAAGATGAAAGGCTTCAAATCGCTCTTGAAGACGCTTTGGCCATCAACCCTGCATATGAATTGGGAGATATCTTAGAAGAAGAGGTGACTCCACGCGATTTCGGCCGTATTGCAGCGCAAACTGCTAAACAAGTTGTTACGCAGCGCGTACGTGAAGCTGAACGTGGCCTGATCTACGATGAATACGTCGACAGGGAAGATGATATTGTCAATGGAATCGTCGAGCGCCTGGATGCAAGGAATCTCTATGTAGGTCTTGGGAAAGTGGAGGCAGTGCTGCCTGCAAGCGAACAGATCACTACAGAAACCTACCAGCCTCATGACCGCATCAAAGTGTACATTACGAAAGTGGAGCGCACTTCAAGAGGGCCTCAAGTTTTTGTTTCCCGTACACACCCAGGTCTTTTGCGCCGACTGTTTGAAATGGAAGTGCCTGAAATCTATGACGGCACGGTTGAAATCAAATCGATTGCCCGTGAGGCGGGAGACCGCTCGAAAATTTCCGTCCATACGAATAATGAAGAAGTGGATCCGGTCGGGTCTTGCGTCGGTTCTAGAGGAGCACGTGTCCAATCCATTTCAAATGAATTGAACGGAGAAAAGGTCGATATTGTTGAATGGTCCGAGGATCCGGTCATCTTTGTCGCAAATGCATTGAGCCCTTCAAAAGTATTGGACGTGCAAGTGAATGAAGAGGACAGGTCGACAACTGTCGTAGTGCCTGACTACCAATTATCATTGGCAATCGGGAAACGAGGACAGAATGCTCGCTTAGCTGCCAAGTTGACTGGATGGAAGATCGATATTAAAAGTGAAACGGATGCCCGAGAACTTGGCATCTATCCTCCTTCTTCCGCCCAATCGGTTGGAGAGGGCCTGTTTGAAAATGATGTATACGCCGTTACCGAAAATGGAAACGATGAATATGATGAGGATCCTTATTTCGATAATGAAACAGAAGAGGAATCCGATCTGGAAACAATCGATTTATATTCAGAAACAGACGAAGACAATTGAGTTGAAAGGATGACTGCCCATGACAAGCAAAAAGAAAATCCCTTTGCGTAAGTGTGCGGCGACGGGTGAGATGTTGCCAAAGAAGGAAATGATCCGCATTGTTCGCACGAAGGAAGGTGAAGTTTCAGTCGATCTGACAGGCAAAAAATCAGGACGGGGTACATATGTATCGAAAACTGAAGAGGCTGTTGAAACAGCAAAACGCAATCGGTCGATTGAAAGCCAGCTTGGAACATCGGTGCCTGCGGAAGTTTACGATAATCTTCTGCATGCAATCCGTCGTGAGGCATTGAAATGAATCATCCTACGAAAATCTTCCAATTGCTAGGGATGGCTGCGAGAGCCCGGAAGCTCATCACAGGCGAAGAGTTGGTCGTCAAAGAGGTTCGTTCGGGAAATGCGCGATTAGTCATCGTTTCTGAAGATGCTTCAAAAAACACACAGAAAAAAGTGAATGATAAATGTAGTTTTTACAACGTTGAGAAGCATGTGTTCGGGAGCCGGGAAGCTCTCGGCCATGCAATCGGAAAAGAGTCGCGGGTCGTACTCGCGTTAACGGATGCCGGCTTCGCCAAAAAAGCATCCGGGCTCCTCAACGAATATAACCGGGGGTGGGCTAATGACGAAGATACGTGTACACGAATACGCGAAACAAGTAAATCGGACGAGTAAAGAAGTCATCGAAGAGCTTGGAAAAATTAATGTGAATGTTACAAACCATATGTCGATGCTTGATAAAGAGGCGACAGCGAAATTGGATCAGCGTTTTGGAAAAGGTGGCTCTGCTCCTTCCGACAAGTCTCGTGGCGGACAAAATGATCGAAAGCCTGTTTCAAACGCATCAAGACCGGCAGGCAACACACAGGATAATAATAAACAGGGCAACCGTCCGGCTCAAGGCAGCCAGCGACAAAGCACCCAAGGCGGCAACCGTCCAGCACAAGGCGGTCCACGCCAAGGCCAAGGCGCACAAGGTGGTAATCGATCGGCTCAAGGCGGTCAACGTCAAGGGCAAGGCGCACAAGGCGGCAATCGACCGGCTCAAGGCGGTCAACGCCAAGGGCAAGGCGCGCAAGGCGGCAACCGACCAGCTCAAGGCGGTCAACGCCAAGGCCAAGGCGCGCAAGGCGGCAACCGACCAGCTCAAGGCGGTCAACGTCAAGGGCAAGGCGCACAAGGCGGCAACCGTCCGGCTCAAGGCGGTCAACGTCAAGGCCAAGGCGCACAAGGCGGCAACCGTCCGGCTCAAGGCGGTCAACGTCCAGGTCAAGGTGCTCAAGGCGGCAATCGTCCAGCTGGACGTGGTGGAAGACCACCTGCACGCGGGATTAACCAAGGACGTAGAAGACATCGTCCAGCGCCAATGCCGAAGGTGGAAAAGCCGTTGCCGGAAAAAATCACCTTCTACGAATCGTTGTCAGTCGGTGAGCTTGCGAACAAATTAGGCAGGGAACCGTCTGAAATCATTAAAAAGCTATTCATGCTCGGTGTCATGGCGACAATCAACCAAGAGCTTGATAAAGATGCGATTGAATTGATCTGTGCGGAATATGACGTGGAAGTGGAAGAAGAAATCCGAATTGATGTAACAGATTTGGAAATTTACTTCGAGGAATCTGAAGAGCCCGAAGGTGAATTGACGGAACGTCCGCCAGTCGTTACGATCATGGGTCACGTCGACCATGGTAAAACAACGCTTCTTGATTCGATTCGTGACACGAAAGTGACACAGGGAGAAGCGGGTGGAATTACACAGCATATTGGAGCTTATCAAATCGAAGCGGAAGGCAAGAAAATCACGTTCCTGGACACACCTGGACACGCGGCGTTTACAACAATGCGTGCGCGTGGAGCGAAAGTCACTGATATTACAATTCTTGTCGTCGCAGCAGATGACGGGGTTATGCCTCAAACAATTGAAGCGATCAACCATGCGAAAGCCGCTGAAGTTCCAATCATCGTCGCTGTGAACAAAATGGATAAACCTACAGCAAACCCGGACCGTGTCATGCAGGAGCTGACGGAGCATGGCCTTTTAGCAGAAGCTTGGGGCGGAGATACGATCTTCGTACCGATTTCCGCATTAAAAGGCGAAGGAATCGATCAACTTCTTGAAATGGTCTTGCTAGTTGCGGAAGTCGCTGAATTGAAGGCAAGCAAAAACATCCGAGCAAAAGGAACGGTCATCGAAGCTCAATTGGACCGTGGCCGTGGTTCGGTCGCAACTCTGCTAGTGCAGGATGGGACATTGCGTGTAGGCGATCCGATCGTCGTCGGGAACACTTACGGGAGAGTCCGTGCGATGATCAACGATCTTGGCCGTCGGGTGAAGGAAGCCGGTCCATCCACGCCAGTTGAAATTACGGGTCTGAGCGACGTACCGCAAGCAGGCGATCGTTTCGTCGTATTCGAAGACGAAAAGACAGCTCGACAAATCGCTGAATCGAGAGCGGGCGATGCCTTGCAAGAGCAACGTGGCGAGAAAACACGCGTGACGCTCGATAACCTATTCGATCAAATGAAACAAGGGGAAATGAAGGAATTAAACCTTATTGTCAAAGCCGACGTTCAAGGAACGGTCGAAGCGATGGCGGCATCCCTTATGAAAATTGAAGTCGAAGGCGTTAACGTAAGGATCATTCATACCGGAGCAGGAGCCATTAACGAATCGGACATCTCACTTGCTGCTGCCTCAAATGCAATTGTCATCGGTTTCAACGTGCGTCCTGATGTCAATGCTAAACGTGCAGCTGAAGCAGAAGGTGTCGATATCCGATTGCACCGCGTCATCTATAAGGTGATCGAGGAAATTGAATCGGCTATGAAAGGTTTGTTAGATCCTGAATACGAAGAAAAAGTGATCGGGCAGGCTGAAGTCCGCGAAACATTCAAAGTTTCGAAAATCGGCACGATTGCAGGAAGCTATGTAACGGAAGGCAAGATTACCCGTGACGCAGGAGTACGTGTCCTGCGAGATAATATCGTCATCTTTGAAGGCGAACTCGACACTTTGAAGAGATTCAAGGACGATGTTAAAGAAGTCGCTAGAGGTTATGAATGTGGAATCACCGTCAAAAACTTCAATGATATTAAGGAAGGCGACATCTTTGAAGCCTTCATCATGGAGGAAATTAAACGGACATGATCGTCTATGCGGAATGTACATTCTTCATACCTGACGTCCATTCATTGAAAGGTAAACGGTCTGTCCTGAAAAGAATGATGGATCGTGTGAAAAATGAATTCAATGTTTCCATCGCTGAAATCGATCACCAAGATTTGTGGCAAAGAACTACAATCGCTCTCGTTTCGGTCGCCTCGTCAAAAGATGCGGCCGAAGGGGAGACGAGAAGAGCCATTCGTTTTTTGGAATCGAATCCTGATTGGGAAATGACAGAAATGATACTTGACTACTATTGATACGGAATCGGGGTGACCATCCATGTCTATGCGTGCGAATCGTGTTGCTGAACAGATGAAGAAGGAATTAGGCGGAATCATCGGCCAAAAATTAAAGGATCCTCGAATCGGCTTCGTTACAGTGACGGACGTCGAAGTGACGGGCGATCTTCAACAGGCAACCATTTTCATTTCAGTATTAGGAAATGAGTCGGAAAAAGAAGCTACTCTTGCCGGCCTGACAAAGGCGAAAGGGTTTATCCGCACGGAAATCGGACAGCGGATCAGACTCAGGAAGACACCTGAAATTGAGTTTGCTTTTGATGACTCTGTCGAATACGGAAATCGTATTGAATCGCTGCTTCGTCAAGTGAACAGTGAAGAGGAATGAACTATTGGAGGAAGTCGGCGTCCGAATGGACTTTCCGGCTTCCTCCTTTTTTGAAAAAAATAAGTTAAGGAGGATGGCTATGGATGGAATTCTTCCATTATGGAAACAAAAAGGGATGACTTCGCATGATTGCGTATTCAAGCTTAGGAAAATCTTGGGCATGAAAAAAGTGGGACATACAGGAACGCTTGATCCGAACGTGGAAGGAGTACTGCCAATCTGCCTCGGACAAGCGACAAAGGTTGCGGAATATGTGACCGATGCAGGCAAGGAATATATTGCAACCGTGTCGATTGGCTCCTCAACTGAAACGGAGGATGCAGACGGCGCAATCGTGATGTCCGATGACACGTATAAAAAAATCAGCCGCGAAGAAATCTTACATGCGTTGAAACAGCTCACCGGTAAGATTGTCCAAATCCCACCGATGTATTCGGCAGTGAAAGTGAATGGCAAAAGACTCTATGAATACGCAAGAAAAGGAATTGAAGTGGAAAGGCCCGAACGAATTGTACATATATATGAAATCGAATTGCTCGATGATAGGGAGTTGTTCGAAGGGGAAGAAATACGATTCATGATTCGGATTGCATGTGGAAAAGGCACGTATATCCGAACGTTATCCGTGCAAATCGGTGAACAACTTGGATTTCCTGCGCATATGGCGACATTGGTCCGTACGGCTTCCGGAAACTTCCGTCAACATGATTGTCTGACGCTTGCGGAAGTGGAGGAGCAGAAAGGAAACCAAACCCTTCATCAATTTATCCGACCGCTGGAAGACGCGCTTGCCGACTTTGCATTCGTTGAAACCGACGAGGATTTGTATGGTAAAATAATGAACGGACAAGTGCTACAACGACATCCTTTACTAGTAGAAAGGGAGAAAATCGTTTTTGCAAGATCGGGAAACGCGATTGCAATCTATTGCAATCATCCGACAAAAGAAGGATTGATGAAACCTGAAAAGATGTTTCCATTCAATCAGTAGGGGAGAATCATATGGAAATTTACCATTTGCAATATCCATCTCATACAGCTATCGATGACAATGGCCCTTTTTCATTAGCGATCGGTTTTTTCGACGGGCTTCATAAAGGACATCAGACAGTTATCAACGAGGCGAAGGCCAAAGCGAAAGAATTGGGAATCCGCTCCGCTGTCATGACGTTTAATCCGCATCCATCGCATCTGTTTGGTAATGGTGCGGATAAAGTCGGATACATAACTAAATATCCGGAAAAATCCCGCCTATTGGAACAGATGGGGATCGATGTCCTATTTATCGTTACTTTCGACTGGAACCTCGCCTCCCTTTCGCCTGAACAATTCATTGAGATTTTCATTAAGCAATTGGGAGTCAAGCATGTGACCGCTGGATTCGACTTCACATTCGGCTCAAAAGGGGCAGGAACAATGGAACAAATGGCGGCCCTGTCAGAAGGTGAATATGGAACGACGATCATCGAAAAAGTAACAGATTCCGAGGATAAGATTTCATCAACCCGGATACGGAAGCTTTTATCTGAAGGAGACGTAGAGAAAACCGCTTCGTTGCTAGGCAGGCCATTCAGGTCGGTTGGCACTGTCATAGACGGCGAGAAGAGAGGCAGGCAGCTCGGCTTCCCGACCGCAAACGTATCAGTTGATGAAGAGGCGATCCTACCTGCAAACGGTGTTTACGCAGTCATGTTTTCCATCGCTGGTCAATCGTATAAAGGAGTGTGCAATGTCGGAGTAAAGCCGACTTTCCACGATCCGCATATTCGAAAGCCGAGTGTGGAAGTCCATGTGCTCGATTTCACTTCCGACCTGTACGGAAAAGAAGTGGCTGTCGACTGGATTGCTCGAATTCGTGCTGAACAAAAATTCAATTCTGTTGACGAATTGATTGATCAAATCAGTAAGGACAAGGAGACGGCACGGCAATTGTTAAATAAGTGAATTAATAATATTTTATAGGCAATTCCAGCTACTTGGAGTGCAAGGCGGCGACTCCTGTGGGAACAGCATGAGCTGAAGCCATGCCCACGGAAAGCGTCCGCCTGGAACGGAAAGTAGCAGCGCTAATTGGGACTTCATTGTTGCATCCGTAATCAGCGCATGTTATGATAAATCAGTGCAGTAGCACTAACCTTTCCTTGGCAGATCGAATCACCAACGTTTGCTCGGGATTTGGGGATATTTAATGATTAGGAGGTGAAAAGGATGGCTATTACACAAGAGCGTAAACATGAATTGATCAACGAATTCAAAACTCATGAAAACGATACTGGATCTGCTGAAGTACAGATCGCTATCCTTACTGAAGAGATCAACAACTTGAACAACCATTTACGTACGCACAAGAAGGATCACCATTCACGTCGTGGTCTTTATAAAATGGTCGGTACACGCCGTAGATTGCTTAAATATCTACGCGAAACTAAAGTTCAAAGCTACCGTGATCTTATTGCCAAACTCGGCCTTCGCCGTTAATAAGATGTATACGAAAAAGCGGGCCTTGCCCGCTTTTTTTTATTGAATGATTATATTTCGCATATGTCCTTCTTTTTTGATACACTACTACTTAATACATACTTCGTATGATGTCCATGTTTGAAATTAGAGAGGGGTACCATAATGACAGAACAGAAAAAGGTTTATACATTTGATTGGGCTGGGAGACCGTTAACGATTGAAACGGGCCAGCTAGCGAAACAAGCGAACGGTGCTGTGCTCGTACGATACGGAGACACGACTGTACTATCTACAGCGACCGCTTCGAAAAAACCGAAAGCGCTTGATTTCTTCCCATTGACCGTCAATTATGAAGAAAGACTTTATGCCGTTGGGAAAATCCCAGGCGGATTCATCAAGCGTGAAGGTCGTCCGTCAGAGAAGGCCGTTTTGACGAGCCGTCTCATTGACCGTCCGATTCGTCCTTTGTTCGCGGACGGATTCCGTAATGACGTGCAAGTCATTTCGCTTGTCATGTCCGTAGATCAGAACTGCTCTTCCGAAATGGCTGCCATGCTCGGTTCGTCACTTGCATTGTCCATTTCTGATATTCCGTTTGAGGGCCCAATCGCAGGAGTCCAAGTCGGACGCATCGATGGGGAGTTCATCGTCAACCCGACACCTGAACAATTGGAAGTGAGCGAGCTGGACCTCGTTGTTGCGGGGACAAAGGATGCCATCAATATGGTCGAAGCAGGGGCGAAAGAAGTTGCGGAGGATATCATTCTCGAAGCAATCATGTTCGGTCATGAGCAGATCATCCAGTTGATTGAATTCCAAGAGAAAATTATTGCTGAAGTCGGCAAGGAAAAAATGGAGATTACATTATTCGAGCTAGACGAAGAATTGTTAGCTGAAGTGAAGGATAAATGTGAATCCGATTTAATCAGCGCAATTCAGACTGAAGAGAAGCACGCGCGCGAAGAAGCGATCACTGCCGTTAAAGATGAAGTGATGGAACAATACACAGCTGAAGAAGCGGATGAGGAAACACTCAAGCAAGTGAAGAGCATTTTGGATCACCTTGTGAAAGAGGAAGTCCGTCGTCTTATCACAGATGAGAAGGTCCGTCCTGATGGCCGTGGATTGGATGAAATCCGTCCGTTAGCATCGGAAGTAGGCATTTTACAACGAACTCATGGTTCCGGCTTGTTCACACGTGGACAAACTCAAGCACTTAGCGTATGTACACTTGGAGCCCTTGGTGAAGTACAGATCATTGACGGCCTTGGACTTGAAGAGTCGAAGCGGTTCATGCATCACTATAACTTCCCGAACTTCAGCGTTGGTGAAACGGGTCCTATCCGTGGACCTGGTCGTCGTGAAATTGGTCACGGTGCCCTTGGAGAGCGTGCGCTTGAAGCAATCATTCCAGATGAGAAAGAGTTTCCATACACGATCCGTCTCGTAGCGGAAGTATTGGAGTCAAATGGTTCATCCTCTCAGGCATCGATTTGTGCGTCTACTATGGCGATGATGGATGCAGGAATTCCGATTAAGGCTCCGGTAGCAGGAATTGCTATGGGGCTTGTGAAAAAAGGGGAAAATTATTCCGTTCTCTCCGATATCCAAGGGATGGAAGACCATCTTGGCGATATGGACTTTAAAGTTGCGGGGACAGAAAAAGGAATCACAGCTCTACAAATGGATATTAAAATTGAAGGATTATCCCGTCAAATTTTAGAAGAATCTTTAGCGCAAGCGAAAATTGGACGAATGCACATCCTTGACCATATGATGGCGACGATTTCCGCGCCTCGTGAAGAACTTTCACAATTTGCTCCGAAGATCATCATGATCCGTATCAATCCTGACAAGATCCGTGATGTCATCGGACCTGGCGGAAAAGTGATCAACAAGATCATCGAAGAAACGAATGTGAAAATCGATACGGAACAAGATGGAACGATCTACATCTCTTCCCCTAATTCGGATATGAATGAAAAAGCGAAATCGATGATTGAAAACATCGTCCGCGAAGCGAAAGCCGGAGAATATTATTTAGGTAAAGTGAAACGGATTGAGAAATTCGGTGCATTCCTAGAAATTTTCCCTGGCAAAGACGGTCTTCTTCATATTTCCGAAATTCAGGAAGAGCGTACGAAAGCTGTTGAAGACGTATTGAAAATGGGCGATGAACTTCTCGTTAAAGTCATCGAAATCGACAATCAAGGTCGTGTGAACCTTTCCCGCAAAGCCGTTTTAAAAGAAGAGAAAGAAGCGGCGGAAAAAGGGAAAAACGAATAATCAGCTTGCATACTATAATGGAAAGCCCCTCTTTACGATGGTGTGAAGATGGTGGCTTTTTCTTCTTTCAAAAAGTGGAGGGAAATGAAATTGATACAAAAGCAAATTAGCCAAAACGGTGTCAGAATCATTCATGAAAAGATGCCGTATGTCCGGTCTTTGGCAATCGGCCTATTTGTAAAGGCGGGTTCCATCGATGAGACGGAAACAGAATGGGGGCTTTCCCATTTCATTGAACATATGCTCTTCAAAGGGACATCAACGAGAAGCGCAAAAATGATCGCAGAGCAATTCGACCGGATGGGCGGGGATATTAACGCGTACACTTCCAAAGAGATGACTTGTTATTATGCGACCGTACTTGATCACCATGCAGAAGAGGCGCTGATGATAATGGCTGACATGTTCTTTAATTCCCGTTTTGACGCAATGGATATTCAAAAAGAGAAATCTGTCATTTACGATGAAATCGCTTCAGTGGAAGACACGCCTGACGATGATGTCGATGAACGTCTGTGGTCTGTCATGTATCCAGAACATTCGATTGGAAGATCTATCGGAGGAATTAAAGAAACGATCAGTTCGTTTGATAAGGAAATGATCGAGAATTATATGTCGAGGCATTATACTGCTGAAAATATCGTCATTTCGATTGCAGGAAATTACGATGATAAATTGATTGGTTACATTGAAAATCTGTTCAACTCGTTTGTTGGAAACGAATCGAAGGATACGGATGAAGGGACGCATCCTATTTTCCATAGCGGCCGGTCAACAAAATATAAAGATATCGAACAGGCACATATTTGCATCGGTTATCCAGGCCTTTCACTTACCGATGAAAGGCTCCACGACCTGATTCTGTTGGATAGCATCGTAGGCGGCACGATGTCTTCGCGAATGTTTCAGAAGATCCGGGAGGAGAAGGGTCTTGCGTATTCCGTTTTCTCGTACTATTCATCGTATATGTCTACTGGCTCATTCGTCGTATACGGAGGAACGGGACCAGAACATTTGGAAGAGATGGTGTCAACGATGAATCAGATCATCGATGAAGTCGTTGCAGACGGAGTGACAGAGAAGGAATTGCACAATGCAAAGGAGCAATTGAAAGGCAGCTTCCTGCTCGGTCTTGAAAGTTCGGAGTCCCGGATGCACCGGAACGGAAAGAATGAACTTATCCTTTCTGAACATAAGACGATTGATGAAGTCGTTAAATTGATTGAAAATGTGCAATTGGAAAATGTAAATACGATTGCACGTGAGACATTTGCCAAAGAACGCGCAATTTCCATTATCGCACCGAAAAAAACTGTGAAAAAGATCCGCTTGTAGAAATGTGCAGCTTTGCCTTCCCTGAATCATATGATAATGCAGGACAATTAAAAGGGGGCAACGACTTGCTGCTATCCGAAATGGCGCAAAAAGAGCTTATCCAAGTGGAAGAAGGAATCAGGTATGGATTTCTAGCAGATACAGATCTGATTTTCAATCGAAAAACAGGAGCAATCATAGGTTTCGAAGTAAAAAAGAAATTTGGTCGATTTCCATTCCGTGGCAGGGAACAAGAGACAACAGAATTCATACCGTGGAGTGAAATCGTTTTGATTGGCGAACATCGTATTCTATTTGGAAAAACGCATAGTCTGGGGGAATTTGATATTGACGACAATTGACGGAAACTGGCTGTTCATCGGAACAGACCGCAGAATATCCGAATGCAGCCGCATTATGAAGGAACAAGGTTTCAATGTGCTTCATTATGAAGGAAACAATTATTCCGACCAGTTAGCCGTCATTCTTGATGAACTATCTCCCACTCATATCGTTTTTCCGATTCTGCAAATGGAAGGCACCATTCCAGTCGATAAAATTAATAAAAAAACGATTCTCTATCCCGGAATGGCCACTAATGATTGGCTGGCGGCTTTTCATGAAGCGGGTATCACAATCAGACCCTATTTGAAGGAAGTGGAATTCGTCTGGGAAAATGCATTGTTAACAGCGGAAGGGTTTCTGCTTGAATACTATCAAACGTCAAAACGACGTATTTCAGGTGAACATTTCCATATTGCCGGGTTTGGCAAAGTCGGTAAAATGACAGCTGCTGTCCTCTCGTCACTTGGAGCCTCTGTAACGATTTTGGCGCGTTCCCCTGATCAGCTAGGTGAAGCGGCCGCAAGCGGCTATGAAACAATGCAATTGCCGACAGGTACGGTTGACGTAAAAGGAATTCTCGTAAATACAATACCTTCGAAATGGCTGGATGTCGGAGCGGACTCCACATTGCGCATTTATGATTTGGCATCTGCGCCGGGTTGCCTAAGGGACAATGCCCCTGATGAATACTATACAATACACCTCGGATTGCCGGGAAAACATTTTCCGGCAGACGCTGCTAAGGCTTTGTCCGAAGCGTTGCTGAGGATGAATAGTAGATGAAAGGGGAAAAAGATGCTACAAGGGAAAAGAATTGGCCTTGGTATTACGGCATCCCATTGTACGTACGACCAAATATTGCCCGTCATTAGCGATTTACAGGATAATGGGGCGACTGTAGTTCCTGTCATTACACATTCGGTATTGACTGCCGCGACACGATTCGGTACAGGCGAAGAATGGATTGCTAAAATAGAAGAAGCGACAGGTGAAAAAGTTATCTCGACAATCGTTGGAGCTGAGCCGTTCGGTCCAAGTTCACCAGTCGACTGCATGATCATTGCTCCGATGACCGGAAATTCCATTAGCAAATTTGCAAATGCCGCTACGGATTCGCCTGTATTGATGGCGGCAAAGGCCACTTTGCGAAATGGAAGTCCGGTTCTGCTCGGCATATCAACAAATGACGCATTAGGTCTAAATGGTCCTAACATCATGAAATTATTGAACACGAAAAATGTGTATTTCATCCCGTTCGGTCAAGACGATCCTTTTAAGAAACCGAACTCATTGATATCCGATTTTACATTGATGGTCCCTGCTGCGGCAGCAGCCCTCGAACACCGACAACTCCAGCCACTACTAATTATTCATAAATAAAACTAAAGATACAAAGCAGAATATTTCTAGATATGTTATAATTTCTCCAATGAACTCTTACAGGATATAGGATACGGTTTTATTCGTGCATAAACTTGAATTTTATTCCGTTGCATTAATAACCGGAAAGATGTATATTTATCCGATAGTCCTTATAAATGAAAGGGAGATTGAGATGAAGAATACTAATTTGAATGTGGCAATTGTTGGAGCGACTGGAGCAGTAGGAACAAAAATTCTTGAAAAGCTAATGGAACGGAATTTCCCTGCAAAGTCCATAAAGTTACTTGCTTCCAAAAGATCCGCTGGACTTGAAATTACAGTCGGCGGTCAAACATATGTTGTCGAAGAAACGGTTCCTGAATCTTTTGAGGGCGTCGATATCGCATTTTTCAGTGCGGGAGGCTCCATTTCCCAAAAGTTTGCCCATGAAGCGGTGAAACGCGGTGCGGTCGTTATCGATAATACGAGCGCATTCAGAATGGATGAAAACATTCCACTCGTCGTTCCAGAAGTAAATCCACAAACATTGAAGGACCATTCTGGAATCATCGCGAACCCGAACTGTTCAACGATTCAAATGGTTGCAGCGCTTCAACCGATCAAAGAGAAATTTGGCATCAACCGGATCATCGTCTCGACATATCAAGCAGTTTCGGGGGCGGGTGCGGAAGCAATCGACGAACTTGAGCAGCAAAGCACGCAGTTCGAGGACCGCGCGAATATCAAAGCGGAATTACTTCCAAGTGCTTCTGCAGAACGTCATTATCCGATCGCGTTCAACGCTATTCCTCAAATCGATGTTTTCGATGAATCGGGGTACACTTTAGAGGAACTGAAAATGATGAATGAAACGAAAAAAATATTCGGCGATCAGCAGATGGCAGTCACTGCGACATGTGTCCGTCTTCCTGTTGTGACAGGCCATTCTGAATCTGTCTATATCGAAACGGACGATGAAAATGCTACTGTAGCCGATATCCGTTCCGCAATGGAAGGAGCGCCGGGTGTCGTCGTTCAAGATAACCCGTCGGCACAATTGTATCCGATGCCGCTGTTCGCTGAAGGGAAAGATGAAATTTTTGTAGGTCGCATCCGTAAAGATCCGAAACACCCGGCCGGCTTCCATATGTGGATCGTCTCGGATAACTTGCTGAAAGGTGCGGCGCTGAATTCGGTTCAAATCGCAGAGGAATTAATTAAATAATTTTTTGAAGCTATTGTTCCATGACGAAGCAATCGCTTCAACCTAAATGCCATGAAAAGGAATGGTCAGAATGGAACTTGGACAAATAGGCACAGCGATGGTCACTCCTTTTTCAAAGTCTGGAGACATCGATTTTGACTTGACTGAGCAACTGATCGAGCACTTGATCGCAACGGGGACAGATTCATTGATCGTCTGTGGAACTACAGGGGAATCGCCCACCTTAAATCATCAAGAGAAATCGAATATATTCAAATACGCAATAGAAATCGTCAAAAAAAGAATTCCCGTCATCGCCGGAACTGGCACTTTCAATACGGCGGAAACAATCAAATTGACAAAGCAGGCAGATCAACTAGGTGCTGACGGAATCATGCTTGTGACCCCTTATTACAATAAGCCCGACCAAAAAGGAATTGTTACACATTTTACTCATATAGCAAGGGAAACGGATCTTCCAATACTTCTATACAACATCCCTGGCAGGGCAGCGGTCAATATGGAAGCGGACACCGTCATCGAACTATCGAAAATAAAAAACATCCGCGCTGTCAAGGAAGCTAGCGGGAGCCTTGACCAAATGTCCGAAATCATTTCGGGAACGGACAATGGATTCAAAGTGTATAGCGGAGATGATGCATTGACCTTGCCTTTATTATCAATCGGTGGTGATGGCGTCATTTCCGTAGCCTCCCATATCGTCGGAGCTGAAATGCAGCAAATGATCAATGCATTCAAAGCAGGAAATACGGCAATGGCTGCATTGATGCACAGAACATTGCTTCCGTTATTCCACGCAGTATTTTCCGCTCCAAATCCCGTCCCGGTCAAGTATGCCCTTAACAAGATGGGAATCGAAACGGGAGGCGTCCGGATGCCATTAACCGCTTTCGGAACAGACGCCGCCGCCTTCGATGCAGTATGGGATAAATTCAAAAGCAACGAGCGTGTTTTTGAATAATTAACTCTACACACAAAGGTGTAATCCCCGTGAGGTTGGGGGATTATACCTTTTTTTATTGGTAAATATCAAGTGTGAGGCAATCTAGTTGATTGGAGTGGAGGCGCTCGACTCCTGCGGGAATAGCATGAGCCTTGAGACCCCGCAGGGCGCACGCCTTTCGCGATCGAGGAGGCTCAAGCCATGCCCGCGGAAAGCGAGCGCCGGAACGGAAATCAGCTGACCGGCTTTTTTTGTTTGTGTAGTAAGGGCATTCTCACGTATAATGAAACTTAGTCGTTGTGGACGGGTATACAACAAACAAGCAACTACATAATTAAATGAAAATGGACAGTTGGAATTCTAAAAAGTAACTATAGAAGGTTCACCAAAATTTATACATAGACGGTTCATGATCCAACACCAGTCTTTTTCAAACAATGTATAGGAGGAAACAATGTGGCAAAAACAAAAAATGAAGTTATAAAAGTAATTCCGTTAGGAGGGGTCGGGGAAATCGGAAAAGCGATGTACGTCATCGAAATCGACGACGAGCTCTTCATCGTCGACGCGGGACTCATGTTCCCCGAAGGCGAAATGCTCGGTATTGACATCGTTATACCAGACCTGACATACATCGAGGAAAACAAAGATCGGGTAAAAGGGATCTTCCTGACGCATGGACACGAAGATGCAATCGGATCGATCGCCTATCTTCTACAAAAAGTGCAAGCACCTGTATACGGATCCAAGCTGACGCTCGCCCTCGCCAAAGAGCATCTGAAAGAGATGCCGGCACCTGCAGGCGTGAAGTTCTTTGAAGTGACGAATAAAAGCCGGATGAATTTCAAACAGACCTATGTGACATTCTTCCATACGACACATAGCATTCCGGATTCCCTCGGCATCGTCTTCCATACTAGTGAAGGTGCAATTGTTCATACGGGAGAATTCAAATTTGATCAATCCGCAAAAGGGAAATATCGACCGGACTTTGCAAAAATGGCTGCTTTGGGAGAAGAAGGCGTCTTCATCCTTATGTCCGATTCGAATGAAGCTGAACGTCCAGGCTATACAACTTCCGAATCTGTTATAGAAGAACATTTGTCAAACACATTCCATAGCGCAGAAGGTCGTATCCTTGTAGCGTTGTATGCTTCCAACTTCATCCGGATTCAACAGGTCTTCGACAAAGCACTTGAAACAGGCAAAAAAGTTGCAGTAGTCGGAAAGAGCCTGGAAAGCTATTTTGAAGTCGGCAAGCGATTAGGGTATTTGCAAATTGACGAAGAAACGGTCATCTCCGTAAAAGATATCGGCAAGTATTCCGATGATCAAATCGTAATCATCGTTACGGGCAATCAAGGCGAGCCGCTCGATGCGCTTGAAAAAATCGTCCGTAAATTCCATAAGGATATTAAAATAAAAGAGACAGACACAGTCCTTATTACATTCACGCCATCCCCAAGCATGGAAGTGTCGATGTATCAAATGGCGAATGAATTATCGAAAGCCGGCGCAAACGTCCTCACCGCTTCGAAGAATGTCCACGTATCGGGACATGGCAGCCAGGAAGACTTGAAACTGATGCTGAACTTAATGCGGCCAAAGTATTTCATTCCTATCCAAGGGGAATACAAAATGCTGATTGCCCATTCGAAACTGGCACAGCAGGTCGGATTGCAAAAATCCCAGATCTTCATTGCGGACAAAGGAGATATCGTAGAATATAAAAATAATAAGATGCGGATGAGCGGCCGTGTACAAGCCGGGAATATCCTGATTGACGGAATCGGTGTCGGCGATGTTGGCAATATCGTCCTGCGTGATAGGAAACTATTGTCGCAAGACGGCATTTTCACTGTCGTTATTACGTTAAGCCGCAGACAGAAAAGAATTGCTGCAGGTCCGGAAATCGTCTCCCGTGGATTCGTTTATGTGAGGGAGTCAGAGGAGCTGCTTGATGAGTCGAGGAAACTCGTACGGAAAATCGTGGAAAAGTATGTGAATAAAGATACGTTCGAATGGACAAACATAAAGCAAGAGATCCGTGATACGTTGAGCTCTTATTTATTCCAACAAACGAAGAGAAGGCCGATGATCATTCCGATTATTATGGAATACTGATCATCTGGCAGATCGACATAATTGCACGAGGTACAAAAAAAGGATTTCCATGCCGACCTGACGGCGGGAAATCCTTTTTTAACAAGGAGGAGTAACATTGTCTAAAAAAGCGAAGAAAAGGAAGAAGGCTGCCGCGTCCAAAAAGAAGAATGACGGCATACATCCGCTCATTTACGAAGTGGCCGGGTTGACGATGATCGGCTTCGCTATCATCATCATTTTTGAGTTCGGCATCGTCGGAAGAGGCTTGTCCTCGTTTGCGAGACTATTATTCGGGAATTGGCATGGGGCTGTCCCGCTTCTATTGATTGTACAGGCGCTCCTTTTCATGGTGAAACGACAAACGGTCGGTTGGAAAAACCGGATTGTCGGCGGCAGCTTATTCATATTGGCAAGTCTGCTATTATTTAGCCATATTTATTTATTCAAGGAATTGTACGAGAGCAAAGTGCTCATGTCCAATTCGGCATTTAAAGAGACGTGGAAAGTCCTCGTCACGAACGAAGGCATTGCATCGAGAAGCGGTACCCTCGGCGGAGGATTGGCAGGAGCGCTGCTTTTCGCCCTATTCCATTCTTTGTTCGATTCCGCCGGAGCAACAGTGGCGGGTGTGCTCCTCTTATTGATTGGAATCATACTGCTCACTGGAAAGGCACTCGTCCCGTATATTGCAGAACTTTGTCCGAAGCTTCTCGCTTCTTTAAAAACGAAAACAGAAAGAAAAGGTACGAAAACTCCCAAAAAGAGGAATCAACCTGCACAATCGAGGACGACTCGTTCCAAACGGTCGCAACCAATAGACGAGCCGGACATTGGGCCAGTTGCAACGATTGAGGAACAGGAAGAGATCATATCTAAACCGATCATATCTGCGTTCAATGAAAGGATTGAACCCACCCCGACGAACGATGAGCATGCCGCTGTCATCGAGAAGGAAGTGGAGGCTCCGCCGGCTATCGATTCTGAAGCTAGTGAGATTCCGACATACTCGGGCGTATCCGGCGAGGAGGAAAATGTTTCATACATTTTGCCACCGCCATCATTACTTAAGCAAACGCCAGCGAATGATCAATCTGCAGAATATGACTCCATTCATGCAAATGCCCAGAAGCTAGAACGGACATTTTTAAGCTTCGGTGTCAAAGCGAAAGTGACCCAAGTCCATTTAGGACCTGCCGTCACAAAATATGAAGTGTTGCCTGATACAGGTGTGAAAGTGAGCAGGATCGTCAGCTTGGCAGACGATATCGCGCTTGCCCTTGCTGCGAGCGATATAAGAATCGAAGCGCCGATCCCTGGTAAGTCGGCAGTCGGAATAGAAGTGCCGAACAAATCGGTTGCCATTGTAAGTTTGCGGGAAGTGATCGATTCGAAGGAAAATAATCGACCCGACTCGAAGTTAAGTATCGTTCTTGGACGAGACGTGACAGGACAGGCAATGATGGCAGAATTGAATAAAATGCCGCACGTCCTCGTTGCAGGGTCGACGGGAAGCGGGAAAAGTGTGTGCATTAATGGAATCATCATAAGCATTTTAATGCGTGCCAAGCCACATGAAGTGAAAATGATGATGATCGATCCGAAAATGGTTGAACTGAATGTCTACAACGGCGTCCCGCATTTATTGGCGCCTGTCGTGACCGATCCGCGCAAAGCATCCCAAGCTTTGAAAAAGGTTGTATCTGAAATGGAACGTAGATACGAGCTGTTTTCCCATACAGGCACCCGGAATATTGAAGGATATAACGAACATATCGAACAGTGGAATGAAGAAAACGATGAAAAGCATCCGCGTATGCCATATATCGTCGTAATCGTCGACGAGCTTGCCGATTTGATGATGGTCGCTTCAAGTGATGTAGAGGATTCCATCACTCGACTTGCCCAAATGGCGCGAGCGGCGGGGATACATTTAATCATCGCCACGCAGCGTCCGAGTGTGGATGTCATTACAGGTATCATTAAAGCGAATATCCCATCACGAATTGCGTTTGCAGTCTCATCCGCAGTAGATTCGAGGACAATATTGGATGGAGGGGGCGCCGAGAAATTGCTCGGACGCGGCGACATGCTATTTCTGCCTGCGGGGGCTTCCAAGCCGGTCAGAGTCCAAGGGGCTTTCGTTTCCGATCAGGAAGTTGAGGCAGTCGTTAATTTCGTCATTGAGCAGCAAAAGGCGCAATACCAGGAAGAGATGATTCCGACTGAGGTAGAAGAAATCCAACCGTATGAAGAAACCGATGAGTTGTATGATGAGGCGGTCCAGCTCGTCGTAGAGATGCAGACAGCGTCCGTATCCATGTTGCAGAGGCGTTTTCGTATTGGCTATTCGAGAGCGGCGAGGATTGTTGATCAAATGGAATTGCGTGGAGTCGTAGGTCCTCCGGAGGGCAGCAAGCCGAGACAAGTACTGACTTCGACAGCAGATCAGGATTATCACTCATGAAAACATGACAAAAGAAGTACATTTTAGACCAGTTTATTCATAGATTCATTCTTTTTTGAAAAACAGATGTTTATTTTGTAGTATGAAAATGATATAGTATGGATGATTAGGAAATGAGGTAACACATCTGAGGTCTAACCTCATCAGGAGGCGGGATTTAAATGGTGGTTAAAACGGATCAAAGGCATTTATACGTGCAAGTGATCGAGCGGTTGAAGGAAGATATCGAGGCTGGAGTCTTTAAGGAAAACGAAAGATTCCCATCCGAGTTTGAGCTTGCCAGATCACTTGGCGTCAGCAGGGCAACGCTTCGGGAAGCATTACGGGTCCTTGAAGAGGAAAAAGTCATTGTCCGCAAACACGGTGTCGGCACTTTCGTAAATCCGCGGCCATTATTTTCTTCTGGCATTGAACAGCTATCAAGCGTCTCCTCCATGATATGTGATGCAGGAATGGTTCCGGGCACAATTTTCATGGAAGTGCAGGAGAGTCTCCCAACTGATGAATTGATGGGGAAGTTTGATTGCGAAGCAGATGATAGTCTCGTAACTATTAAAAGAGTCAGGACAGCAGATGGGGAGCCGGTCGTTTATTGTGTCGATCAGGTGCTTTCCAGAAATCTCGATGCCGGCTCCGATGTCTTGTTGAACGAATCGATTTTTGAATCGATTGAGAAATCAGGTAAGATCCGGATTGTACAGGCAGTGGCGAACATTGAACCTGTCGGGTATGACGATGAAGCGTCATCCATACTTAGATGTGGAGTTGACATTCCCCTTCTCGTATTGATCCAACATCATTATAGTGAGGAAGGCGAAATGGTCCTTTACTCCAAAAACTATTTCAGGGCTGATAAATTCAGCTTCCACGTAGTCCGAAAGAGGGTATAAGGCACATTCTCTTGAAGCAGTCGGCAAGCAATAGTAAATGACAGGCAGCTAGTGTCAGCAACAACCGCCTGTCATTTTGTCTGCAGCAGTTTGCTTTTTGAGTGTGCATTTAAGACGTTCATACGTCATATTTCATACCAAAATAAAAAAACAGGGAGGTCCAATCAGTGAGCAAACGTAAATACGGTCTTGCATTATCATTGGTTCTCGCAGCAGGCACATTACTCGGGGCATGCGGCACGGACAAAGAAAAAACAACTTCTAAGGGTGGAAACGAATCGGACTTTTCACTAGCGATGGTTACGGATGTCGGCGGTGTTGACGACAAATCATTCAACCAATCCGCTTGGGAAGGAATCAAAAAGTTCGGTGAAGACAACGGTCTAAGTAAAGGCAACGGTGGCTTCGATTACCTTCAATCGACAGGTGAAGCGGATTATACGTCCAACTTGAATGCGCTTACCCGCCGTGACTTCGACTTGGTTTTCGGTGTCGGGTACATGATGGAAGAAGCGATCAATACAATTGCGTCACAACAACCTGAGACAAACTTCGGTATTATTGACGGTGTCGTTGATCAGCCGAACGTGGCTAGCATCTTGTTCAAAGAGCAAGAAGGTGCATTCCTAGCTGGAGTTGCTGCGGCGTTGATGACGAAATCTGACAAGGTCGGTTTCGTAGGCGGTATGGAAATTCCGGTTATCGAACGTTTCCATGCAGGTTTCGTAGCTGGTGTTGAAGCTGTAAACCCTGACATCAAAGTAGACGTACAATACACAGGAGCTTTCGACAAAGCGGAACTTGGTAAAGCGGCAGCTGGCCGTATGTATTCTACTGGTGTTGATATTATTTTCCACGCAGCAGGCGGTACTGGTAACGGAGTCTTCACTGAAGCAAAAGAGCGGAAAGCGGCTGACAAAGATGCTTACGTATGGGTAATCGGAGTTGACTCGGACCAGTATGATGAAGGTAAAGTCGGCGACGACAACATCACTTTGACTTCAATGCTCAAACGCGTTGATGTCGCGGTCCAAGACATTGCGAAGCTTGCTCAGGAAGGCAAATTCCCTGGCGGTGAAACGAAAGTTTACGGACTTGAAGATGACGGTGTTACATTGGCAGATTCCCGTGGTGCAATTCCACAAGAAGTAATGGATCAAGTGGAAGATTACAAGAAGAAAATCGCTGCTGGTGAAATCGAAGTACCTGAGTTTGTAGAATAATAAACGATGCAACAATGGCCGGTTCAGTCCGGCCTTTGTTGTGACAAAAGCTTCCAATAAGATGATAGAGTAAAAGGTTTTTATACAAAAAGAACCTTTTATTGTGTTCATTTTATTACCCAACTATAAGAGAGAAACTATTATACAAGGAAGTGAAACCATTGGAATTTGTCATTGAGATGTTGAACATTACGAAGAAGTTCGGTAATTTCCGGGCGAATGACAACATCACCTTGCAACTGGGGAAAGGGGAAATCCATGCGCTTCTAGGTGAGAATGGCGCTGGAAAAACGACATTGATGAATGTATTGTTCGGACTTTATCAACCCGATGAGGGAGAAATACGGGTCAACGGGAAAAAGGTTAATATAACAAGTCCGAATGTTGCAAATGATCTAGGGATTGGAATGGTTCACCAACATTTCATGCTCGTCGAAAACTTGACAGTCACTGAAAATATCATTTTAGGCAATGAGCCGAAAAAGATGGGTGTCGTCAATATAAAAGATGCGGCAAAGAAAGTGGCTGAAATTTCCAAGACTTACGGGTTAAATGTCGATCCTTACGCTAAAATCGAAGATATTTCGGTTGGAATGCAACAGCGGGTGGAAATTCTGAAAACTCTTTACCGTGGTGCAAATATACTAATCTTTGACGAGCCTACTGCTTCCTTGACGCCTCAAGAAATACAGGAATTAATTGGTATTATGAAAAAACTTATTACCGAAGGGAAATCAATTATCCTCATTACCCATAAGTTGCAAGAGATCATGGACGTTTCCAATAGGGTCACTGTCATCCGAAAAGGGCAAGGGATAGGGACGGTAGTAACTTCCGAAACGAATCCTGAAGAACTTGCCACTTTGATGGTTGGTAGGCAAGTTACATTCAAGACGGAAAAAGGTCCTGCTAATCCGCAGGAAGAAGTTTTGAAGATTGAAGATCTAGTAGTATTGGATTATAGGGGAATCGAAAAAGTAAAGGGATTGAATCTTTCTGTCCGAAAAGGTGAGATTGTCGGTTTGGCCGGTATCGATGGGAATGGGCAATCCGAATTGATTGAAGCGATTGCTGGTCTTCGAAAGGTGAAGAGCGGAAAGATTACGATCAATTCAAAAGATATTACGGGATTGAAGCCAAGAAAAATTACGGAGGCAGGGTTGGGACATATTCCGCAAGACCGTCATAAACACGGACTTGTTCTCGATTTCTCAGTCGGTTACAACGCCGCTCTACAGGAGTATTACCATGAGCCGTATTCCAAGAACGGCCTCATGCATTATGATGTCGTCTCCGAGCAGGCAAAGAAAATCATTGAAGAGTATGACGTCAGGACGCAGGGCGAACACGAACTGTCTCGTGCCTTATCCGGTGGGAATCAACAAAAACTGATCATCGGACGTGAAGTGTCGCGCAATCCAGAGCTGCTGATCGCTGCATTGCCGACGAGAGGACTGGATGTCGGGGCGATCGAATTCATCCATAAAAGGCTTATTGAACAACGTGATAAAGGAAAAGCGGTTTTCCTCATTTCCTTTGAACTAGATGAAGTCATGAACGTGTCTGACCGTATTGCGGTCATCCACGATGGCCAGATCGTCGATACGGTCATTCCAGCGGAAACGACCGAAAAGGAACTTGGTCTCTTAATGGCCGGGCATTCAGCGAAAGAGAAGGGGCAACAAGATATGAAAGAAGGTGCAGATCGAAATGTCGAATAAAGTAATCAACATTTTAGTGCCGATCATTTCGATCATTCTCGGTTTACTCGTCGGAGCCGTCGTCATGCTTTTCAGCGGCTACGATCCAGTGGCGGGTTATATAGCATTATGGAACGGTATATTCGGAGATAGCTATGCCATCGGTGAGACGATTCGGCAAATAAGCCCGTATATCCTAGCAGGTCTAGCGGTCGCATTCGCTTTCCGTACAGGGCTTTTCAATATCGGTGTCGAAGGGCAGCTCATGGTTGGCTGGTTTGCTGCGGCGTACGTCGGTGCGGCATTTGAATTACCGATGTACATTCATTTGCCTTTCGCCCTATTGGCTGCAGCATTGGCTGGGGCGCTATGGGGCTTGGTGCCGGGCATTTTGAAAGCAACGTTACGGGTCCATGAAGTAATTGTCACGATCATGATGAACTATGTTGCACTTCATGTTGTGAACGCGTTAATCAAAACAGTATCCGGTGGAAGCTATAAAACAGACAAAATACAGCCAACTGCTTCTTTGCGTTCGGACTTCCTTTCGAATTTGACCGATTATTCCACGCTGCACTATGGGATTTTTATAGCACTTGCCATGGTCGTTGTCATGTGGTTCATCCTAGAAAAAACGAAAACTGGATTCGAATTGAAATCTGTCGGTTTTAACGAGAACGCATCCCAATATGCAGGGATGAATGTAAATAAAAACATTATTTTGTCCATGGTTATCTCGGGTGCTTTTGCGGGTCTGGGGGGCGCCATGGAGGGTCTTGGGACATTTGGAAGCATGACGAACCAAGGCGGATTCACTGGTATTGGTTTTGACGGGATTGCCGTCGCATTGCTCGGTGCCAACTCCCCGATCGGTGTCATCTTCGGTGCATCATTGTTCGGATCGTTGAAATACGGCGCGAATAACATGCCGAATGCAGCAAGCATTCCCCTTGAAATCGTTTCAATCGTCATTGCACTCATCATATTCTTTGTCGCCTGCGGTTATATCATCCGTGTGGGACTGCAACGGTTGAATAAGAAGAAAAAGGAGGCGAAATGACATGAGCTTTTTGGAAGTTCTATATTTTATTGTGCCGACTTCGATCGCTTATGCCGCCCCTCTCATTCTAACTGCCATCGGTGGCGTTTTCTCTGAACGTTCCGGAGTTGTCAATATCGGACTCGAAGGCCTGATGGTCATGGGTGCATTCATAGGAATCGTCTTTAACTTGGCATATGCCGACGTATTTGGCGGATGGACTCCATGGATTGCGTTGTTAGTTGCCATGCTAGCTTCCGGCATCTTTTCGATCATGCATGCTGTTGCTTCGGTCTCCTTCCGGGCAGACCAGGTCGTTTCCGGGGTGGCCATCAATATGCTCGGTATTGCAATTGCATTGTTCTCTGTGAAAATGATGTTCGGAAAAGGACAGACGGATTTTATCCAAAAGAAAATTCCGCGCATTAACATTCCGTTTTTGCAGGACATCCCAGTTATTGGACCGATGTTCTTCAAATCGGTTTACGGTACTTCCGTATTGGCAATACTTGTCGCAGTGATTGCATGGTTTGTCATCTACAAGACACCATTCGGCCTTCGACTGCGTTCAGTAGGAGAGCATCCGATGGCTGCAGACACGATGGGTATCAATGTGGCAAAAATCCGTTACACGGCAGTCATCATCTCAGGTGGTCTCGCGGGTATCGGTGGGGCTATCTACTCACAAACAATGACCGGCGATTTCGGTCATGCAACGATCAACGGTCAAGGATTTATGGCGTTGGCGGCGATGATTTTCGGAAAGTGGCATCCGATTGGTGCGATGGGTGCAGCATTATTCTTCGGCGTTGCCCAAGCGCTAGCAATCAGTGCGGGATCTATCGATATCGATTTCATTCAGAAAATCCCGACTGTCTACTTCCACATCTTGCCGTACGTCTTGACGATCCTCGCCCTTGCAGGATTCATCGGAAAGGCGAATGCGCCGAAAGCGAACGGAGTGCCTTATATCAAAGGCAGCAGATAACAGATTCTTTTACCGCCTGGATTCCCTTCGTTGGGGTTCAGGCGGTTTTATCTTAAAACGCGTTTGTTTTGCCTTGCCTACATGATGAAATGTATATTGTAGGAAGGTATTCGTATAATAAAGAAAAAAACGAGGTGTCCGTATGTTTACAAAGGTCAAGCTTCAAAAGGGAGTCAATTTATATATCCGCAAGACAGAGCAATTCAAAACAATTACGATGTCCATTAAATGGTTGGCTGAACTGGATGAAAAACAGGCAGCTTATCGTGCGGTTCTATCAAATGTCCTCCAAGATTCAAACGCTGATCACCCGAAACAGAGCGATTTGCGGAAAGCGTTGGATGAATTATATGGCACTGTTTTTTACATGGATGCAGGAAAACGAGGGAATGCACATATCGTCTCGTTGAATATGGAATGTGTAAATGATGAATACCTTTCAACAACCGGCGTATTTGATGAAGCGTTGAAAATGGTTCGGTCAGTCATCTTCAATCCGAACTTCAAGGATGGAACTTTCGATGAGTCCGTCGTCAACCGTGAAAAACGGACGGTGATTGAGAGAATCCGATCCATTTATGATGATAAGGGAAGATATGCCCATAAACGAATGCTCGAACTGATGCGTCCGAATGACCCTGCTTCCATGTCGGCTAGCGGCACCGAAGAGGATGTTGAAAGCATTACGAGTGCAACGCTCCTTGATACATACAAGAGAATGTTGGATGAAGATGAAATAGACATTTATGTCGTCGGAAATGTCCAGGAAGATGAGCTCGTTGAGAAAGTGAAAGCGATGTTTGCATTTCCTGCGAGGGATGTTACGAGAACGCAATATGAACAGCAAGAGATGGAAGCAAAAGAGGTGCGGAAAGTATTTGAACGGCAAGACATGAAGCAAGGGAAGCTGCAAGTCGGATATAGCACCCCGGTTTCCTTCTTCCATCCTGACTATCCTAAAATGCAAGTAACCAATGGTGTGTTGGGCGGCTTCGCACATAGCAAGTTGTTTATGAATGTTCGTGAGAAAGAAAGCATGGCGTACACCGTCAATAGCGCTTATGCAGCTTACTACGGCATACTGTATGTTATGGCTGGAATTGATGCGGACCTCGAGGAGAAAGCCGTGAAATTGATCGATGAGCAGATCGATGCACTGCAAAATGGTGTCGTCTCAGATTTGGAGCTCGATCAGACAGTCGCTTTATTGACGAACAGCATCCGCAGCGCATTCGACTCTGCAAGGGGCCAAATCGAGATATACGATCAATACAAACAGTTGGATGAGGATTTCACGGCCGATAAATGGATCGCCAAATGGGAAGCGGTCTCCATTGAAGATGTTAAACAAATGGCATCACAGATCCACCCTGAACTCATCTATTTGTTATCGGGAAGAGAGGCGTAACGATGGAGAAAATTACGTTTGACAACTTACAGGAAACTTTATTCCACGAAAGGCTCGACAATGGCCTACACGTGTATATTTTGCCTAAGCGAGGATTTTCAAAAACGTATGTAACGTTTACAACAAAATATGGTTCAATTGACAGGACGTTCATCCCGAGGGGCAAGGACGAATACGTCACTGTTCCCGATGGGATTGCCCATTTCCTTGAGCATAAGATGTTTGATAAGAAAGAAGGGGACGTATTTCAAAAATTCGGCGTCCTAGGTGCTTCCGCGAATGCATTTACTTCATTCACGCGCACGTCCTACTTATTCTCCACGACTGAGAATTTATATGAAAACACGAAAGTGCTGCTTGATTTCGTTCAAGAGCCTTATTTCACAAAAGAAAAAGTGGAAAAGGAAAAAGGCATCATTGCGCAAGAAATCACGATGTATGACGACAATCCGGATTGGCGCAATTATTTTGGGACGATTCAAAGCCTATACAAGGAATATCCTATCAATATCGATATAGCGGGAACGGTCGACACAATTCAGGAGATTACAGCCGAGCACCTTTATGAATGTTATGAAACATTTTATCATCCTTCGAACATGACTGTTTTTGTCATAGGAGCTGTAGATCCCGAAGAGATGATGAACTTTATCCGTGAGGACCAAAACAGCAAAGAGTTTTCGGAGCCTGAGGAAATTACGCGCAAATATCCTGAAGAGCCGGTGGAAGCGAACAAGAAGAAAACCGTTCTTGAAATGGATGTACTGCGACCGAAATTCAATTATGGCATGAAGTGCAACAATACACTGATGGAAGGCGATGAAATGCTTCGCCAAGATTTGTCGGTCAATCTTCTCCTCGATATTTTGTTCGGTCGGACTTCCGATTTTTACACGAATGCATATAAGGAACATTTGATCGATGAAACATACCATTATGATTTCATATTCGAGAAGGGCTTCGGGTTCGCAATGGTCGAATCGGATACGGATAAGCCGGCTGAATTGGAAGCTGCCGTTCGCACTACATTGAAATCCCTAGCGGAAAATTGGACGATTTCCGAAGACGATCTAAACCGCGCAAGAAAGCGTAGGATTGGCCAATTCATGCGTTCATTGAACTCCATCGAATTCATCTCAAATCAGTTCACGCAATATAACTTTAATGGTATGAACCTTTTCGATGTTGTACCGACTCTTGAGAAAATTGGAATTGAGCATTTGCAGGACGCGTTTAAGACGATTTCCAATGAAGAAAGCCATACTGTCATGACAATCGTCCCAAGCTCAAAAGAAGGCTGAAATGAAACGCTATGCAGTGATCCTAGGTTCATCCGGAGGCATCGGGGAAGCGATTAGCCGTAAACTCGCCGCCGACGGATGGTCCTTGTATCTTCATTACAATAGTAACGCAGAGCGGGCAGCAGAGTTGAAGAGAGAATTAACACAAAAACACCCAGACTGTTCCTTTCAAATTATCCAATCGGATTTTTCAAAACAGGACGGCGCCGTAAAGCTTGCTGAACATGTCGGACACGTCCAAGCGATTATCGTTGCCCTTGGTCAATCGATGTTAAAATTATTAACTGACACGAGTAGCAGCGATATGGATGCTTTATGGCGTGTACATATGCAA